>CAJGCY010000172.1 GCA_904501955.1 uncultured Akkermansia sp. | reverse complement strand
TGGAGCCATCCTGATACTCGACCAACGAATGCACAATGCTCTGCGGGTGCACGATCACATCCACTCGCTCCATGGGGATGCCGAACAACCAGCGCGCCTCAATCATCTCCAAACCCTTGTTGAAGAGGGTAGCGGAGTCAATGGTAATCTTACGGCCCATCGTCCACGTAGGGTGCTTGAGCGCCTGCTCCAGCGTGACGGAGGCCAACTGCTCGCGTGGCGTTTTGCGGAACGGGCCGCCGCTGGCGGTAAGAATCAGGCGACTCACCTGCTCCGCCCCGCCCCGGTGCCCCTGCAGGCACTGGAAAATGGCATTGTGCTCACTGTCCACCGGCAGCACATTGATTCCTTTCTCCGCAGCACGGCTCATCACCACCTCACCGGCCATCACTAAAATCTCTTTGCTGGCAATCGCCAAATCTTTACCGGCATCAATAGCATGCAGCGTGGGCTTCAACCCCGCCGTGCCAATGATGGACACCAGCACCATGTCCGCACCCTCCAGCTCTGCCAGCTCACACAAACCCTCTAAACCACTGAGCACACGCGTGCCCGCCGGCACCAGCGCGCGCAGTGCTTCCACCTTCGAGGTGTCATATATGCATACATCACGCACGCCGAACTCGCGCACCTGGGCAGCCAGCGCCTCCACACTGCTGTGGGCAGCAAGTCCTACCACCTCCATGCGCTCCGGTATGTCACGTGCTACCTTGAGCGCACTGGTACCGATGCTGCCTGTGGAACCGAGAATGACGACGCGTTTTTTACTCATGCACACATACTCTACCTTATATGCCCCACTATTGCAAGCAAATTGTACGCAGCGAAAAAAGCGAACATACACTGATTTAGGCTTGCAAAAGCGCGCTGCTTGGTGTAGAGTTGCTGCGCCGTTCGGGTTCGGGTGACCGCTGTGCGCCATTGGCGCGTAGAGGAAAGTCCGGACATCACAAGGCAGCGCGTCCTTTGAAAAAGGGAGACGCCCGGAGCCAATGCCGGGTGGACGGAAAGTGCCACAGAAAACAAACCGCCCGCAAGGGTAAGGGTGAAAAGGTGGGGTAAGAGCCCACCGCTCCGAAGGTAACGACGGAGGCACGGTAAACCCCGCGCGATGCAAGACGAACAGGGGAAGGGTAGCCTGCCCGTTCATAATCCCCGGGTAATAGTTGCACCCTGCTATAAACGCAGGGCATGAGCCGCTCCCGGTTCATGAGAAAAATGGTCACACAGCCCGCAAGGGTGGACAGAATCCGGCTTACAGAACCCGAACGGCACCCCCTCCCCCATAAAAAAAGCACGCACACGCGCTTTGCGCTTGAAACCCGCGCACAAAGCTGCTAAAATGCCCGCCGTGAAGGTTATTGTTGTAACAGGTGGCATTGCATCCGGTAAGTCTACGATTGTTGAAATGCTTACGGAAGTCGGCGGTAGAGGTGTAGAACTCTTTGACTGCGACAAAGCTGTAGAAGAATTGCAGAAGAGTGGCAAACACTCACGCGATTTGGTAACGGCATTCGGTCAAGATGCCCTCACCCCTGAAGGTGAGGTCAATAAAGAGTTACTCCGCGACATCGTGCGCAACAATCCGGAAGGTCGCCGCAAGCTGGATGAAATCGTGCACCCCAAAATCGCGCAAATGTGCCTCGAAGCACAGGTGCTGGCTCGCCGTAGTGAGCTGGTGCACACTTTCATTGTGGACATTCCCCTGTACTTCGAGAGCCCCGCAGAGTTTGCAGCGGATCGCGTGTGCTTAGCCGCCGTTACCCAGCAAACACAAATTAAGCGCATGATGGCTCGCGATGGCTTCAGCCAAGAAGAGGCAGAGGCCATGATTGCCGCCCAAATGCCCCTGCAGGAGAAGATTGAGCGCTCCGCTACCGTGTTCTGGAACGAAGGCAGCCGCGAAATGCTCCTCAGCCAGGTGCAATACTTCTTCAACTCCCAGCTCGCTAAGGGCGCTGAGGTGGTGCACGCACGCTCCACCGTCATCAGCCTCAATGAGCTGCGCGAAATGCCCCTCAACGAGCTCCAAAAACTCGCTGCCGGCACCCTCAAGAAAGGCGCTGCAGGCATGACTCGCCCGCAAATCATCCTTGAGCTCGGTCGCGCCTACGCCAAGCTCGGCAACCAGGTGTATGCCACCGGCGTCATTGACGTCAAGCATGATGGCACCATCCTCCTGCGCGATGAAAAGCGCAGCTTCCGCCACTGCACGGATGACGTACTCGTGCTGCCGGAGCAAGTGCGCCGCTACCACCTGCGCCCCGGTAACAAGATTAAAGTGCGCCTCACGCAAGAGCAAAGCAGCAAGGCCAACCGCAACCTCCGCGCCACGGATATCGTGGAGATTGAAGGCGTGCCCACCAAACAATTCACCCAGTTCAAGGAATTCGACCAGCTCACACCCCTCTTCCCCAGAGAGCGCATCATGCTCGAGAACACGGGGCTCAAGCTCCCGGCCATGCGCGTGCTGGATCTCATCACCCCGCTGGGCATGGGCCAACGTGCCCTCATCGTCGCCCCGCCCCGCGGTGGCAAGACCGTACTGCTCAAGAGCATCGCTCGCTCCATCCGCGCCAATTATCCGGATGCAGAGCTGCTCATTCTCCTGCTCGACGAGCGCCCGGAGGAAGTCACCGACTTCGAGGAAACGGTGGACGCTGCCGTCTACGCCTCCACCTTTGATGAGCCCTCCAAGCGCCACGCACAGCTCAGTGACATGGTATTGGAGCGCGCACGCCGCCTTGTAGAGCAAGGTAAAAACGTCATCATCCTGCTGGACTCCCTCACCCGCCTCTCCCGCGGCTACAATGCCAACCAAATCGGTGGCCGCATCATGTCCGGCGGCCTCGGCTCCAACGCGCTGGAAAAACCCCGCAAGTTCTTCGGCGCTGCACGCAATGTGGAAGAAGGCGGCAGCCTCACCATCATTGCCACCTGCTTGGTCGACACCGAATCCCGCATGGATGAAATCATCTTCGAGGAATTCAAGGGCACCGGCAACATGGAAATCCGCCTCGATCGCGAGCTCTCTGAGCGCCGCATCTACCCCGCCATCTCCATTCCCCAGAGCGGCACCCGTAATGATGACCGCCTCTACCACCCGGACGAGTTCACGCGCATCCTTCAGCTGCGCCGCCAGCTCGCCACCCTCCCCGGCTGGGAAGCCCTCGAGACCCTCCTCCGCAACATCAAACGCACCCAAAACAACGCGGAGCTCCTCATCGGCGGCATCAAATAACACCCCTGCCCCATCCCAAACAATTTTTCACCCCGGTAAGGCCTCATCCTCACCGGGGTGGTTTTGTACAAATACTCTAATGATGCTAACAGCAACGGCGGCGCGTTAGTTTTCAGATACTGTTCCCTGGGGGCGCCCCTTGCAGGGCGCCCTGCTCCGGGGCTCGCAGCTCTCGCTTGCCTCGCCATTGCAGGTCATCACCGGGCTCCATAAGCCTATGGTGAGTCTCACCGGAGATTCTGTATTATTTTCTCCCGCCTGCAGCTTTCAGGAGCTTCATGCAGTTTCTGTGTCCGTTTGATGAGGCTATGGCGTATGCAGTTCTACCTTCTTTATCCTCGTGGTTGACATCCGCACCGGCGGCCAGCAACTTTTCAACACACTCAGCATGACCTTTCTCTGCTGCTTTGAACAAGGGGGTTCTACCTTCCTTATCAGATTTGTTAACATCAGCACCGGCTGCAAGCAACTTTTCAACACTCCTAGTACACCTATAATCTGCAGCTTTGAACAAGGGAGTTCTACCTTCCTCATCAGATTTGTTGACATCAGCACCGGCGGCCAGCAACAGGTCCATACAGTCTGTACTAAAAACGGAATCATAGAGAGGAGTGCATCCAAATCTATCCGTTTTGTTTACTTCGCATCCGGCTTTAAGCAGAATATCCACACATTCTTTATGACCTCCGCGGGCAGCCATTTGTAAAGGAGTGCGTTTCATTTCAAACTCTTCTGCACCAAGCACAATCTTTACATAGAACTTTGCGTCTCGACTGGGTTTCCCATTTAGGTCAGCTCCGGCAATAAGCAACATCTCAACACATTCCTTATGCCCTTCTCCTGCTGCGGCTGTAAGCGCGGTTTCCCCATCCTTATTTGCCTTATCAACCTTAGCGCCTCCGGTAAGTAAGACTTTAACGCAATCCTTATGACCTAATGATGCAGCCACAAAAAGTGCTGTTTCCCCATCCTTATTTGCCTTATCGACCTTAGCTCCTCCTTTAAGTAACACTTTAACACATTCATCGTAGCCCACCCTACTTGCATGAAGGAGCGGGGTCCACCCCCACTTATCCACACCATTACAATCAACTCCGGATTGCAAATGCTGCAGCAACGCAAAACTATCATTTTGCAACACATCCAAAATCAGCGGATTTACATCCTCACATCCTAGACCGGGAGAAGCAATCAATCGTTTAACGCAATCATTATGCCCGTTAGCTGCAGCCAAGACAAGCAACCACAACTGATCATCACACTCAGCCCCGGCTTCCAATAATGCCTCCACACATTCCGCGTGACCATTCCTAGCGGCTTCGTAAAGCGGAGTTTCACCCCTATCATCCGCCTTATCTACATCCGCTCCGGCTTCCAATAATGCCTCCACACATTCCGCGTGACCATTCCTAGCGGCTTCGTAAAGCGGAGTTTCACCCCTATCATCCGCCTTATCTACATCCGCTCCGGCTGCCAGCAATGCCTCCACACATTCCGCGTGACCATTCCTAGCGGCTTCGTAAAGCGGAGTTTTGCCATATTTATCCGCATTATCTACATCCGCGCCGGCTGCCAGCAATGCCTTGACACATTCGGTGCGTCCATTCTCGGCCGCGGAGGAAAGCGGAGTTTTGCCATATTTATCCTTATCTACATCCGCTCCGGCTGCCAGCAGTGCCTTCACACAGTCCGTGTGACCATTCCTAGCGGCTTCGTAAAGCGGAGTATAGTCATATTTATCCGCCTTATCTACATCCGCTCCGGCTGCCAGCAATGCCTCCACACATTCCGTGTGACCATTCCTAGCGGCTTCGTAAAGCGGAGTATAGTCATATTTATCCGCCTTATCTACATCCGCTCCGGCTGCCAGCAATGCCTCCACACATTCCGTGTGACCATTC
>CAJGCY010000171.1 GCA_904501955.1 uncultured Akkermansia sp. | reverse complement strand
AGTCCCTCTTATGGATTAGCCCCGCACGTATTTGTGGGACTAAAGTCCCACGCTCCGATAGATTTTGTTGCCCTTCAAATTCCGATTTACCGAGCTGGCTGAAATCGACTGTCATCGATGATTATTTTTGCAAACAAAACGGCTCGCTGCGGGAAGCAACGAGCCGTTTTGTTTGCAAAAGATGCGTCAACCAGGGCTTTAGCGGCTGTAGTTGCCGGGGTCCTGAGTGATGGTAACATCGTGCGGGTGGCTTTCCTGCAGACCACCGGAGGTAATCTGCACGAAGCGAGCGTGGTCGCGGAGCTCCTGCAGCGTCTTGGCGCCGAGGTAGCCCATACCGGAGCGCAGGCCGCCCACAAGCTGGAAGATAACGTCCGCCAGCATACCCTTGTAGGGCACGCGAGCCTCCACACCCTCAGCCACCATCTTACCGCTGCCGTTCTGACCGTAGCGGTCACCGGAGCCGGCACGCATAGCGCCCAGAGAGCCCATGCCGCGGTAGGTCTTGAAGTTACGGCCCTGGTAGTGCACAACGGCACCGGGGCTTTCCTCACAACCGGCAAGCATGCCACCCATCATGATGAGGTCGGCACCGGCAGCAAGAGCCTTCACAGCGTCGCCGGAGTAGCGGATACCGCCGTCGGCAATCACGGTCACGCCGGCAGGGCGGGCAACCTTTGCCACCTCCTGAATGGCGGTGAACTGGGGCATACCCACACCGGAGATGATGCGCGTGGTGCAGATGGAGCCGGGGCCCACACCCACCTTAATAGCGCTGGCACCGGCGGAGATGAGGTCGCGAGCGCCGTCCTGAGTCACCACGTTACCGGCAACAACGGGCTTGCCGAGCTCACGCAGCTTCTCAATCACGTGCAGCACGCGGCTGGTGTGACCGGTAGCGGCATCAATGAACAGAGCGTCTGCACCGGCATCCACCACAGCCTGAGCGCGAGCCATGAACTCCGGGCCCGGACCTACGGCAGCACCGCAACGCAGGCGGCCGAACTCATCCTTGGTGGACTCCTGGAAAGCCTCACGCTTGCGGATGTCGGTATCCGTAATCAGGCCGGCAAGGCAGCCCTTCTCGTCCACGAGGGGGAGCTTCTCGATGCGGTTACGGTAAAGGATTTTGCGAGCCTCCTCGGGGGTGGTGTTCGGAGCGCCGGTGATAAGGCGACCGATGGGGGTCATCACGTCCGCCACGTTCATGGTGTCCAAGTCATGACCGTCGAACACGCGCATATCGCGACCGGTGATGATGCCCTCCAGCTTATTATCCTCATCCACCACGGGGAAACCGGAGAAGCCGTGCTCAAGCATGATGCTCTTCACCTGGCTGAGGCGCATCTGGCTCGTCACGGTGATGGGCTTGGTGATCACAGCGTTCTCAAAGCGCTTCACGCGAGCCACCATAGCGGCCTGGTCGTCGATGCGGTTGTTACGGTGAATCACACCGAGACCACCCTCACGAGCCATGGCAATGGCCATATCCACCTCCGTTACGGTATCCATCGGAGCGGAGAGAATGGGCAAGCGCAGGGGGAAACCCGGAAGGAGTTGAGAAGAAGGATCGGCCTCGCCGGGAAGAATGGTGCTCAAGCACGGAAGCAGGAGCACGTCGTCAAATGTAAGTCCAAGCTGAATTTCTGCCATAGCGGAGATTATAACGTATGGCGACCTTTTGCAAGCCTAATCTGTCAAATTCCGCATTTTTTTTGCATTTTTGGGGCAAATGAGGCCAAATTCGGCTCAAATGTACTTTCTTTCGCGGAAAAGATGCTCCTTGAGCGGGTCCGAGGCAGCCAAGTGAGTGAAGCCGATGGCAAGGGCATCCGCTGCGTCGGGAGCAGGCGTTTCCGTAAGGCGGAGCATGGCGCGCATCATGAACGCGACCTGTTGCTTACCGGCACTGCCCCGCCCTACGGTAGCCAGTTTGACGCATGAGGGCGGGTACTCCATAATGCGGCGGTCATAGCGGGCAGCAGCCAGCACAGTGGCGGCGCGTGCAGAGCCCATGTAGATAGCCGTGCGGTGAGATTGCACGTAGATGATGCCCTCTATCGCCAGCTCATCCGGCTGCCATTGCTCAATGAGCGAGCACACTTTCTCATGAATGGCAAGCAGGCACGCGCTCTGCGGCAACTTTTGCGGCAGGGAAAGCGTGCCGTACTCCAACGCCACCGCCTGCCGGTGGTCGCCGTCCAATACGGCAAAACCGGTGTTGCGAATGGCGGGATCTATGGAAAGCACCCTCATCTGCACAGGGTGGCATTACTGCGGATTCACCGTACCGCAGTAGGTCCAGAGCGTGGGGTCCAGCTCCTCCTTGGCAGCAGCTGCCAAAGCCTGAGCCTGCTCCGGGGTCTCCGTGAGCGCAAAGAGGGTAGAGCCGGAGCCACTCATCAGTGCAGCACGCACGCCGGGCTGCCCGAGCATCCACATTTTCCACAGCCCCAGCACCGGGAACTTGGTGAAGACCGCACGCTCCAACTCATTGACCAGCTTGATATCATCCACCATCTGGGCACCGTAATTCACGCCCTTCATGCGGTGAGCGCCGTTCAGACCACGGTAGGCGCTGGGGGTGGATACGGCAAACTGCGGTTTGATGAGCACGATGGGGCTGCTCCACCCGGCGAGCTCCGGCACGGGGGTGACAATCTCCCCCCTGCCCGTGCAGCGGCTGACCACGGGGTTCAGGAAGAAAGGCACATCACTGCCGATGGCGGCAGCCATGGCTTGCAGCTCTTCTTCACTGTAATTGGTGCCGATGATTTCATTCACAGCACGGAGCGTGACGGCAGCATCTGCCGAGCCACCGCCCAAGCCCGCCCCGAAGGGGATGTTCTTGGTGAGCGTAATGCGCTGCTTTGCCTTGCGGCCGTATGCCTTCTCAAACTCACGCACAGCCTTGATTACCAAGTTATTTTCATCCGTCGGAATGGATGCATTATCGCACAACAGGGTGGTGGTTCTGGAGTTGTGGAAGTCCAGCTTATCCTCCAAATCAAGCTTTGCCATCAGGAGGTCCACATTGTGATAGCCATCCTCTCGCTTGCCCAAAACTCGCAGGGAGAGATTGATTTTTGCCGGTGCGCTGTACGTGGTCATGCGCGCATTCTACACGAAAAAAACGCCCATGTGAAGCCAAATTCATTGCATTGCCCGTTTTTTGCCCTTCTACCGGCGAGAACTCAGCCTTATTGCCGGCATAAAAGGAGCCTTCCGCCACCCCAAAAGCAACATTTTTGCACCTCCCTGCACCACTGCGGGAAAAAATAAGCAAAATTCCCCGCAGCCCGCATAAATGCCGCATCCGCATAGTAATGAGCACCTTAGCCATCATGGGAACTCCCCGCTTTTTATCCCGCAAAAAAAATAATGAAAAATTAAGCATTTTTTTATTGCTTTTCTGGGAACATGGGTATAGTATGAGTATTGCAGAAAGGCGCATACTTGCGTTACCTCTGCAATCTGAAACAACCAAAAACATAGAAGGAGGTACCAACCATGCAGACATCGAATGTTGACACTAACATTGTCGTAACCGGTCGTCACGTTGAAGTAACGGATGCAATTCGCGAGTTCGCAACCAAGAAGATTCAGGGTATTCACATCGACTATCCGAAAATCGTGGAGGCTCGTGTGGTAGTGGATGTACAAAAGGACCGTCAGGTGGCGGAAATCGTGCTATTCTGCGCGGATCACATCACCATTCAGGCGTCTACCGTTGGTGCTGACCTCTATGCGGCTATTGATGAGACCGTCACCAAGATCATGCGCCGTATGCGCAAGCATAAGACCCGCCTCATGAAGCACTTCCGCCCGCACCGCTCCAAGAGCATCCGCAAGCTGGAAGAGAAGGTTTACGATGAGGAGGTACTGGATTACGAGGACTTCGACGCTCCGGAGGACCCGAAGCCGGTGCGCATCACCCGCGAGGGCTACGAGCTCAAGACCATGTACAAGGAGGACGCCATCATGGAGCTGGAGATTTCCGGCAAACCCTTTGTGCTGTATCGCAACGCACGCCGCAATGTGCTGCAGATTGTGTACCGCCTGCGCGAGGGCGAGTACTCCATCATTGAACTCGGCAACGAGCTCAAGGCCTGATAGCCCAGCCCCGTCACTTTTCACCCCCGCCCGCAGTCCGCTGCCGGCGGGGGTTTTGTATTTGCCTATCTCACGCTGGCTGCGGGACAAAATCCGAACAAGCCACCCAGCAATTTGCCGCCGGGGGCCGCTAATGCCGTATTGTACTCCGCTACGGAGCGGTTGTAGAATCCGGCCAGCTCTTCCTGACGGTACAGCGCCACCGAAACAGCGTGACTCAACTCTTGCAAACGGGCATCATCACGCATGGTCTGCGTGGTCTCCAGTGTATGCACGGAGTGGCTGACCACGCGGCGTAAATGCCGCTCGGCGGATGCTAAGTTCGCCAAATTACCGCAACGCGGTGCTGCCGGTGCCGCCACCAAGGCACGCGCGGAATCCGCAGCCCAGCGCCGCATATCTCGCGGCAATATATCCCCCTGTGGCAGGTAGGCCGCGAACACCTGCACAAAATCCCCCAGGCATTCATTACGGTGGCGAGTGGCGTCACTCCACCGGCTCCACGCCCCCTGCACCCGCTCATATAAGTGAAACAAGCGCAAATACGCGGATACCACCCACGCCCCCAGCGCCACCAACAATGTTAATGCGACAACATACTCCATGCCACCGTTTCTACTCCCTACCCACCGCCTTTTCAAGGAGTTAGTCTATATATTAGGCGCATTTCCCATCGCGCTGTTTAAATTTTCAGGTGATTTCAAACAGCTCGATAAATCGGAAGTTGGAGGGGAATTTTTTGTATAATTTGCGAGCGCAAGCGAGCCTAAATTAGAGCCCCGGAGGGGCGGTATAAAATAGCCCGGCGGTAGAGCCCCGCGAGGGGCGGAACCCCGGGAACCGCCCCAAAAAAACAAATGCGAACCCCGGAGGGGTGGCATAAAGCGTGGCGCAAAAATGCCGCATTGTTTCAAAATGCCGCAAACACCAAAAACACGCGTCCACAACGGCTCGGAGCTCCGCTTCGCTCCCGGCTTCGCGTCTCGCTGCGCTCGCTTGCTACGCCGTGGCTCGCCGGTCCTCGCCATTATATGTCGGCCTACGCTGCGTCGCTTCGCTCCGTCGCTCCGGGCTCAATTTTCTTTTTT
>CAJGCY010000170.1 GCA_904501955.1 uncultured Akkermansia sp. | reverse complement strand
TGATGACCCAGTACGGTTTAAAGCTTTTGTTGCAAATTGATGCAGATGCTCCGCCGGAAAGCGTTCCGCGCATGATTCCTGTGGGGCAATTTGATTTTACCCATGCCGTACGATGCAAGCCGAATCCTGACCCTGATTGGGTTGATGCGCTTTGGACCGGTGGCCTTGTCAATATTATTTACAGCACAGAGCGCTGCTCAACCCTGCATTATGCGCTGCGGCCTCTCTACTGGGCATCTTGGGCTGTGGAAATCCCCTTTGTTGTCGTTTGCAACACCGCTATTTATGCCGTGGTTATACCGGCCTCGGTCATAGGTGAGGTAACGCAGCAACAACACGAATCCTCCCCTTGCAGCCCTGTTTCTGCGCCATAGGCAACAAAAATGCAGGAAATGCTCAACAAAATGCCATCCACGCTTGAACAGAGGGGCGGGAATTGATATAATGCGCTGTAACAGATACACGCTTAGTTATAGCAAAGACCCCAAGTTCATTAAGTTGGGAGAAAAACTGCAAGCTCTGCGCGATAAACACGAATTTGTGAGGATGATAAGATGGTCAATATAACAGATGTAAGACAGATTCTTCAATTCGCAATAGATGCGGAGATTAAAGTCTTTCTTGATGGCGGCTGGGGTGTAGATGCACTTCTTGGACATCAGTCAAGAAGCCATAACGATATTGATATTTTTGTAGAAAAGAAAGATTATCAGAATTTTATAGAGATAATACAAGCTAATGGATTTTATGAAATTAAGATGGAATATACAACATTGAATCATACTGTATGGGAAGATGCGAAAAACAGAATTATTGATTTGCATTGTTTTGAATATACAGGCAAAGGTGAAATTCTTTATGAGGGGGATTGTTTTCCGTTAGAAATTTTTTCAGGTAAAGGAAAAATTGAGGAGATAGAGGTTTCCTGTATTGAACCATATAGTCAAGTAATGTTCCATCTCGGATACGAGTTTGATGAAAATGATGTACATGATGTGAAGTTATTGTGTGAGACATTTCATATCGAAGTTCCAAATGAGTATAGATAACG
The DNA here is from genome assembly GCA_904501955.1 of uncultured Akkermansia sp. Classification (GTDB taxonomy): domain Bacteria; phylum Verrucomicrobiota; class Verrucomicrobiia; order Verrucomicrobiales; family Akkermansiaceae; genus Akkermansia. The sequence continues at coordinate 4,158 of CAJGCY010000170.1, read as the reverse complement.
ATAAATTCCAATTTATCGATCTCTTCGGGGACCCTGTGGATACGCTAAATTGAGGATAACCACAAAACACCACCTTGCAGCCTAGGATTCCTCCTAGGCTGTTCGCTTGTCAGCCCCGGCCTCTGTCCATCGCTTGCAAGTGTCTTTTTGTTGCCTTGCAAGCGATGTTTCATTTTAGGTTGCCACTCGCGGAAAAATGCGCCTTAAACACCTGATTCTGTGTATCTTGCCAGTTCGAGACATCTTTGCTTGGCGATATGGTTTCTTCTGCTCAAAATCGCCTAAGCTCACAGAATCAACAAATTGTAGATTCGAGGCATGTTTAGTGACCCTAAAAAGCATTTGAGCTTAGGAAAACGGGTTTAGGCATGCTTAGGCTTTTTTGACTTTTGCCCCCGTTTTGCGCCCGGCAGGGCGGTGGCGGGGCTTGCAAGCGTGTAATGCCTAAGCGGGCGTAGGTGTTGAAAATCAATGCAAAGCAAAAACCGAACCAGATTGTTTTCTGATTCGGTTTCTTGGTTTAAGTGGAGCATAGTGGATTAGAACCACCACCCAATTGCAAGCAATCCGCGACCGCTTGTAATGCAAGAGCCGGAGTTCTGCGGAGTATTCAGTCATATTTTCTTTGCAATTAAAGAAGATCATAATTCCCGTGGTGCCGGTAACTACGCACCTTTTGCTGAAGTGTTTAAAGATGTGGATTGTCATTAGAGGAGCATCATGGGGGCTGAACAGATAAAAAGAGCTCTGTCCAGAGACTCAATCCTTGCCCCGGTATCCATTCTCTTCCTGCTGCCAGTCTTGACGTAGCATGAGCCAGATAGGGTTACGAGAAGCCGGACTCTGTTTTTCGGTAGAGTCAAAAAAGAATAAATCAGGCACGAAAGCATTAACAATCCCGCCGCGCGCGTCCATTTATTAGAAAACGCACTTTTTGCAATTTTGTGTTGCTGATTACTATACTAAGAATCCACTAAGCCGGACAAGAATGAGTTCCGTCATCCGGTCGCCCCTTGCCGGCGTCTTTTTTGCGCCATCGGTAACAAAAAATGCACGAACCGCGCTGCAAAATGCCCGTGCGCTTGAGAGGAGGGGCGGAAAGCCCATTCTAGAGAGCAATGGTTCCCCAACGGTTGTATCCTACGCTTGGTAAGGTGTTATTTGCGTTTTTCGAAACGGAAAAAGCCGTGTTCAGAGGCTGGAGTCCCGCCTGCCGCTGCTGTTGCGTGGTACGGAAACCCAAGGACGTGAGGTGCGTGTCTATATGCGAGAGACGGAGGATATCTCTTTTCTGTTTCACTCAAAGAAGATTAAGCAACGCTGGGAACCACGAGTGGAATACGAGTTTGCTTCTGCCGATGGAGTCTCCTATCGAAGCGAATCCTTCTGCCATAGCTCAGGAGATATGCACCGGGGGCAAATGATACCGGTCCTTTACCTGCCGGAAAATCCACAGACCAACCTCATCAATCTCTTTTTCTACATGTGGGCTGACTCTATACTATTTGGAGCAGGTTCGCTGGGTGCGCTTTGCCTGACTTGGTACATTTTCTCGCGCCAAGTCCTAGGAAAAAAACGCCGCGCCACCAAGCGAATCCGCTACCGCAGAAGGGGCTGATGTAGGCTGCTCCCCGGCTCAACAACGCGCCAAAAAGCCACCTTTCGGGGTAGGAAGGAGCCCTGGCTGACCAAGCTCCGTTATCCTTGTTCTCTGCCATAGTAATTATCCGGGAAGTATGGATTTTAAAGAAAAAAGCAATTTTTTGCAAAAAAGTGGCGGATTGACCTCTCCGGAGTAGTTATATATAATGAAGACAGGTTACTTATACGGATGCGCTTTTTCTTTACCAGACACAGTCGAGAGCTCCACCAGCGATGCGCGGAGTGGTTTCTGACGTGTCGCCATCGCCTGATAGCTTTTACCGAGCAGCAGGTGGATAGCTTGACTGATGCCGAGTATTTGTTGTCTGAGGTAATGGGAAAGGTGATTGCAGCCATTGTAGGTCGTAATCTGCCACAGGAAGAATGGTTGCCCTATACCTACACGGCTATCCGAAATGCAGCCATTAATCAGAAAAAGAAAAACGCACGGCGCCTCGAAGCTGAGCAGAAATATGGTGCCGATGAGAGCTCCGGCATAGTGCTTCCGGATAGCGGTATTCACGAACACTTGCGGCATCAGCTTTCGTGCTTGCCCCTATTGAGCTCGCGCATTGTCCGCATGCGGATATGGGAAGAGCTTAGTTTTGCCGAAATCGCCAGACAGCTCAATATGCCGGAATCCACCGTGAGAGCTCGTTACCAATCTGCACTGCTCCGACTCAGAAAATTTTACTCCGAAGACTTAGCATGAACAAGAAGCATTACAGCACAGAAGACGTTGAAAACATCTTGCAGGAAATGGCCGAGCAAGATAAACGCTCCCCTATGAGTGATGAGTTCACGGCAAAAATGCTGCGGCTGATAGATGACGAGGTGGAGCGTAGCCTGAACCGCAAGCTCTATAAGCGTATGGCTCAAGTAGCAGCAAGCGTTGCCCTATTAGCTGTGGTTGGCATGGTTCTGATGCGCTCGCCTGAGAATACACCGGAAGCATCATTAACTAAAGCCCCTGAGCAGAAAATTGTAGAGCATCCCTTGCCTTGCCAGATTGCATTGAACGAGTTGGATGCTTTGAAAAATGGCATGCAGCCGGCTACCGATTTGCCTCAATCTGAGGATGAGGGGGCTTCAATTTCCTCCGGGCAATTCCGGATTATTGTGTGTGTGGATACGTTATGAGTTTTTTACAATGAATCAATTATTTCCTATCATCTGCTTACTTTTCGTCTTGCTGTGCGGGGGATGCTCCACCTCCTTGGCCGCAGCGGGGCCTGAACCCTGCCGCTGGGAGATTGTGTCGGAAATCTATCTTGGTGTGCAGTCCCACGAGCTTAGCCCGGAGGAGAGGGAATACTTGGTACGCTACGGAGTTCCGAAACGTCAAGGCTTGAAAGTGGTGGGCATTGCTCCGGGAAGCCCTGCAGAGCGTGCGGGAATGCAAGTGGGTGATTACATCCTCAAGTATAACGGCGCGTCCATTAAATGCCCTGCGGATCTACTGCTGGCTATGAGAAACACAAAGCCGGGGGAGTATGGTCACTTCGATATCTGGCGAGCGGGTGCCGGAATGCCGCTACCCGTGCTTGTCGGGGCGTTGCCGCAGCCCAGAGTTCTGGGCTATATCACATTTAAACAAGGTGAATTACGCCGTGGCGATGAGTTGCAGCAGAAGCAGAAAGAACTGGCAGTTTTGCTGAGTGCCAATGTGCCGAGTCTTGAGGACTCTCGCTCTGTGGTGCGTGAAATCCACAACATTCTCCCCTCAGCGCAAAGAACCGGTAGCCTGCGCTTGTATTATAGAGTGCCGGGCGGGCAATTCTCTATCACTGCTTACCCGGATAAAATAACCGTGGCCTTGTACCTGACCGAATCTACGGAAACATACCATATCATGAAGCAAGGCGATTCTCTACCGGCGCATGTGCGGGCAATTCTCAGAATGTCTGCCGATAATTAAATGCAAATTTTTGAAAAAATCTTGCGGATTCGCCAGAGAGATGTGTTAATTTAAGCAAGGAGATAAATAATGCAATTGTTAACGAAGAAAAACGTGATACTTGTTCTGCAGATGCTTACTGTGGCCGGCATCCTTATCGGCTTGGTTGCCGGATTGCTCATAGTTAACGAAATGACAGATGTTTATATGCTGGATGGTGTTTTGTATACCATGCAGCCGGAGGAACAGTTCAAAGCGATGCATGATGCGGTTGACGAATTGATTGACGATAGTATCGTCTACTGCATTGTTGCCGCTTTTGCTCTGGCTATCTCCTTTATCACTGGGGCGGCGTCCTTTATATTGACATGTTTCCTGAAGACTTCTCCTGAGCAGTCAGACAAAAAGATTTAATTTCCCATGACCATGCCCCAATTACGTAAAATCATAGCTTCCGTTGCCTTCACCCTTGCAGCTGTAGGTGTTAGTTCGTGCACAAGCCCACAAGCTATAGCAGCGGAATCTTGCCAAAGCCCCTCTGCAGAAAAGCCGACAGAGCCGTATGTCCGACAAATGCCGTACTCACCCATGCGGGATGCCGAGTTGGAGAAAGCCAGCCG
>CAJGCY010000169.1 GCA_904501955.1 uncultured Akkermansia sp. | reverse complement strand
GTAGCCGTGCAGGTGGGTAAGACCGTGCACCATGTAGCGGAAAAGCTCCTCTTGCGGGGAAAGATTGTGTTCTGCAGCGTAGCGAGCGGCGGTGTCGCAGCTGACTAAAATTTCACCGTAGGGGAAGGTGATGGCGTCCGTCTCGCTCGGGTCGTTCAAGAACTCATCGTGTACGCGGGCGATGGTTTCATCATCCACCACGGCTATCTCAACAACGGGCAGGGTGGATAAAACGTGGTCCGGTCCCTGAGGGGTTGCTAACAACTCCGGGAGCAGGGCTTGCAGAGCTTGTGCAAAGTGCTCCAACAGCTCCTCTGTGACCCACTCGCGCTCGGTGTTCAGGTAAAGCTCAATTTGCGGCGTCATCTTCTTGTTGTTGCTGCTCTCTGAGTTGTTGTTTGCGCAATTTGGCAGCAGCTCTTGCCTCTCGGAAAAAGCTTTGGAACTGCTCCAGACAAATATCCCCCAGCACACCGCCCTGTACGGCGCATTTGTGATTGAGGGGTGGGTTGGAGTCCAAAAGGTGAATCCAGCCACCGCAGGCTCCTCCCTTGGGGTCGCAGATACCGAACACAACGCGGTCCGGTCTGCAGTGTACCATAGCCCCGGCGCACATGGGACAGGGCTCTTTGGTTACGTATACAGTGCAGCCCTCAAGTCGCCAATCTCCCACAGCGGCCTGCGCTGCCGTGAGTGCCAGCATTTCTGCATGGGCGGTGGCGTCCTTAAGGGCTTCTACCTGGTTCCACCCGCGACCGATGATGCGACCATCTTTAACAATGATGCAGCCGCAGGGGACTTCGCCGGCAGCGCGGGCTTTATCAGCCTCGCGCATTGCCAGCAACATATATTGCTCGTCTTCCGTCACGCGGAATAGTGCAAAAGAAAATTAGCGGATGGTTACGCGCTCATCCGTATCCAGAATCTGCTGCAGCTCCGGCCAGCCGAGCTCGGTCTGGTTCTGGAACATGTGCAGGTATACGGAAACGGCACCGGCGGGGTACTTCTCGAAGAGGGTGTCTACAGCCTCCTTAAGCTTCTCGCCGTCAAGAGTCTCGGGCAGCACATCCACCACGCCGTGACCGTTGTGAGCGATGCCGAGCTTCTCGATGAAGGTGACAAGCATGCCCTCGTGCTTACGGATGAGCCACACCTGCAGCAGGTGGTCAGCGATGGTCTCTGCCGGCTTCCAGGAGAGGGTCTTCTTAATCCATGCGAACTGCTCTTCGAGGGGCTTCTGCTGGAGGAACTGCGGACGCAGCTTCTTGAGAGCGCCGAGCTCGCGCAGGGCTGCACGGTACACACCGCGCTCCTGGTCGCGCATCCATGCAAGGAAATTGTTGACGGTCTCGTCATCCGACTTCTGGAAAATGGTATAAGACTTCATGGTTTGGATTTACGTGCGCCTAATAAATCATAATTTACAGCATTTGTCGAGCTAAAGATGAGACATAATGCGTTTGTCTGTGATTATTGGCTGAGTTTTCAGCTCTTATTGTTCAAGAAGTCGTAGTTTTTGGTCAATCTTGTGCTTGTGGGGCGTGCCTTTTGCGTAGGTTTCCACCTCAATGATGAGCTCTCCAGCCATGCCGGATACTTGGCTGTTGTCGCCGCTGAGTCCAAAGAGGATGATTCTGTTACCCTCTGTCTCTGCATAGGTAAAGCTCGCCGCATCCTCCCCCTGCCATGTATCGGAATTCATGCTCCAGATTTTGCCGCTTTTATCTTTGTACACCAAATTTGTGAGTTGGTCTGTCGTGAGTTTGCCCGTTGCCTTGACTTCAAGGAAATAGCCGAGTTTGCCGTCTTCCGCTTTCTTGCTGAAAAGTTTTGCTTGGAATCCGCCTACGGTCACGGCTATCTTGTCGTTCGAACGGATGGCTTGGCCGGTATACCAGCGGCGGTGCGTTTCTGCGTAGGCGGTGTATTCCAAGTTGCCTCGCAGGGTGTATTCCTCTTGGATGGGGAAGTTATCGTATGTTTCAAAAGGAGCCGTCAGCACACCGGCCTCAGAATATGCCCACTCACCGTCTGCGCATGTAAGCTTTTTGTCATCTGCCGCTACCAGCTCGCAGGAGAAATGCGTGATGACGCTTTTAGGACCGTGTACGGTGATGCCTTTTCTCGGTTCATCTGAGGGTTCTCTCGGTTCAATAGACTCGACATCTTCGACGTCCAGGTTCTCAAATTGCTTCGCGTCGATAAGCGCCTCTGCTGCCACAACAAGCGCCGGAGCCGGTTCGCCGCTTTCTTCATCTTTCCGCAGCACCGGGGTTGCATGAGCCGGAGTCGGTGGCACAATGCTTACATAGGTCACATGAAAGGTAGGAACTTCGTCGGCAGGTGCGCTCAGCAGCAGTGCCGGAAGGACGGTATATAAGGGTAAGGTTTTCATGATGTTCAGCGTTTGCTTAAGTCTATTACTTGGTTGAAAGGAACCGTGTAGGTAGTGCCGCCTTCTCGCACGTGAAGCTGTAATTCTCCGCCGTGGCGGAGTTCGGAATCCGGGCCGGTGAAGTCGAAGGTGAGTTTGTTCCCGTCGTCATCTTGGTATCTCTCCCAAGCATCTTTATCCGTACCGCTGAAGCTGATAGCGTAGATGCGTGATATGAAGTTGCGGGATTCCTCTGAGTCGTGTGCGCTGATGATGATGCAAGTGTTGTCCTCTTCTTCAACTTCCCAATCATCATCTTCATCCGTATCCGCTTCATCAAAGTCTTCCGAATCCTCCGTGTCGTCGTATTCTTCTTCCTCCTCTTCTTCAGACTGTACCTTGAGGCTGACGGTGTAAAGTCCCATGCGGCGGGTTTCATTCGGATTCAACGCAATGGGTGCCATCGTTACGGTGTCGTCCTCCCCGTAGAGAACAAACGTAAGTGTGCCTTCGATAGTGAATTGCAACGATGAAGGCCTGTCGTTTTGGTTAATCAGGCTGAGCTCCAGACAATCCTCCCCGAATCCGATATCTTCGAGCTCCAAGGGGATGACGTTTCCTTTGGCATCCGTTAAATTACCGTGGAAGCGTGCTTCTCTAATTGCTGCATAAGGCGTGCCGTCGTCTGCGCATTCGACGTCACGGTCATAGCCATCACCATCCTCATCGACCTGTGCTCCGGCGAAGGGCGCACTCCAAGTCAGAGTCACTGCGGAGTCGAAATCCTTATGCGCCGATTGGCTGTAGGGTAAAAAGGTGCAAAACTCAGCCTCAGTCAAGCTGAATTTCAGTTGTGGGGCATCGTTCGCCATGCATATGCTGCCGGCGCTGAGAATGAGGGACATCAGAGCATTTTTCATAGCTACATTTCTCCGTATGTCTTCATTATGAAAGAAAGGATATCCTGAGTCAAGAAGAAAAATGGCAGCAAGAGCGCATTACTGCTTGCTTTGCGGAGAGATTTGTGCTAGATTAACGGCACAACAAGTGGGCGCGTGTGCGCATCAATCTGTACCACGGAAGAGAACGATGATTCGTATCTATTCACAGTCAGAGGAAGGAATCTCGCGTACGGTTGGCTTGGAGGACCAAGACAACCGCAGCGGTGATATTTTTTGGATAGATTTGTTGACGCCTAACGCCGAGGAATTAGCGTACGCGGAGAAGTTGTGTGCCATCGAAATGCCCACCAAGGATGAAATGCGAGAAATTGAGGCAACCTCGCGTTTGTATTGCGAGGATGGAGGCCGATTCATGACGACGACCGTGCTCTCTCGCGTGGAGACGGATGAGCCTATCATTTCGGAAATTACCTTCATTTTGAAGGCTCGTATACTTATTACCATCCGCCATACGGATTCGTATTCTTTCCGCGTGTTCTCGCACCAATTGCTGCGCCGCCAAACAACGAATAGGGACTTGGTCTTTATCGGACTTCTGGAAACCTTGGTGGATCGTCAGGCTGACGTGTTGGAGCGATTCGGTACGGATTTGGATGCTCTCTCCAAAAAGGTATTCGTTTCTCAGCGCCGTCGCAAAGAGAAAGATGATACCCCTGATACGGATGATTTGCGTGATGCCTTGGAAGAGCTGGGCCGAGTGGGTGACCTCATTACCCGCCAGCGAGATGCCTTGGTTAACTTGCTGCGCATGATTACGTTTGCCGGTAACGAGGATTCCTGCATGAGCACGCACGATAGCTTGTATGTGCCCCTGCGCCCGGTTTCTCGAGACGTGAACTCTCTTTCCGAGTACGCCTCGTTCCTTTCCAACAAAATTAATTTCATGCTTGATGCCGTGCTCGGCCTGATTAACATTGAGCAGAACGACATCGTGAAGGTGTTCACCATCATGAGCGTTGTTTTCCTGCCGCCCACGTTGATAGCCAGCATTTTCGGCATGAACTACAAGTACATTCCCTTCTTGGAGACTGAGTGGGGCTTCTGGCTCTCGCTCGTTCTCATGGTATTGGCCGGTGCCGTACCGCTCATTATATTCAAACTCAAACGCTATATCTAACGCCATGATCAGCAAGCGCAAGGTAGACCAGCCCGAGCTGGAAATTCAGAAGGCCAACATCCTCGTAGAGGCTCTTCAGTACATGCAGTCTTATCGTGATAAGATGGTGCTTATTAAGTTCGGTGGTTCCGCCATGGATGACCCGGAATTGGTGAAGTCCCTGATGCGTGACATTGTGGTGCTCGAAGCCATGGGGCTCAACCCCGTCGTGGTGCACGGCGGCGGCAAGGCTATTTCCAAGGCTATGGCGGAGTCCGGGTTGGAGGCAAAGTTTGTGAACGGTTTGCGTGTAACCACTCCGGAAGCCATCGATATTGTGGAGCGCACGCTGTCCGGTACCATTAACCCCGGCTTGGTGGAGATGATGCGTGATGCCGGCGGTAAGGCCGTGGGTATTCCCGGCACTAACGTATTTGTGGGCGAAAAACTGATGGAGCGTGATGAAAACGGCAATCCGGTGGACATTGGCATGGTGGGGCGCGTGATTGGCTCCCTCCTTTCCCGTGTAGAGGAGGCGCTCTCCCTGCAACTGACGCCCATTATTTCTCCCTTGGCTCGTGAGTTGGGTACGAATCAATCGCTCAACGTGAATGCCGACCTCGCCGCCGCCGCTTTGGCCCGCGAGCTCAAGCCCGTGAAGCTCATTTACATCTCCGATGTTCCCGGCTTGATGTATGACCCGAAGGATCCGTCCACCATCATCAAGAGTATCAACCGCAAGGAGGCTCAGGAGCTGATGAAGACCGGCATTATCTCCGGCGGTATGATTCCCAAGGTGAAGAGCGCGATTGATGC
>CAJGCY010000168.1 GCA_904501955.1 uncultured Akkermansia sp. | reverse complement strand
GGCAGAGTTCTCCCGCGCGGCAGAAACCATCATGCGCCGCCGCGTAGCCAACTCCCCCGCCGAGCGCAACGAAAAACGCTGGCTGCAAGGCTGGGTCAACCGCTGCAGAACGTATAGATGATGTTGGATTTTGGAATTTTGGTTTTTGATTTGAAAGCTTGGCGGCTACGCCGCGGGCGCAGTCCTTGGCAGCAGCTACTGCCCGCGCTTTAAGCGCGGAGCGCAAAGGGTGGCATCAGCTTCGCCTCCCCTTGCGAGCGGGAGCGAGCGGAACTTCCAAAATCAAAAATCTAAAATCCACAATCCACTCATATTTTCTTAGCGGAGGATGCGGGGCGAGGGCCGGGGGAATGGTGGTGATGATGCGGCCTAGGTGCTCGGCGGCTACGCCGCAGGAGCGGACCTTGGCAACGGCTACAGCCCGCGCTTTAAGCGCGGAGCGTAAACAGTAGCATTAGCCTCGCCTCCCCTTGCGAGCGGGAGCGAGCGGAACTTCCGAAATCAAAAATCAAACCTCAAAAATCCACAATCCACTCATATTTTCTTAGCGGAGGATGCGGGGCGAGGGCCGGGGGAATGGTGGTGATGATGCGGCCTAGGGGCGGGGCGCACCGGCTTGGGACGCGGGGCACACGGTTTAGGGCGAATCGTGGTATGCCCAATGCAGGTAGGAGGCGGAGAAGGCACATAAACGGGCACCGGGCGATCAATCACCACCGTCGTCTTCGCATCCACCGCCTCGGCTTCCGCACGGCCCAATTCCTTATTCAGCTGCGCCACCTTGGCACGCAGCGCCGCCACCTCATCGTTCAACAACTTGATTCTGGCCGCTTGGTCTTGCGCTTTGGCGCTCAAGGTCTCCAGCTCCACACGCAGATTCTCCTGCTTCTTGCATTCCTTTTCATACCCGGGGCGGCGCGTGTTCATCTCCGCCTCAAAGCGCTGAGCATCCTGCGGCAACTGCAAGCGCACAGCCTCGCGGCAATTCCATTCGGCCGCCAAAAACTCCGCAGCGCGGGCCTCCAGCGTCACCATACCGGCAACCAAGCCCATCACATCCGCCCCGGTAAGGTAGCGGGCATACTTGCCGGACAACTCTAAAGCCGCTGTGCGCGCCTCTTGGTCCTCTTGCATGCGGCGCTGTTTTTCTGCCGCCGCCTGTTCACGGGCACGTCTTTTTTCAGCCGCAGCCTCAGTCGCCTGTTTACGGCGCGCCGCCACATGCTCCGGGGTCAGCTCAAAGCGCTGCTGCATTTCCTCTCCCAGCTCTTTGTACGAAAAACGCTCAATCCCGCCCGCATGGCGAATCTGAATATCATGGTCACCACGGTGCAGCACCTCCGCCTCTTTCAGCACCGTGCCGTCAGCCAGGGTAAAATCCTCTGCCAACGCACAGAAAGGCAGCACCAATAGGGTAGTTATGGCAAATCTCTTCATGCTCTCTCTCATATAAGTATATGCGGAAAAGAAATCAACGCAGCGCTTCGTCCATTTTTTCAGAGCGCGAGTAACTGGCCGGCGTGCGGCCATCAGCATCCGGAGCATCGGCAGCCGCCCCGGCCTCCCGCAACTTGCGCACAATGCGCACATTGCCGCTAATCACCGCATTCGACAGCGCGGACACCCCGGCATCATCCGCCACCGTAGGCTGCGCCCCGCGCGACAGCAGCAGGCTCACCGCCTCCGTATTACCATGCGCCGCCGCCACACACAGCAACGGCACCCCGCCCGGGGCTGCATCCACCGCCAAACCACCATCCAACAGCAACGAAAGCTCCGGCGTGCGCTCAGCCGCAATAGCACGCATAGCAGCCTCCGGCAACTGGTCCTCCGTCAGCTCCTTATGCTGCAACAGCGTGCGCACCACATTTTCCTTACCGCACTCCACCGCCAAAAACAGCAGCGTATCACCATTCTCATTGCGCGCATTCACATTGCCCTCCTGCTTATATAGGGCATACATAGCACGGTATTCCGCCAGCTCCTCTTCCTCGGCGCCCTGGTCGCTCGTCGCCATCACCCACGTGCAGCACCCCACCAGCAAAAACACCACGGCCCACACCACGTTCATGATAGCCGGACGCTGCGTCATCGCCCGCGCCATCGACAACGAGCCATCCAACGCAAAACCCGTAGCGCAAAGGCCCATCACCCACACCTCCAAGCTACCCGCATGGCCCACGCTGCTAATGCGGCATGCCAGCAATACAATAATAATCAACAGCAAAAGCGGATTGTAAAAATCTCTTGTCATCGCCTCCCTTATAGCAGAGCCCCCCCTGCCCTGGCAAGCAAAAAAATCGCTCCGGCACAGCATTGCGCTTGCAATGACGCAAAACTGTTGTAAGATAATGCCATGAGCCGTCTTTCCATTCCCCAGTATGTCATGGGCTTGGCCCACGTGGCCGCCTTGCGCTCCGAGGACCCCTACCGCAAGGTAGGCGCCGCCGCCCTCGATAAGGATAACCGCGTCATTGGCACGGCCTACAACGGACTCTTCCCCGGCTTTACCGCGCCCGAAGGCTTTTGGGCATCGCGCGCCGAACGCCAAAAATTTATGCTCCATGCAGAAATTAACCTCTGCAGCCTCTTCAAGCGCGGCGAAGCCAAGATAGTAGCCTGCACCACCATGCCCTGCACCTCTTGCATGCAGGCCCTCTGCGCCCACGGCGTACGCACCATTTATTATGGCGAGGATTATGCCGACTCCCGCGCCCCCGAGATTGCCGCCATGTACGGCGTAGAACTCATCCATGTGCCCGAGTACCCCTTGTCCCAGCAATTCCCCCTTGTGAAGAAAAACTAGCGGATTTTTGATTTTAGAGGTTTGATTTTGGATTTGGGTATCCTCTTATTCCTAAACAAAAGTCCATACCGTTCACTCGCTCTCTGCCGCCCCTCACCCGGGGCTCCCTTTTATTATTACGCTAAACCCGACGCTTACGCGTCGGGCTATTGAGCTGCCGCCCGTTGGCACGGGCTCTTAAAATTCCGCTCGCCTGTCGCGAGCCTATACTCCGTACCACGCACCGCCAGGTGCGTTCTTCACTACAGCGCTAGCTGTTCTTCACCATCTGCCGCAGGCAGATTCTTCACCATGCCCATCGGGCGTTCTTCACCACGGCGCATGCCGTTCCTTCCCCCCGTACCACGCACCGCCAGGTGCGTTCTTCACTACAGCTCTAGCTGTTCTTCTCCATCTGCCGCAGGCAGATTCTTCACCATGCCCAACGGGCATTCTTCACCACGGCGCATGCCGTTCCTTCCCATAAAACCTGCGAGCCTATACTCCGTACCACGCACCGCCAGGTGCGTTCTTCACCTCGGCATCAACCGTTCCATCCCTCCCACATCCCTGCGAGCCTAACTCGGCGCTCGTGAAGCGGGCACCAGCTCAACAGCGTGCATCCGAATTCGGCCTTCGGAATTCGCACCTCGTACTTCCCATTGCACCTTCCTTATTTCTCAATCCAAAATTCAAAATCCAACCTCTAAAATTTAATTTTGTCTTGCCAATCCGGCAATTCAGGCGTATCCTTTTGCGCGTCATGAATATCCAACTCTTCAAGGAACTTTGTGAGGCTACCGGGGCTCCCGGTTTTGAGTACGGCATCCGTGATCTCATCATCAAAGAGATGACCCCGCTGGCAGATTCCATCACCGTCGACAACATGGGCAATGTTATCGCCGTGGTTAAGGGCAAGTGCAGCGACAAAAAAATCATGTGCGCCGCCCACATGGATGAAATCGGCTTCATCGTTCGCCATATCGACGACAACGGCTTCATCCGCATCCTCCCCCTCGGTGGGTTCGACCCCAAAACCCTCACCGCTCAGCGCGTGACGGTGCACGGCACCAAGGATTTGCCCGGCTGCATGGGTGTTAAGCCCATCCACGTCATGGCTCCCGAGGAGCGCTCCAAAATGCCCGCCGTTACCGACTACGTGGTCGACCTCGGCATGCCCAAGGAAGAAGTGGAGAAGTATGTTTCCGTCGGCGACTCCATCACCCGCATCGGCGACCTCGTCGAGATGGGCGATTGCCTCAACGTAAAGAGCATCGACAACCGTGGCGGTTGCTTCCTGCTCATCGAGGCTATCCGCGCCATTGCCGCTGCCAAGCAGCTGCCGGACTACGACCTGTATGCCGTCTTCTCCGTGCAGGAGGAGGTAGGCCTGCGTGGTGCCCAAGCCGCCACCATCGCCATCCAGCCGGATTTCTCCTTCGCGCTCGATGTCACCATCGCCTTCGATACCCCCGGCTCCGGCGCTCACGATAAGTGCACCGTCCTCGGCAAGGGTACCGCCATTAAGGTATACGATGGCACCCTCATCACCGACAGCCGCATGGTCAAGTTCCAGACCGCCCTCTGCGAGGAGAACGCCATCCCCTACCAGCTCGAGCTCCTCTCCGCCGGTGGCACAGATGCCGGCGCCATGCAGAAGTTTGTGGCCGGTGGCTCCATTGCCGGTGCGGTTTCCATCCCCGTGCGCAACGTGCACCAGAGCATCGAAATGGCTCACAAGACAGACGTGCAGGCCAGCGTCGACCTCCTCGCCGCTTGCTTCACATCCCTTAACCGTTGGGATTGGTCCTGGGAGCGCAAGGTGCGCACCCTCGCCCCCAAGGCAGAGGAATGCGCCGCCAAGCCCGCCGCTAAAAAGCGCTGCTGCCGCAAGAAGTAAGCAGCTCCGCCCACTATGTCCAGCAAGCCTTGCCGCCCCTCGCGGCAAGGCTTGCTGATTTTTGAGGTTGGGATTTGGATTGTTGATTTTTTGCGGGAAGAGGTTCCTCCCCCCGTACCACGCACCGCAGGTGCGTTCTTCACTACAGCGCAAGCTGTTCTTCACCATCTGCCGCAGGCAGATTCTTCACCATGCCCAACGGGCATTCTTCACCACGGCGCAAGTCGTTCCTCCTCCCCCCGTACCACGCACCGCAGGTGCGTTCTTCACCACAGCGCAAGCTGTTTCCCCTCTCCCATCCTGCTCGCCACAGGCGAGCCTAACTCAAAGCCCCGAGGGGCGGTAGCACAGTAGACCGGTGCGTCAGCGCCGGGTCCCCGATAGAGAAAGATTGGAGCCCCGGGCGAGGGGCGGCAGAAAGCCGTTGCTTGAGGTATAAGTTTCATTGAAAAAACAATACATTGCGCACACCCTTATTCCTAGACCAAAGTCAATACCCTTCACGCATTCTCTGCCGCCCCATCCGGGGCTCCTATTCATTTTTACGCTAAACCCGACGCTTACGCGTCGGGCTATTGAGCTGC
>CAJGCY010000167.1 GCA_904501955.1 uncultured Akkermansia sp. | reverse complement strand
GCCGTGGCTCGCCGGTCCTCGCCATTATATGTCGGCCTACGCTGCGTCGCTTCGCTCCGTCGCTCCGGGCTCCATTTTCTTTTTTGTACGCTACCCGGGGTTCCGCGGCTTCGCCGCTCCACCGCCGGGCTATTTTATAGCGCCCCTCCGGGGCTCAAATCTAGGCTCCCGTCTTCGCTGCTGCGCAGCTACGCCGTGGCAGGCGCTAACGCTCGCAAAATTCCCCCACCATCACCCCTCCAAATTCCGATTTATCGGGCGAGTGGCGGTGGGGGGGGCTCGGAACTTCGCTCTTGACATTCAGGCGCATTTTGCTAGGCTCATACGCGGACATATCATACCGCGCACCATGGCAAGCCACGACTCACAGCAACAGCCCCACGGGCACCCGCTCCACACCTGCACCTTGTTGCTCTTGTGCGCTGCCATCGGGTACATCATCTACCTCCATACCGCAGCGGAGGAGAAAGCAGCCCCGCCGCCCGCGGGCTTAAGCCGTGAAGAGGCAAGCCGCATAGCCCGCGAAACAGCGCAAAACCTCATCAAAGCCGAGGTGCAACCGCTGGCGCAGGAACTCGCGGACCACATCGCCATGGACAGCGCGGAGCCCCCTGCCCTCACCATCACCGAAGCCCCCGCCCCGGTGCAAATGCCCACCCCCGAGCCGGATGCCACCGCTGCAGCTGAGGAAGTGCCCACCACCCCGGAGGCAGCACGCGCTAAACTGCAACAAATGGGCATTACCCGCTACAGTGAGTCGCTCTTGAGCGCCTACCGCGAACCGGCAAAACTCCGCCTGCTCCTACTGGCGGGGGCAGATGTGAACCACGCGGATGCCCGCGGGCGCACCGCTCTGTACTGGGCGGCATTCAGCGGCAACGCGGAGAGCCTGCAGCTACTGCTCAGCACCCCGGGGATTGATGTCAACAAGGCGGACTACACCCACCGAACCGCCCTGTACTGGGCAGCATACTGGGGGCGCTCGGAGTGCGTGCGCCTACTGCTGTCCACCCCCGGTACGGATGTGAATGCAGGCGGACAATTCGGCCGCACGCCCCTTTACCTCGCCGCTTGGCAAGGGCATACGGAATGCGTGCGCTTGCTGCTGGCAGCACCGGGCATTCAGGTGAACAGTACGACAAAAACCGGCTACACCCCCCTCATTATTGCTGCGGAGTCCGGCCACACGGAGTGCGTGCGCCTGCTGCTCGCCGCCCCCGGGCTGGAGCTGAAGCACAAAAACCGCTTCGGCCATACCGCCCTTCACGCCGCCACCTCACACCACCACCCCGACTGCGCGCAACTCATCCGCTCCGCCGGCGGCGAATAACCCGGCTGCGCCATACCTCGCAGCCCGCTTTCAAAATTGGGGCGAAAAATACAACAACGTGGAACAAAATCAAGCATTTTTTGTGCCATGATGATGAAATAGGGCTGAAAATTGCGTCATTTTGCCCAAAAAAGAGCCGAATTTTGCAAAAAAATGCAAAATTTGCCACTATTTCTCCTAAAAAAATGGGAATTTTCACGAAATAAGCTTGACACTACTCTAGCAATTTGGTAGAATGAGCTCACCAAAACTAGAGTTCACTCTACTTTCTCTCTCCGACAGGGAGTGAACGGAGTGAGGTAAAACCTTAAGAAGCTACATACACACAGATATGAAAGTACGTAACGCACTGATTGCAGCCCTGCTTGCTGCACCGGCCTTTGCCGACACCGCTGCCACCACCACCCCGGTGGATTCGCTTGCCAACGAGCCCGTTCTCTCCGCCAAGCGCTTGAAAGGATCCTTGACAGTAGGCTACGACACAAACTACTCCGGTCGTGGTTACGTTGTATCTCACTCCGTAGCACAGGGTGACAGCGTAGGCTACACGGCAGTGAAGCTGAACTACGACATGGGCAAGGAGTCCGCATGGAGCCTTGGTCACACGCTGGCCTACCACGTACCGTTCTCCGGCCACACTCTTTACGGCAACCCGAACGTGGGCGGCGCCGCTGCCACGCAGCTTGCAGCAGCCGGTCTTGCGCAGATGGGCATCACCCCGGATACCGTGGGTGCAGAGGCTTACGGCCAGTACCTTGCCGGTGCAACCGCTAAGGCTAAGCAGAACAAGATTAAGCAGGCCAACATCGAGAACCAGCTCACCTTGATGACGGAGCTGAAGTACACCGCCCAGGAGTGGAACATCGCCTTCGGTCACGACTTCATTCACGGTGGTCTGCTGGGCGTGATGGCCAAGCACTACCGCGACCAGGGTGCTTCCGTGGTGAACGAGGTATTCATCGCACCGGAGTGGACCCCCTCCAACGCCAAGTGGTTCTCCACCGGTATCAAGACCAGCTTCTCCTTCCAGGGCATCACCGGTTGGTGGTTCGAGCCGTACATCACGCTGAAGGCCCCGGTATTCGGCGAGCCGCTGACGGAGAACTCCATGCTGGCTGTTGTAACCTTCGCGATGAGCGCCACGGCTGACTACTTCGATTCCCGCTACAACGCTTGCGCCAACGGTACTCAGGCATTCTGGATCAAGCTCTCCACGCCTTACTTCGTGAAGGAGAACTTCATCATCACTCCCTCCATCAGCTTCAACTGGCTGGGTAAGGGTGGCATGAAGGCCAATGAGGAGTCCGAGTTCAAGCACTACACCGGCAACCCGAACTGCGTGCCCTTCCGCGAGTTCGGCGTGGTATTCGGTGTGAGCGCCACCTACACCTTCTAATCAAAAAAACCGGATTTTTATCTGGTAATACGCAGAAGAGCTGGTATAATGTCATACAGCTCCTGAATGCGAGGCAGGAGCCGCCCCCGGGGCAACCGGTAGGGCGGCTCTTATGCTGAGCGAGCGTTAACTTCATCAACATATTTGCATTATGGCCGGTCTTATCGTCCACGGACAAGAAAATATCGTCAACCCGGGTTTTTACATGCCCAACCGCATCAGCATCGAGGCGGGTAAGGCACTACACCACTTGCTGGATGGCAAGGTGTGTTACTTGGTGGATCCCTCCTTCCCCCCTGCAACGGAGATTATGGATTTCCTGCAGCGCAAAGGGGTGGATATAGAGTACTTCGACTTCCGCAAAACCACCTCCCGCGCCGTGCGCGAGCAGATACTCGCCCGCTTAGAGGCAGGGGTAAGCGTTGTCTTCCTGCCCGGGCAGGTAGCCAAGATACGCGGCACGTACAGCGATGTGCCCTCCCCCTTCCTGCGCCACGTCGGCAGCCTGCACATTTCCCCCATCCCGTTGTTCCTCGGCCATTACGGCAACAGCGTCAACTCCCTCTTCCGCGAAGTGCCGGATGCAGACACGCATGAGGAGTTCTGCATTCTGCCCAAGTTGGCCTCCGGTCCGCAGACCGGCGAGCGCCTGATGGCGGCTTGGCTGCAGAAGAGCGCGGAACTTTTTGCCGCCCAACCGTTGCTGGAAGGCTCACTGACCACCGCCTTGGTGCGTGCGATGAAGGCCAACCCGAAGGTGGAGATAGTGGACGGCATGACGGGCAACACGCTGCCGTTCTTCAAGGTGCTGGGCGTCTCCATGGCCGTGGCGAAAAAGCTGCGCAAGAGAGACGACAAGCGCATCGGCGTTATCCTGCCCCCCGGCCCCGGCGGTACGATTGCCACGCTCAGCTGCTTGCTGGCAGGCATTACCCCGGTGCTCATCAACTATGCCTCCTCGCACGCAGCCTTTGAGAGCACCGTGCGCCAGGCAGGGCTGAAGACCTTCATCACGGCGCGCGCCTTCATGCAGAAGCTGCCGCAGTTCCCCTGGCCGGCAAAGGAGCAACTGATTTTGGTGGAGGACCTGCTCAAGAAGGACCTCTCCAAGCTCTCCCTCATCTCCAATGTACTGATGGCCAAGATGGCCCCGGCCGGGCTCATCTGCAACCTCTTCCATACAGATGACCACAAGAACAATGATGAGGCGGTGATGCTCTTCACCTCCGGCTCCAGCGGTGAGCCCAAGGGTGTGGCGCTGACGCACCGCATGCTGCTGGCCAATGCCGCCCAGTGCGCCTGCCGCTTGGACCTGACGGACTGCAAGTTCTTGGCCAGCTTGCCGATTTTCCACAGCTTCGGCATGACGGTGACCATGTTCCTGCCGCTGCTCACAGGCTGCTCCTTCTGCTCATACCCGAACCCGACGGATGCCCGCACGCTCAACGAGCTCATCGTTAAGCACAACCTCAACCTCGTGTGCGGCACGCCCACCTTCGGCCGCGCCATGCTCCGCCGTGCAGATGCGAACACCTTCCGCTCCGTGCGCTACTTCGTGCTCGGTGCAGAGAAACTGCAGCCGGATTTGGAGCAAGAGTTCATCGACAAATGCGGCATCAAACCGCTGGAGGGGTACGGCCTTACGGAAACCTCCCCCGTTATCGGCGTGAACATGCCGGATGCCCCCATGGTGCCCGGCTCCAAGTTCTTCGTTCCCGGCACGGTACGCCCCGGCATCGGTGCCCTCCTCCCGGGTGTGGCCATCCGCATTACCGATGTGGATGATGACACCAAGGAGCTCCCGCTCACAGAGCGCGGCATGATTTGGTTCAAGGGTGCCAACGTGTTCAACGGCTACGTAGGCCGCCCCGAGCTCAACGCGGACATCTTCCGCGATGGCTGGTTCAAGACCGGCGACATCGGCCAGATGGACCTCAACGGCTTCCTCACCCTCGGTGGCCGCCTCTCCCGCTTCTCCAAGATAGGCGGCGAAATGGTGCCCCACGAAGGCGTGGAGCTCGCCCTCAACCAAGCCTTCGAGCTCGCTGCTGAGGATGGCGTGCAAATTGCCATCACCGGCGTGTCCGACCCGCAGAAGGGTGAGGCACTCGTGCTCCTCTCCGCCCTGCCGCAGCACCGCCGCAGCTCTGAGGAAAAGGAGATTCTGACCTCCATCCGCAACATGCTGCAAGACCGCCAGATTCCCACCCTCTGGGCGCCCAAGTATCTCGTCCCCGTGGAGGCCATTCCCACCCTGCCCACCGGCAAGCTGGATTTGCGTGGCTGCAAACTCCTTGCGGAGGAAGCGCTCTCCTGATACACGCGCAACAATCCCCCGAATACTCAAAACCGGCACCCGTGGCTCACCCGAGGGTGCCGGTTTGTGTATACCACGGTGGTATGACGCAGCGCGATAAATCGGAAGTTGGAGCACTGTTAGGTGCTCCTCGCGTGAGGCCGTTAGGCCGAACGTTCGCGCGAGCGACAGCGAGCGTTCGCGTGTAGGGGCGTAAGCCCCAAGCGTTCGCGTGAGTGACAACGAACGTTCGCGTGAGCCGTAGGCGCCAGCCACGGCG
>CAJGCY010000166.1 GCA_904501955.1 uncultured Akkermansia sp. | reverse complement strand
GTCGCTGCGCGACTCCACCACCGGCTACTGTCTTTCGCCCCTATCGGGGCTTAAAATTCCGCTCGCTTCGCTCGCAAACTTCCGATTTATCGAGCGGTTTGAAATCCACACCGAGACGAAATGGGTCAAAAACAAAATCGCGCAGGGCTCTGTTCGGGCGTGGCGCTGGGTGGGGCGTGTGGGGGCGTACTCTCGGTACGGGGACGGCTCTACAACCAAAAGCGCTTGGTGCGCCGCACGCCGCTCATGTCCACATAGCGCGTGCGCAGAAGGTTGGTGTCACGGTGGCCTATTTCGTATTGCAGCTCGCTGTAGCTGCGGAAGTGGCGCAGGTGGTAGCTGGCGAAGGTGTGGCGCAGGGCATCCTGCTGCCAGCGATGGTTGCGGGTATTCCACCCCGCTTGGGTGCGCAGCTGGCGCCAACGCTTCACCCATTGCCTCGGGCATATTTTGGCCGTTTTTTCTTGGCGGAATTGAGCCAGTAGCCGCGCCAGCGGCTTGTGGATGGTCACCAGACGCGCGCCGCCGGTCTTGCTGTGCTGCGGTAATATGCTGATGGTGCCCCCCTCCAAATCCACTTGCTCCCAAGTGAGGCGCGCCACCTCATGCGGGCGGATTCCCGCATACAGCATCATGCCCACCGCCGGCAGGCAGCAGCCCCCGCGGTAGCTGCGCGCCGTGCTCAGCAGTTGCTCTATCTCCTCCGGCGTCAAGATGCGGATGCGCTGCTCCTTCACCACCGGCACATCCACCTTCTGCACCGGGTTCTCACTGCACCAGCCACGCTTCACCGCCGTGCCGAACACCGCGCTGAGCACGCGCCTTGCCTTTGCTCGCTGGCTCGGCGTGGTGAAGGCCTGCTCGATGTACGCAGCGCACTCCTCCGGCCGTATACTGCGCACCCTCCGCTGCGCCAGCCCCTCGCAGCGCTTCATGAAGCGCCGTGTCACATAGCGGTAGTCGCTCAGCGTCCTCGCACGGCGTTCTTTCCTCGCCGACAGCGCCTCCGCCACCGCCTTTTCAAAGCTCACCGTCTTCTCCTGCCTCTTCAACTCCTCCGCCCCCAGTGCTACGCACTTCATCGTACGCTTCACTTTGTATCTACCCGCCTCCAGCGCCGCCCTTGCCACCAATGCCGCCTCCACGATGTTAACGCCCGTCCCTCGCAATATCTCCAGCGCTGCTACCTCTTCTGATGTGTACGTATTCATAAACCCGTAGTCAAGCAGAAAAATTGGCAATTTTCAAGAAAAACGGAGCGCGCACGCACTTTCTGTGGGGGCTGACATGTAAAATTACGCTGGCTAATTCTCAAGGGCTTTAGTATGCTGCCTTGCGCATTATGAATACGTACAATGCACTCACCCAATAACACAAGTCTGCTATGATAACACAATTTATTGCAACTACGGAAACGGCTGTACCACACGGAGCATTTTTTTGGCGTATCTTATTAACTGCCCCGGGTATAGGGTTAATGTTAGCATTTGGCCTAATAGCTATTTGTTCTTTATTTACTTGGCTTGGTGGAGAGGACGTCTCCGAAGTGTTTGACAAAATCGCAAACACCATCTTTCCTGTATTCGTAAAAGTGTGTATCGTTCATTTCATACTAACAATACTTGCTACTTTATTCTATGAAAAAACTGAAGGGGAAATGATTAAGTTGCAGATTTTCGAAACAATACTGTTCCTCGGTATCTGGTTTGTGGGGACTACGATGTACGCAGACAAGAATTCTAAATAACAATGAAACATTTCCTTTTATTCACCGGACTGGCCTGCTGCACCTTGCTTTCTTCATGCGAAAAGAAAGGTACGAAAGGTACACGAGAACCTGTTAAGAATCATCCGCCCATATCAATTACCTTCAGCGAATCAACTTGGCACAGCGGGCAAGTACTCCAAGTCCGCAATACTTCTGGCACAGCTTATCTGAGTTGCAAATTAACAGTCCAAAACACCACCAACGGCACATCAAGGCGTCACAATTTCAGCATTAAACCGGCTGAGCTGAAAGAAATAGGGGTATGGGAAATGGATTGGTCATTTAAGACCGGAGAAAAAATTTGGATTGAGACAGAAGGGTTTAACACAGTAAGCTACATAGTACCATAAAGCCCCACTAACGCCTACCATTTTACTACGGAATACCTAAAACACACGGTATTTAGCCTTGCAAAGGGGGTGGGGAGGGTGTAGAATGTGTGCTCGACTATGCATCCGCACACAGCAGCCATCGACTTTAACGAGAGACCGTTCATCTTGTTCTGGGAGGTAACGCGCGCCTGCGCCCTTGCCTGCAAGCATTGCCGTGCCATCGCGCAGCCGAAAGCGCACCCGGAGGAGCTGACGCATGAGGAGGCGCTGGCGCTGGTGGACAAGATAGCGGAGCTGCGCCCGCCGATGCTGGTGCTGACGGGTGGCGACCCGATGATGCGTGCGGACCTCCACGACATCATCCGCGCAGCGACGGCGAAAGGCCTGCGCGTGGCGCTGAGCCCCGCCGCCACGCCTCGCTTGGTGCACACGGATTTCCACCGGCTGAAGGAGGCGGGCGTGGTGAGCCTGAGCCTGAGCTTGGACGGCGCCACACAGGAGACGCATGACCGCTTCCGCGGTGTGCCGCATACCTTCGAGCGCACCCTGCAGGCAGCCCGTGCTGTGATGGAGGCGGGCATCCAGCTGCAGGTGAACACCACGCTGGCCAAGTCCACCCTCGGGGAGTTGGATGCCTTCATCGAGCTGATGCGCGAGCTGAAGCCGGATGTATGGAGCGTGTTCGTACTGGTGCCGACCGGCCGAGCCTCGCTGGAAGATTTGCCCACGGCGGAGGATTTGGAGAGCGTATGGCAGCGCTTGGAGGCACTGCGTGCGGAGCTTCCCTTTGCCATCAAGACCACGGAGGGGCACCACTACCGCCGCGTGCTCATGCAGGCAGCGCGCCGTGGCGGGCAAGCCCCGCGCCACATGGTGCCCACGCGCGACGGCAAGGGCGTGCTCTTCATCTCACACACGGGCGAGGTGCAACCGAGCGGGTTCCTGCCCCTCACGGCGGGCAATATACGCACGGATGACCTTGCGACGCTGTACCGCACGCACCCCATCTTCACCGAGCTGCGCAATGATGACGCGCTGGAGGGCAAGTGCGGCAAGTGTGAGTACCGCAAGGTATGCGGTGGCTCGCGAGCACGCGCTTACGGTTCCGGGCTGGGCATGATGGGAGCGGAGCCCCTGTGCAACTACATACCGGCAGCCTGCCGCAAGGATTAACACGATTTTTAACTGACGCCATGATTAACATCACACGCCTTTGGTGCGGTGCAGAGCAGCCCGCAGACCACATTCGCTACGGCTTGGGCCACGGTGCGCACGGTCCGCACGCCAGTACCGCCGCCTGCTCCCCCACCTCTTCCCGCACGCGCAAGCCCATTGTGGTATGGAACATCACCCGCACCTGCAACCTGCGCTGCGTGCACTGCTATGCGGACTCACACGCGCAGCAGTACCCCGGTGAGCTCACTTGGGAGCAGTGCTGCGCCGTGATAGATGACTTGGCGGACTACAAGGTGAACGCCCTGTTGCTCTCCGGTGGTGAGCCCCTGCTCCACCCGCAGCTGCCGCAGATATTGCAGCGCGCCACGGAGCGCGGGCTGAAGGTAACCATCTCCACCAACGGCACGCGCATCACCCCGGAATACGCCGCCATGTTCAAGGAGCTCGGCGTGGCGTACGTGGGCATCTCTCTGGATGGCATCGGTGCTGTGCATGATAGCTTCCGCGGTGTGCAGGGGGCATTCAACGGCGCCATCCGCGGCTTCAAAAACTGCGAGGCAGCCGGGCAAAAGACCGGCTTGCGCCTTACCCTCACCCGCAACAATGTGCAGAGCATGGAGGAGATTCTCAACTTCATCGAGCAAGAGGGCATCCAGCGCGTGTGCTTCTACCACCTGGTGCCCACGGGGCGCGGTGTGGATGTAGCCAGCCTGCACCCGGAGGAGGCTCGCGCCGCCATGGATATGCTCATTGCCCGCGCAGAGGCGTGGCACAAGAGCGGGCAGACACGCGAGCTGCTCACGGTGACACAGCCGGCAGACGGCATTTACATCTTGCTGCGCCAGCTCAGGGAGGGCTCCCCCCTTGCAGCGCAAACCCTCAAGCTGCTGCAGTGGAACGGCGGTGGCGCCAACTCCTCCGGCCGCGGTATTGCCAACATTGACACGCAGGGCAACATACACCCCGACCAGTTCTGGCAGAGTGTCACCCTCGGCAACGTCAAAACGCAGAAGTTCAGTGAGGTGTGGGAGGCTACATCCGCCCCCTCCGCCGCCGAGCTGCAAAAACTGCGCGGAGCGGAGGACCCGGCGGAGCGCCAGAAGCTGCTCAGCGGTCGCTGCGCCACCTGCAAGCACTTTGCCCTTTGCGGCGGTGGCTTCCGCACGCGTGCAGCCTTTGCGAATGGTCATTGGTTCGGTTCCGACCCCGGTTGTTACCTCACCGATGAGGAAATTTCCACCGAAATCCCCGATTTTGGCTCCTTGCAAGCCTGAATTTTCCGAAAATTTTGAGAATTCCTCTTCTTTTTACTTGCAAGGGCAGAAACAATATGGTATCACTGATTTTGTCATGAAGCGCTTACTCCTTTCTACACTTCTTTTCGCACTCGCCGGCACGACGTATGCCGACATCCAGGCTCCGCCTGCATCTGAGTACACCGCCACCCGCAAGCTTGGCCGTGCATTGGGCAACATTTTCTGGGCTGTGGAAGAAATTCCCGTGACCATCCTCCGTTGGAACTCTGAGGAGGGTAACTATGCCGGTTACTCCGTCGGCATCGTGGAGGGTTTCACCCGCACCGCCACCCGCATGGGCTATGGTCTGTATGAGCTCGTAACCTTCTGGGCTCCGACCTACAAGTGCACCTACCGCCCGCCCTACCAGGGCAGCTGCGGCCGCAGCGGTCTCAAGGAGTACAACACTTGGTCCGGCTTCTCCGAGTTCCCGGAAGAGCTTGGCTTCCAGTCCAAGTACGGCTACTCTCGCCTGGACTCCTCCAAGTAAATCTCTCACGCACCGCGGATGGTGAGCCACGCGTGGCACTGCAGTACACGCTGAGCGCCCCCACCACGCGACACACAGTTTCAAAAAAACTCTCCGGCTGATCACCGGGGAGTTTTTTTTGTGGTGCAGTTAAAGTTCAGGTTAATGCCGCCGGTTGCTCTGCTCGATAAATCGGAAGTTGGCGTGCAGTTTGCGAGCCGCAGGCGAGCGGAACTCTGAACCCGTGCCAACGGGTGTCATATCAATAGCGAGTGCGTGG
>CAJGCY010000165.1 GCA_904501955.1 uncultured Akkermansia sp. | reverse complement strand
GTGTATGTATAGGTGGTAATCTTCTTTACGCTACCACCCAGTTGCTTCTCCTCACGAGTGGATTGGTTCTCTACCCACTGATAGTATTCTACCGTGCGGCGCAGCTTCATGCCCTTCGTGTGGATGCACGGGAACAGGTCATCGCTGAGCTCATCTTGGGTCACGGCTGTGCCGGTGGCGTGGATGAGCTTGCCCTCATTGAGTGCGTCTACAGTATCGATACTCGGTACGGATACGCAGACGGATTCGCCCTCTTCGAGGGCTTGGGTTGTTTTGACGGCTCGGCCCTCATTCCAGAACAGCAGGGGAATACCTGCCAGGAAGAGAACGCCGCCGGCTATCACTCCTTTGAAGGAGCCGCCGAGGCGACTGCCCCAGCCTTCCGTTGTTACTTCTTCTACAGCCATGGTTGGTGTTATTGAGTTTGTTGTTAATAA
The DNA here is from genome assembly GCA_904501955.1 of uncultured Akkermansia sp. GTDB lineage: Bacteria > Verrucomicrobiota > Verrucomicrobiia > Verrucomicrobiales > Akkermansiaceae > Akkermansia. The sequence continues at coordinate 4,919 of CAJGCY010000165.1, read as the reverse complement.
AGATGCTGCAAGCAGCGGTGAAATTTATTCCAGTGTGAACGTTCCTGTGTAAATGATTTTATCAGCCTGAATGGTCGAGGGTTTACCGGTAACGGTGCATGTTGCATAACCGTTTGTCGGGGAGGTGAAGGTGAGCTCAAAGGTGCGCGTGTACCATTGGCTTGTGTTGCCTCCGCCGTGTGCCGATTCAAAAGAATAGGTCACGGTTGCTGCATTTTTGCTTGTTTTGCGGTAAGTTGTAGAGGTCTTGGTGTAGTCATCTCCGTCTTGAGAAGTGGTGCCTCCGGTTTCGTTGTTGCTGAGCTGCCACGTCACAACGTAACGGGCATCTCCACCCGGCGTCAGGAACGCGTAGGCGTTTTCATCACGCGTGGGTTGCGGATTCTCCGCTTTTTCGCTTATGCAACGGAAAGAGAGTGATTTGCCACCGACTTTTTCAGGCGCGAGGTCATCCAGCGCTTTCATGGCTGCGGCATCGCCGGCTGCAGCTGCGAGCGAGAAGAAGTAATTGGATTGTTCGCGGTCTTTCGGTACCCCTCGACCTTGGCGGTAGCGCCAGCCCATCCAGCGGGCTGCCGTGCTGTCGCCTGCGTGGGCTGCCAATTGGTAAAGATCCACCGCTTTTTCTTCATTCACGGCTTTACCGTTTTTGCCCTCAGCGTAGCACACACCCAGCTCGCGAATCTGCGCCGGGGTCATATCTTCCGTCAAATCCTCGTAAATGGGAGCCCCCTCTGTAGCAATGCCGGCTGCCTCCGGTACCTCCGGTAGGTTGCCGTCTTCATCTGCTAATTTGGGGTCGGCGCCTGCTTGCAGGAGGTGATGCTGAGCCATCGCGTGGCAGGTGAAGTGCAGGGGTGTGCGCCCCATGTGGTCGCGTATGTTCGGATTGGCACCGTTGCGCAGCAGCATTTCTGCCGCCTCTGCTGCATCATACGGCAGCCCCAGCGGTTTGCTTTCAAATTCCTCTTGGTACACAGCATCATGCACCAAAGCGCAAAGCAGAGGAATCTTGTACCCCGGTATAATTTCCACTTCCGTATTGACATCAACGCCGTTTTTGATGAGCGCTTCAATCTTGCTCAGCGGGGCTCGGCTCAGAATGGCTTTTTCCAATACCTCAGCATCTTGCGCCATGCAAAGGCATGGTGCTATCCCGGCAAATACGGCTGCTGCTGTAAAATACTTCCACATGGATGATTCCTCTTATATTTTGTCGGTCAGTGTCTGATTCCCGCTCTCCTTCCGGCTTTTCAGCTAGAATTCTGTTGCGAAAAAAACGGCATCTGAAACTTGTTTTAGTGTATGATTTCATAATGCAGAGGGTAACATAAAGGATTATGCATCACAATAAGAGCGCGACTATAAATGCCCCACCATACCTCAGCCGAGCTTCGCATACTACATATCAAAACCTTTTCACTTATTCATTTTAAGTATATTTGAGTCATTGTGTCATTTTTACCTTGACATCTGCATTATGAAGGATGAAATCGAACTAACGATGAAGACTGAAAGAGTAGCTGTCGAGCTGATGAAAGATGTGGAGTTGACGCAAAGCGATATTGCTCGTTTGATTTTGGAGACGATTGAGCTATTGGGAGATTTACCTCGTGAGCTCACTCGATTGGAGCTCATCAACTTGTTGCGAGACACGCTGCGCGCCGGCGTGGAGGTGATGAAATCCGCTTCGCAGACAGTTACGCTTTCAGAAGCAGCTTGGGCGAGTGTGGAGGCGAGGAAAAACTTGCGACCGGCATCACTCCGTGATTTAAGGCACTTTATCCGCCGTATTTTGCGCGTAGAGGATGTTGGTGAATTGTCTCTGCGTAGCATGACCACAGCCCAATGTCGGCACATATTGGCAGAGGCATTCGGGGCAAGTCAGAGTAGTTATGTGAAAGGCCGCGCCGTGCTGCACAGCGTTTTTGCGTATGGCATTCGTCAGGAATGGTGTGATGTGAATCCCGTTACCAAGATAGAAGTACCTAAGGTACAGGAGAATCCAATCAAACCGCTCGCACCGGCGGAGGTTGATAAACTGAAGCTTGCCGCACGGCGACCGGAACACCGAGATATGCGCTTTTCTTTGTCGCTGCTGTTGTATAGTGGTTTGCGCCCTGCTGAGGTAAGCCGCTTACAGATGAGCGATATCAGTTGGGAGGAGCAGATTGTTATCATACGCCCCCAAGTCAGCAAAACCGGAGGCGGGCGCATCGTTCCCTTGCGAGGTGTGCAGGGGCTGCGGCAAGAAGATTGCCGTATTCCCCGTGATTGGGAGAGGAAGTGGCATGCATTGCGGCATGCTGCCGGTTTTGCTACGTGGCAGGCAGATGCTTGTCGGCACACCTTTGCCTCGTACCATGCCGCATATTTTCGCAATATCCCGGAGTTGCAGCTGGAAATGGGGCATCGGGATGCCACTTTGCTGCGCTCCCGTTACATGGCTCCGGCCCTGAAAAAGGATGCTGTTGTGTTCTGGCGAGGTGCCGGATTGTAGAAAATGTTGCAGACGTAAATTTTTCTTGACTTTCAGGGAGAGAGGGGTAGAATTTCACGCGCTTCATGTTGTGAAATGAGGCATAAATTATTAGCAAGCATACAAATATGAACAGTTACCGTACCCATACGTGCGAAGAGCTCCGCCTTAGTGATGTCGGCAAGCAAGTGACGCTTGTTGGCTGGGTGGATACCGTACGCGACCATGGTGGTGTGATTTTCATCGACCTCCGTGACCGCGCAGGAAAAACTCAGGTTGTGTTCCACCCTGAGAATAATGCCGATCTTGCTAATAATGCTGAGAATCTTCGCGTTGAGAGTGTGATTCAGGTGAGCGGTCAGGTGGTAGCCCGCCTGAAGACGGATGAGGTTGATGCTACGAACCCCGATTTGGCTACCGGTGAGATTGAGGTGGACGCCAGCGCCATGACGGTGCTCAACCGCGCCGCTGTGCTGCCCTTCCAGCTGGATCGCAACGTCGCCAACGAGGATATTCGCCTCAAGTACCGCTTCCTCGACCTGCGCCGCACTGAGATGCAGCGCAATATGATTCTGCGCCACCGCATCACCAAGACCATGCGCGACTATTTGGACGAGCAGGGCTTCTTGGAGATTGAGACGCCCATTCTTTCCAAGAGCACGCCGGAGGGTGCTCGCGACTTCTTGGTGCCCAGCCGTCTGAATCCCGGTACATTCTACGCCCTGCCGCAGGCTCCGCAGCAGTACAAGCAGCTGCTCATGGTTGCCGGCATGGAGAAGTACTTCCAGGTGGCTCGCTGCTTCCGCGATGAAGACTTGCGTGCCGACCGCCAGCCCGAGTTCACGCAGATTGATATCGAGGCTTCTTTCATTACCCCGGAGGACATTTATACCTGGATTGAGAACATGCTCAAGCGCGTGTTCAAGGAGTCCGTCGGCCGCGACATCGTCACGCCCTTCCCCCGCATGACTTGGAAGGATGCCATGGACCAGTACGGTTCCGACAAGCCCGAGCGCCGCTTCGAGATGAAGATTACGGAGTGCTCTGACATCTTCGCCAACAGCGAGTTCCGCGTATTCTCCGGCGCCGTTGCCAATGGTGGCGTGGTGAAGGCTATCAATGCCAAGGGCTTCAACCCCTCCGTCGGTCAGGTGGATTCCCTGACTCAGACCGCCATCGAGGCCGGTGCCAAGGGCTTGGCCTACATCAAGGTGCGCGACGTGAACGACCTCAAGGAGTGGAAGAGCCCCATCACCAAGCGCCTCTCCGCCACGGAGGTGGAGGCTCTCAAGGAGCGCCTCAATATCGAGAGCGGCGACTGCATCTTCTTTGCCGCCGGTGATTGGGAGCAGAGCTGCACCATCCTCGGTCGTGTGCGTCTGGCCTGCGGTGAGTACATGGAGTTGCTCAAGGGCAATGATGAGATTGACCTCTTCTGGGTGAACCGCTTCCCCCTGTTCGGTTGGGATGCTGAAGAGCAGCGCTACTGCGCTATTCACCACCCCTTCACACGCCCCGTTCCGGAGGACGTGGAGAAGGTGCTCAAGGGCGAAATCTCCACCGATATCTGCGCAGAGGCTTACGATATCATCTTCAACGGCAATGAGCTCGGTGGCGGTTCCATCCGTATTCACGAGAAGGACCTCCAAGACGCCACCTTCCGCGCCCTCGGTCTGGATGATGCCACCATCGAGGAACAGTTCGGTCACCTGCTGGCTGCATTCTCCTTCGGTGCTCCGCCCCACGGCGGTCTTGCCCTCGGTCTTGACCGCGTCGTGATGCTCATCGGCAAGTGTGAGTCCATCCGCGAGGTGATTGCCTTCCCGAAGAACAACCGCGGTGCGGATCTCATGAGCGAGTCTCCCGCTCCCGCAGAGCCCAATCAGCTGCGCGATATTCACATTCAGGTGAAGCTGCCGGAGAAGCTGCGCCAGAAGCTCGAGGCCGAGAAGGCCGCCGCCGCCGCTGCCGAGCAGCCCCAGGCGTAAGTTGCTCAAGCGTCGAGCTATTCATTCTCAAAAAGCCGTGCAAGTTTTCTTGCACGGCTTTTTGCATCCCCCGCCGGGGATTTGATGCCCTCTATAAATCGGAGGTTTGCGGGGAGTTTGTAACATTCATTCAATCGGAGCGAGGGACTTCAGTCCCTCATACGGATTAGCCTTGCGTGTATTGATGGGACTGAAGCGGCTTCTCTTATGGTTTTTCAAACAAGCCCATGAAGAACGGCGGTGCTGCGGAGTTGAGGTCACCTATTACCCAGATAAAGGGGCGGTTGAAGATGATTTTCTTGGGGGTGGGTAGCTCATCCTCCGCACAGCAGCCTTCCTCCTCCTCGGCCAATGTTACGGCAGCTGCCTCGGTGCCTGCCTCATTCACGTTGACATAGCAGCGCTGCAACACTTGGCTGAGCATCAATGGCTCATCCGTGAAGCCGCGGAAG
>CAJGCY010000164.1 GCA_904501955.1 uncultured Akkermansia sp. | reverse complement strand
TGTCGGCCTACGCTGCGTCGCTTGCGCTCCGTCGCTCCGGGCTCAATTTCATTTTTTTACGCTACCCAAGGTTACGCTGCTGAGGCAGCTCCACCTTGGGCTATTACACTTTCGCCCCGCGTGGCGGGGCTCTGAATTCCGCTCGCTTGCGCTCGCCAACTTCCGATTTATCGGGCTCTTTGTCGTTTGGTAGATGTATATCAGCCTCTCTTTTATGCGCACCTTTCCGTTTTTCGCGCTTCACAAATGGCGCAAAATATGGTATGCTCTGCGCATGGCAGCAAGTTTTGCAATTATTTCTCTCGGTTGTGCTAAGAATCTGGTGGATTCTGAGGTCATGGCGGACCGCCTCATCAACGCCGGCTACTCCAAGGTAGAGCCGCATGAGGCCGCCGCCCTCATCATCAACACCTGCGCTTTCATCGACCCCGCCAAGCAGGAGGCCATTGATACCATCTTTGCTGCCACTCGCGCCCGTGACGAGGGGGAAGCCCCCGCCGAGCAGAAAATCCTTGTTGCCGGTTGCCTCTCCCAGCGCTATGCGCATGACCTCATTAAGCTCATGCCGGAGGTGGACTGCTTCATCGGCGTGGACAAGGTGCTTGAGGTGGCGGACATCGTGAGCGCCTGCCTGGCAGGCACCGCGGAGAAGGTGTACACCACCAAGGTCTCCAAGCTCATGCCGGATTTCGGTGATACCCGCTACCGCCTCACCGGTAGCCACTTCGCCTACGTGAAAATTGCGGAGGGCTGCAACCACGCCTGCGCCTACTGCGTCATCCCCCGCATCCGCGGCGGTCACCGCAGCCGCCCCCAGGCCTCCATCCTCCGCGAGGTCCGCGCCCTGGTCGACGCCGGGGTGAAGGAAATCAACCTCATCGCCCAAGACACCACCTACTACGGTATGGACAAGTGGGAGGGCGGCGCCACCAAAACCAGCGGTGTGGACTCCGCCCGCGGGGAATCCCTCGCCACCCTCCTGCGTGAAATCAATGCGCTCCCCGGTGAGTTCTGGGTGCGCGTGCTCTACACCCACCCCGCCCACTGGAGCTCGGAGCTTATCGAGGTGTTAGCCTCCTGCGACAAGGTGGTCAAGTATGTGGACATCCCCCTGCAGCACATCTCCGCCCACATCTTGGAGGAGCAGCGCCGCAAGACGGATGGCGACTACATCCGCAAGCTCATCCGCGACCTCCGCGCCGCCGTCCCCACCATCGGCATCCGCACCACCTTCATCAGCGGCCTCCCCGGTGAGACGGAGGAGGACCACGCCGAGCTCCGCGACTTCATCCGTGAGTTCCGCTTTGAGCGCGCCGGGGTCTTCCCCTATTCCCGTGAGGAGGGCTCCCTCGCCGCCAAAATGAAGAACCAGGTGCACCACGCCACCCGCAAGCGCCGCGCCAATGAGCTCTCCATGATTCTTGCCGGCATCGCGGACGAAATCGGTCAAGACGCCATCGGCCAAACCATCCGCGTGCTGGTGGATGCCCCCGGCATCGCCCGCGGCCCTTGGGATGCCCCGGATGTCGACGGCTCCATCCATGTAGACCCCGCTCTCCCCGTCGGCCAATTTGCCGATGTCCTCATCACCGATTCCATCGCCTACGAGCTCTTCGCCGAAGGCGCCGAGGAACCGCAATTCGAGGAGGAGGAGGACGAGTTGGTGTAAGCTTTGAAACCTAAGCAGTAGTAATATGGCTAAATTGCAACCATCTTTATTTGTCAAGGGTAAGCCCTTGGCGCATTACAGCGTGCATCAAGTGGCGCTGGCTGATTATCACGTGTTCGAGCAGGGTGGGGAGACCATCCTCAGCCTGCGCACATTTAGCTCAGCGGAGCGCATGAAAGAGGGCAAGGCCTGCCAGAATATCCAGATTGATAAGGAAATGGCACAGGTGCTTGTCCAAATCATGAAAGAGGCGGGGCTTGTTGATTAAGCCCCCCTTTTTTATTGCGGAGTGGTAAATATATTTACCTTTAGCCTTGCCGGAGTTCTTTTAATCCGGTAAGCTCGTGGGGTGCATTCTTCATACTCCATCGCTACCCTGTATCCTAACATGCCTGAGCATGTTGTTCCGTTTACGTTCGGAATTGACCTACATCGGTTGTCTCAGATATTGCATGATAAAAGTGGAGCAGATGAGGCATCGATAAAAACTGATTTGTTGGCGTTGTTTGCCCCCATTGCGGAAATTCAGCCAGAATCGGGTGAGCCTGTTAACATTAGGGGAGAAAGTTATGATGCTTGCATTCAGCGTTGGTATGGAGGATGTTCTCACCGTTTGGGGGTAGCAGTGGAAGAATCCTTGCAGTGTTTGCTTGCAACTATTCAGCCACCTGTAGGGTGCTGTTTTGAGCTGGGTGATGTCATCAATGCCATATATGCGCACGATTGTTGGTATTTGCAGGACCTCGATATGGTAGATTCTCGTTATGATGTTCCTGCTTTGGTGTTAGGGGATGAGTTGATGCCATTTTGCCGAATAAACGCTGAGCAAGAATGGCGTAAGTTGGAAAAACAGCAATACCGATGCAATTTGTCAAATGAAGGTTTGCTAATGCCCTGGCTTGAGCTAATGCGCAAAATGCGCGATACTCAAGAGCTATCCGTACGCTCACTTGTAGGCATGTTACCACGCAGGTATTACTATGATTTCTGGCATTCGTATGAATACCTCATCCCCCGCGTGCTCGAGGCTCGCATTTTCGGCTTAAACGCAGAAACGCCGTGGTGTGCTGATTGTCGAGCCGCTTATTTAGCTGAACGCTCGCCCTTTGATGCCGCGCTAACTCATCACATATTGTATCACCGCTGGGCATTTCGCCGCTATTTGCTGGATAATACGGTGTTTGTGTAGCTCATTTCCTTCACTCCTCGAATTCGGGGAGAACATCCGCTGCTTTGATGAGGGTGAGTTCTTGGTCGGAGGGGGAGGGGACGTCGAAGAGGCGGGAGGCTTGGTGGGTGATGACTTTTTCGAAGATGTTGCGTGCCTCACGAGCGTTGGCAAAGTCTTTTGAGCGGTGGGCGTGGCGGTGCTCGAGCAGGGAGGAGACGAGTTGAGCGGCCTCGGGCTCAAGCTCATAGCAGGCATTGCGGCACATGAGGCGGAAGATGTCCAATAGCTCGGTGGGGGAGTAGTCCTCGAAGTGAATGAACTTGTTGAAGCGGGAGGAGAGGCCGGGGTTGGATTGGATGAATTGCTGCATGAGGTCGGGGTACCCGGCAACGATGACGATGAAGGCATCTCGGTGGTCCTCCATGGCTTTGAGGATGGTATCCACGGCTTCCTGGCCGTAGTCTCCCTGTTTGTCGGAGCGTGTGAGGGTGTAAGCCTCATCGATGAAGAGGACGCCGCCCATGGCTTTTTGGATGACCTCTTGAGTTTTGATGGCGGTTTGGCCGACAAAGCCTGCGACGAGGCCGGAGCGGTCCACCTCCACCACGTGATCGGAGGGGAGGACGCCCATGGCGTGGTAGATTTTTGCGAGGATGCGAGCGACGGTGGTTTTACCGGTGCCGGGGTTGCCGTAAAAGACGAGGTGGTTCGAGGTGTGGGGGCTTTTGATGCCGCGGGCGGCGCGCTTACGCTTCATCTCCTGCATGTGGATGAGGGAGGTGACGTCTTTTTTCACGGCAGAGAGGCCGATGAGGTCGTGGAGCTGCTGCAGGAGCTGCTCCATGGTGGCGGCGGCTTGCGGTGCGGGCTCTGCCGTGGGGAGCTCCGGAACGGAGGGTGGTGGTGGCGTGCCTGCGGGGGCGGAGAACTGCGGGAGTTGCTCCGGGGTCTCGGTGCGTTTTTGCAGAGCAGCAGCGGGGAGGGTGGTGGCGGGCAACCCTTTGCCACCGGCGCCGAAGAGGTTGCAGAAGACCTGGATGTCCTGCTTTTGCCCGTTGCGGAAGATGCTGAAGGTGCGGAGGTTGGAGGGAGGGGCTTGTCTCTTGATGGTGGGGGCGGTGGTGTGGGCGCTTGCCGTGGCGGCAGAGTCCTGCTGCTCGGTGCGGGCGGGGGCGGTGCACCAGGGGAAATTGAGTGTCTTGGCAGCGTAGCGGCGCATGTTGGCAAGCAGCTCGTTGCGGAATTGGTGAGCTTTGTCCGCATCCGCCGTATCATGTTGTAAGATGATGTTGGAGATGAAGGAGTACAGCTCCACGAAATCCTTGGAGGGGGAGGGCTCTTCCTCCGCGGTGCGCAGCGTGTTTTCCGCCTTGATGAGCTGCACGAAGGTGTAGGGCACGCTCTTGCGGTACTCTTCCGTCAGCAGCTTGCGCTCGTGCAGGTACTCAAACCAGGCTTTTTCCGAGAGGTTGTGGTGGAAGAGCTCCGCGATTTTGAGACGCTGCTCCGGGGAGATGTGCCCATCCGCCGCGGAGATGCTGATGGCGAAGTTCATGAGGTCCAGCTGCAGGGAGTCCTGAAAGTCATGGTCGGAGCACTCGCAGGAGTCGCGCACGTAGGTGCGTGCTTTGTTGAAAAAGCGGTTCAGGTGCTCATGGATGTCGGGCCGGGGCATGGGGAGGGGGGCGGAAAGGGTTATGCGGAGGGTTTGATGTAGGAGAGCTGGCGCTCCAGGTTGCGCATGGTGCGGAGTTGCTCTTGGCAGTCGGCGACGTTGAGCTCGCAGCCGGTGTGTATGGTGAGCCTGAGCTCTTGGCTGTTGATGCGCAGGAGAATGCAGATGCTTGATATTTTGTGCGGTCGGCCGAAGGCTTCCGTTTGTTGGATGTCCGTTTCCCAGTCATCCAGCTCATGGTAGTGGTACACCATGTAGTTGGCGGAGTTGTTGTCTATATTGTAGCGTAAGATGCCGAACATTTTCTTTTTCTCATACACCTGGAGAATGGTGGCGAGCTCCAGCTCGGCATCCGTGAAAATGAACGGGGTGGAGTAGGGGAGCCCCTGCTCTTTCTCTATCTTCTCCAGCAGGGCTTCGGCCTCCTCCCGTGCCTGCTTTTGCCTGCGCTTGGTGCGGTATACGCAGATGCCGCCCGCTATCCACGTGCCGATAAACAGTAGGAATAGCCCCAAGGCGACATTCGGATGCTTATCAACAATCCCTATGACGATAGAAAGAAGGATAATTGAGATAATGACGGCCACGCACCCCATAACGTCGCCAGTATATCACCGCCCCGTTATTTTGCAAGCAAAAAAGCCCGCAACGCTAGGGTTGCGGGCGAAAATGGGAAGGTTGGGAGAAATGAGAGAAATCCTGATATGACCTCAGTGCGCGATAAATCGGAATTTGAAGGGGAAATTGCGAGCGCAAGCGAGCCTAAATTGGAGCCCCGTAAGGGGCGAAAGACAGTAGCCGGTGGTGGAGCGGCGTAGCCGCGCAACCACCGGTACAACACAAAAAGAAAATGGAGCCCGGAGCGACGGAGCGAAGCGACGCAG
>CAJGCY010000163.1 GCA_904501955.1 uncultured Akkermansia sp. | reverse complement strand
GCATTTGTTTTGTGGTCGATACGGCAATTTAAGCCACGCATTCTGTCACCACAGGTTCCCTGGGTTCCATTTAAATTTCTTACCCTAACAGGGGTTCCGCGGCTTCGCCGCTCCACCCCTGCCTAACGTCCGTCGCCCCGCTTTGCGGGGCTTTGAATTCCGCTCGCATACGCTCGCAATGCCCCCTCCAAATTCCGATTTATCGCTCAGGGCAACTTGAAAATTGCCTTAATTTCACATTTCCCCACCATCATCGGCAATACCCAACACCTCCACACCCCGGATAAGCTCAGAATACGCCCTCTCTTTATCACGAGGTGATACAAAACACAAGCAATGAGCCCAGCCAGCATAGCAAAGCATGAGCCGCTACTAATGTACATATCGCGTGCAGACCTCGCTTTATCAATTTCATGAACGAACAGACTCTTATTGCTGAAGTTCGGCAGAGGTCTTAAACGGCTCCGTAGTTCTCCTCCTTCTTGGCGGTGACTCTTATTGCTGAAGTTCGGCAGAGGTCTTAAACCCGAGGGAGCGCAACTGCTCCACAATGGTGGTATTCCGTTTCAAATCATTGGGGTGGCATCTATTTGATTGTATGGCGTTGTTGTGAATGAGCAAGGCATAATCCATCACGGTGAGTCCCTGTGAATCACGATGATTGATTTGCACCCCGGCGGAGGTGAAGAGTGGAATCATTTGCTCGAAACCGTAAGGGAACTGGCTATGTTCAAGTTTCCGCATCAGCACGTTACGCCCCTTTTCATCCGTAACGTTCGCATCTGCCCCATATTGCAAAAGCAACGCTAGCTCTTCCGGACTGTTGCGGGGGCACTGCAGCGGGACCAAACCATCTTTCTTATTGCGGATGTTGGGATTGGCGCCTGCTTTCAGCATCAGCTCCAAGCAAGGCACCTGCTCACCATCATAGTGACACTCAAAACCGTGCAAAAGTGCGTAGAGAAAACTATAACCGCAGCAGTGCCAATATATATCGCCCTCTCCTTCAATAAAATCATCCGGTTTGGCGCCACAAGCAAGGGCTTGCTTGACAAACTGAGGATAGCCATAGACCACACCGAACATCAACATTTGCTGAGCTTGGGTAGGGGTTGCTTTTGCGCCACCGAGAGTCAGCGCCTGACGTACATGAGCCCGCTGCCAATCCCATCCTATTTTATCCGCCAAATCCATGGGCGTCTTTCCGTCAACGGGAGAGTTCGGGTCAGCCCCCTCCCCTATAGCGGCGCGAATTTCATCAATCTGAGCAGGTATGGCATCAGATGCGTACACGCGTTTCTGAATAGCCTCACGCAGGCGGGCATCGGCCCCGGTCTCTGCAGCCTGCATCGGCAGCAGCAGCATCGGTATGGTCAGGAGTAATGTGTGCAGTTTCATGGCTCTCTATATATCTGTACGCTATTTTTATCCTACTTCTTTCAAAATTATTGTCAATTTTATTCTTTTGTGCAAAAAAACAATAAAAAGTTAGGCACAACTAATAATTTTGCTTGCATTATTCCCAAAAATCTGTAAAATAGCGCCAGAAAGTTAGCTTATGCTAACACCGGTAATTTTCAACAACACAAGAAAGGACACAAACATGAAAACCAACATCAGCAAAATAGTAGCGAGGGAGGTACTGGACTCCCGCGGGAACCCGACGGTAGAAGCCGAGGTGTGGCTTGAGGGAGGGAGCTACGGGCTGGCAAGCGTGCCGAGCGGCGCCAGCACGGGCGAGCACGAGGCCTGCGAGCTGCGCGACGGCGACAAAGCAAGGTACCGCGGTAAGGGGGTACAGAAGGCAGTGCAGTACGCGAACACGGAGCTGGCAGCAGCTTTGCAGGGCATGGATGCCACGGATCAAATCAGCGTGGATAAGCGCATGCTTGAGGTGGACGGCACAAGCAACAAATCCCGCGTAGGCGCGAATGCCGTGCTGGCCATCTCACTGGCTACGGCTCGCGCAGCAGCGGCGGCTACGGGGCAGCCCTTGTACCGCTACTTGGGCGGGCCGAATGCCCACATTTTGCCGGTACCGATGATGAACGTGCTGAACGCCGGGGCACACTCCGATGCGCCCATCGACTTCCAAGAGTTCATGATTATCCCCAAGGGACTGCCGACCTACCGCGAAGCCTTGCGCTGCGGGGCGGAGGTATTCCACGAGCTGGCAGCCGTGCTGCGCAAGGCCGGGCTGAGCACCGCCGTGGGGGATGAGGGTGGCTATGCACCGAACCTGAAGAGTGTCGATGCTGCGTTGGATGCCATCATGAGCGCCATCCGCAACGCCGGATATGAGCCCGGCAAGGACGTCTTCCTTGCGCTGGACGTCGCATCCTCCGAGTTCTATGATGCAGAAAGCGGCTTGTACGTCTTCAAGAAGAGCAGCGGCGACAAGCTGACAGCAAGCGAGTTGACTTCGTACTACGCTGAGCTCATCAACCGCTACCCCATCATTTCCATCGAAGACGGCTGCGCTGAAAATGATTGGGAGGGCTGGAAGCAGCTGACGGATACCATCGGTGACCGCTGCCAGTTGGTGGGAGATGACCTCTTCGTCACCAATGTTGACTTCCTGCGCAAGGGCATCGAGAAAGGCGTCGCCAACTCCATCTTGGTGAAGCTGAACCAAATCGGCTCACTCAGCGAGACCTTCGAGGCTGTGCGATTGGCAACAACGAATGCCTACACGGCAGTCATCTCGCACCGCAGTGGTGAAACGGAAGATTCCTTCATCGCGGATTTGGCTGTAGCCACCAATGCCGGACAAATCAAGACCGGCTCCCTCTCCCGCGCGGACAGACTTGCCAAATACAACAGACTGCTGCGTATCGAGGAGCAGCTCGGCAACAATGCCGTCTACGGCTGCTGACACAGGCGCAACTCACCCCGTCAGCCTCTGATTGACTTACATGCAATCAGAGGCTGAATAACATTTTGATATCTGATAATAATTTACTAAGTCTAATATTTTTACTGGACAATTGTTGAAAATCAGGTAGAATAGGGTCATGTCCTCCCTCCAAATGCAACCTCACGATGTTTTCATGAAGCTTTTGAACACGACAGATGACATCCGTCGCGACAGCTTCAAGCAAACACCTGCGCTTCACCTGAAAAAAATGCTGGGTCTTACCTTACGCCAAGGCTCAGCGATTGCCCAAATCCGCATTTTAACGAAAGAATGTCCGCAAGGCATTGCACTCAAAACACTTGCTACACACCTCAATATGACGGTTCCCGCTACCTCTCTTCTGGTGGAAACCATGGTGAACAAGGGATTCTTTGAGCGCACCCCCAACCCTGAAGACCGCCGCGCCATCTGCATCCGTTTGTCTGAGAAGGGGGAGGAGCTTTGCCATGACGTTAATGCCCGCATGGAAGCAGAGCTTGACCGCCTGTCCAGAGACCTCACGGAAGAGGAGCTGAGCGCGCTGGATTCCATCGCCACCAAGCTGAGTAAAGCCTACTACAGCGAGAAAATGAGCGGTCAATAAACATTTCCGACTACATTTGCTTGACTATACTCGAACTTCCGTGTAGTATTATACACAGACGGAGGGATAGGCCAGCGAATGTAGGCCGAAGTCAAACCATTTTCATCCAGCCATCGATATGTCTGAACAAATCAATTTACTGGCGCTGGTGCGCCAACATCTCCTCAACCGCAACGAGGATTACCAGTGGATTACCATGGGGCCTAAGGCGGAAAAGATAGGCTTGGCCTACTTGCCGATAGACACCTTGGGAATGCCGGCAACATTCATGTTCACGGAGTTGCAAGACCCTGCGAGCTTGGTGTTCGACGTACACTTCGGGTCACGCATTGCCCCGGAGGACCAGCAGGAGCTCAGCATCCTGCTCCTGACGCTCAATGCCAACCTGCCGGAAGGCCAGCTACTGCTGGACACTGAGGGTGGCTACGTGTACTACCGCCTCAAGTACGTGGTACCGACCACGCCTGTAGGCTCAGCAGAGCTGCTCGCGCAGATTGACCACATGGAAAAAGTGGGTGTAAGCATGACGCAAACCTACGCGCACATCATCGCCCAGGAATTCCCCCTTAACCCCTACCACTTCTAAAACTTCCAACCTATACAACCACTAATATGTCACTCGATAAACCATTAGCAGGTAAGGTAGGCATCGTCACCGGCGTTGCCAACAAGCGCAGCATTGCCTTCGGTATTGCAAAAGCCTGGCACGAAGCCGGTGCAAAGCTCATCTTCAACTATCAGGGCGAACGCTTGAAAGACGGCGTTATCAAGCTCGTGAAGGAAAACTTCGGCGAGGATACTCCCGTATGCGCCTTGGACGTATCTGACGACCAGTCCATTGCAGACTTCTTCACCTTCGTGTCCGAGCACACCGACCGTGTGGACATGCTGCTGCATGCCATCGCCTTCGCTCCGAAGGCAGAGGGTACGCTGGAGGGGCACTTCTCCGACATCCCGCGCGATGCTTGGAACCTCTCCTTGCAGATTTCCGCCTACTCCCTCATCGCTCTTTCCCGTGCTGTAGCCCCGATGATGACCAACGGTGGCTCCATCACCGCGCTGACCTACTACGCCAGCCAGAAGGTGGTGCCGAACTACAACCTCATGGCCGTTTCCAAGGCTGCGCTTGAGACGAGCGCCAAGTACCTTGCCTTCGACCTCGGTCGTCGTGAGGCTCCCATCCGCGTGAACTGCATTTCCGCAGGTCCCGTGCAGACTCTCGCCGCCCGTGGCGTGTCCGGTTTCACCGGCATGTTCAAGGTATACGAGGAGAAGAGCCCGCTGCAGCGCTCCTGTACGCTTGAGGAGCTCGGCGCTACGGCTACCTTCTTGGCCAGCGACGGTGCAGCCAGCATCACCGGTCAGGTAATTTACGTGGACGGCGGTTACGAAATCGTCGGCATGTAAGCCCCCTGCTCTCGCAAGGTAAACCTTTGCCCCCGATTGCCCAAGTGGCACATCGGGGGCTTTTTTGCGGGAGCTTCTAATTCGTCTCCACCGCGCGATAAATCGGAAGTTGGCGAGCGGAATTTTAAGCCCCGATAGGGGCGAAAGACAATAGCCGGTGGTGGAGTCGCGCAGCGACGAAACCACCGGTAGGCTTCCCCCTAATATTCGAGCCCGGAGCGACGGAGCGTTAGCGACAACGCGGAGGCCGACAGAATGCACGGCTTGGGGCATAAGGTGTTTTATGGCGATTCGTAATACCCGCAACTCCTTAAAAACAAAAAGATACGCACCACCCCGGCTCGGAGCGTCGCTTCGCTCCGGTCCTAGCCATTGTCTGTCGGCCTACGCTGCGTCGCTTCGCTCCGTCGCTCCGGGCTCCATTTTCTTTTTGTGTTGTACCGGTGGTTGCGCGGCTACGCCGCTCCACCACCGGCTACTGTCTTTCGCCCCT
>CAJGCY010000162.1 GCA_904501955.1 uncultured Akkermansia sp. | reverse complement strand
GTTGCGCAAGGATGCCCTCTTCAGCTGAGACTCCGCTTCTTCACTCATTTGAATATGTATAGCCATATATGTGTGTTTCGGGGTTAAAATTTCTCGTTACGCTGTTCTTATACCACAATTCTCCCGCCTTGACGAGCAGAAAAGTGTTACAAAAGTGTTACAAACGCCTCACCCGGCTTAGCGCGATAAATCGGAAGTTGAAGGGGTGATGGTGGGGGAATTTTGCGAGCGTTAGCGCCTGCCACGGCGTAGCTGCGCAGCAGCGAAGACGGGAGCCTAGATTTGAGCCCGGAGGGGCGCTATAAAATAGCCCGGCGGTGGCCTGCCACGGCGTAGCAAGCGAGTGAAGCGAGACGCGAAGACGGGAGCCCCGCAAGGGGCGGCCTGTGAGGGCGTAGAAAGCGCAGACTCGAAGCCCCAAACCCCGGGAACCGCCCCCAAAAAAATAAATGCGAACCCCGGAGGGGTGGCATAAAGCGTGGCTCAAAATGAAGCAAACACCCAAAATACGCCCCCACACTACATGCAACAACCGCCTTCCCGGTATCCCCGAAAAGGCGGTTGCCATTAAATAAAGCGTGCGTCTATGCTTACTTGCGACGACGGCGTACAGCCAAACCGGCGAGAGCCAGCAGGCTCAGCGTTGCCGTGGCAGGCTCAGGAACAGTTATGGTGCCGGGGTTAGCTACATAAGTAAGAGTAGCATTACCATTCATGTTGCCCTTGTAGGAAGCGAGAGTCTCAGTGCCACCATCCCAAGACAGCGTGGGAGTCATGGCCTGATCACCACCGGTCACCGTCAGAGTGTACTCTACACCCTTCTGAATCGCCGTGGTGAAAGTAACTTTATCTGTAGCCTCACCGGCGAATGTAAATGTCGTATCGGCATCAATACCCGTAGCGTCATCTACAGTGTTGTAAGCACGGCCACGGCCTACTGTCAGGGTAAGAGCCTCATCAGTACCACCCAAAACAATGGCGTTGTAGCCGTAAGTGTCATTGGTGGCATTGCCACGATAGAAGCCCAGCACCGTACCGAAATCGGCCAGGGTGTAGTCCTCCGTCAGGGTGAAGGTGAATGTGTAATCACCGGACCAGCAGTTACCGGCGACCACAGGAGGCGTCGTAAACTCCGCAGTAAGACCGGTAATCGTCTCCGTCTCTTCAGCTGCAACGGCCATACCGGCGCAGGCGATAAGAGCTATAAGCGTCTTTTTCATATTATCTGTTAATGTGTTAAGTGTTTATGCTCACGCCCCACTACCTGTTACCTCGCGCGTTGGCACTTCAGCGCAGCAGCGTGAACGCACAAAATATAGCGTATTTCAAATACGTAGTCTGCTCGACTACGCTTTTGGAGCTTGCCGAGATTGAAAATCAGCGGGTCTCTCCATGCCGTTTTTCAGCCCCGTGAAAGCATTTTTTTGCATTTTTTCCAAAAAAAACGTATTTTTCAAAAGTTTAGGCTGTACAGCGTATTTGAAATACGCTAGAATCTCCCCGTTCGAGGTGTGAGCCGAATGCTTTCCATCGCGCGAGGAACATGAAGCTCACCACGGGCATAAACACTTCACACCATTAACACAAACATGAAGAAAACCATCATCGCTCTCATGGCCTTGGCAGGTGTTGCCGTGGCCGCAGAAGAGACAACGAAGGAGCTGACCTTTGCCGGTTTCAACACCGAGTTGGCAGAGGTTTCCGCATTTAAACCCTCCGAGTATACGCTTACTCTCACGTTCACCGGTACGGATTTTAACGGCTACGGTTCCGGTTACATCTTGAAGCTGGCAGAGAACTGGGGTGTATTCACTCAAGCAGGTTCCTACATTGCCATGGAGAACACCAATGTGGATGACCGCGCATGGGTAAATCCGACCTCCACCTCCGGTACTACCTTCACTTGGACTTCCACCGGCACCACTACAGATACGCTGCTGGATAGCTGGGTATCCAAAGACACCAATGGTGGCAATGCCCAGCCCGGCGTAAAAAACATGTCCTTCACACTCGATGTGACGGCAGCCGGTTCCGTCATTACTCTTGGCATGGCCAACGGCACCACTTCCGTCATTGAGACCGGCTATGTGGTTGATTTGGCAAACATCAAGCTCATTGACGGTTCTGCCGAGGGGGCGAACCAAGGTGTAACCGGCATTTCCAATGCCTCCATTACTTACACTCCGACCGTTCCTGAGCCCGCCACCGCCACGCTTTCCCTGCTGGCCTTGGCCGGTTTGGCAGCTCGCCGTCGTCGCAAGTAAAGCGAGCGAAAACAGCTTAACAAAAAGCCGTCGCTTCAAGGAGCGGCGGTTTTTTTGTGCAATTTTGGGGAGCGGGAGGGAATTCACCCTTGCCAAAGGGGGCGGAAATATGGTAGATTAGAGGGAGTACAAGAAGTACGGCAAACTTATGCAAAAAAACTTATTCGTAATCACAATGCTGGCAACAGCCGTAGCGAGTGCAAGCACTGCGACTGTTGAGTACCCCGGCGACGCACCGGGCAAAGCCGTGGCGAAGAAGCAAGGTAGCACCTACCGCATCGGTAACGACGTGCTGCAGGCGGAGTTCGCATGGAAGAACGGCGTAAGCTTCAGCAACCTGAAAGCGGCGGATGGCACCCTGCTGGTGAGCGGGGGACAGCCGGTGTTCACCATCAAACTGGCGGACGGCACGCAGCTGGACTCCACGAAGATGAGCGCCACCAAGCCAAAGGTAGAGAAGCTGGGCAAGGAGGCCAAGACGATGGCATCCGCCGCACTGCCGGGCACCGCCATCAGCGCCACCTTTACGGCACCGGGGGCTGCATTCAGCGTAGAGTGGCGCGCCGTGCTGCGCGATGGCTCACACTACCTGCGCCAGGAATATGTGCTGAAGGCAGGCAAGAAGCCCGTGGCATTCGACACGATTACCCCGCTGCAGGTATGCCCTGCGGAGGCATGCGGCAAGCCGAGCATCTCCGGCAATACGACGCACGGCACCGTGGTGGTGACGGATAAGATGTTCTTCGGGCTGGAGACCCCCATGTCCGTGATGACGGTGGGGCAAACCGGCGCCGCCCAAGAGGGCGCTTGGAATGCGGAGAAGTGGACGCCGGGCATGTTCGGCAGCGTGTTTGCCGTGCCGGAGAGCTTCCGCGCCGTGTATGGCAACAAGTATGATGAGACGAGCGGCCCCATCGTGAAGCACCTGCTGGCAGCGGAAGGTCCCGTGAAGTTCACGGAGGGCGGGGAGTGCGCCATCAGCTTCAAGTATGAGCGCGGCAACCACCGTCTCAACATCGTAGCCGTGCAGCTGGTGACTAGCGGCGGTCAGGTGGTGGCGGAAGATGTGCACCCCGGCTTTACCGGTGAGAAATCCAAGGATGCCACCTACCGCTTGGCCGTGCCCGCCGCCGGCAACTACCACCTGCGCTACTGGGTGGAGAAGAAGACGGAGCCCGTGACGAGCAGCGGCAGCATCAGCGTATCCCTGCCCATGGGCAGTGTGGAGGAGGACACCCCGAGCGTGCCGGAGAACTTGGTACGCGGCAGCTGGGTGCGCAAGACAAACCTGCTGCCCGGCGACAGCTGGAAGGTGAACTCCGTGATGGGTCTGTTCGCCCCCGGCCAGCAGCGCCGCTCCCTCTTGGCCTACATTGAGCGCGAGAAACCCGTACCCTACCGCACCATGGTGCACTACAATGACTGGTATGAGGTGGGTATTCGCCTGCATGACAATGTGGACCCGCTCAAGCGTACCACGGAAGAGATTTCTCTGGGCATCATCAACACCTGGAAGAAGGAGCTCTTCGAGAAGCGTGGCACGAAGATTGACGTCTTCATGATTGATGACGGTTGGGACGACTTCAACAGCCTGTGGGGCTTCCACGCCGGTTTCCCGAACGGCTTTGCGAAGATTGATGAGGTGGGCAGAAGCATGGACTGCGGCATGGGCACCTGGCTGGGCCCCGTGGGTGGCTACGGCAGCAGCAAGAGCATGCGTATCTCTTACTGGAACAAGACGCACCCCAACAACCGCATCAGCAACTTCGAGCTCTCCAACCCGGTATACTTCAACGCCTTTGTGGAGCGCTGCACCTACATGGTGAAGAACTACGACATGCGCTACTTCAAGTTCGACGGCATCTCCACCAAGTTCCACTCCAAGGGGCCGGGTGCGCTGGAGGATGCAGAGGGTATTCTGCGCGTGCTGGCAGCCCTGCGTGAGGCCCGCCCGGACATTTACCTGAACACCACGGTGGGCTCATGGGCAAGCCCCTTCTGGTTCTTCCATGCGGACTCCATCTGGCGCCAGGAGAATGACTTCGACCAAATGGGTACCATGGGTGATGCCCGCGACCGCTGGATTACCTACCGCGACCGCTTGGTGCACGAGGTGTACGTGACCGGTGCGCCCCTGTGCCCCATCAACGCCATTATGACGCACGGCACCATCATCACCAAGAACGGCCCGCCCCGCGTGATGAGCAAAGAGCCGGAAAACTGCATCAAGGAGATGCGCACCGCCTTCACCTGTGGCTCCGGCTTGCAGGAGATTTATGTGGATGCCGACCTCATGGCGCAGAAGGACGGCATGCTGTGGGATGAGCTCGCACGCTGCATTGCTTGGGTTCGCCGCAATGAGGATGTGCTGGCAGACACCCACTGGGTAGGTGGAAACCCCTGGGACAAGGCAAAGAAGGATGGCGACATCTACGGCTGGGCTTCTTGGAATAAGAAGAAGTGCACCCTCTCCCTGCGCAACTCCTCCGACAAGGAGAAGACGCTCAAGGGCACCCTCCGCGAGATTCTGGATGTGCCCCCCACCCTGAAGGGTACCGTGGTGCTGCGCAGCAGCTTTGAGGGCCAGACACAGCTGCCCATCATGGACCGCGCCATTGATGTGGATACCCCCATCGAGATCACCCTCAAGCCCTTTGACGTGGTGGCCATGGAGGGTGTGTGCGAGATGAAGTAAGCACGCTCCCGCCACTGAGCGGATGTTTTACCACTCCCGCGGCTTCCCCCGAAGCCGCGGGATTTTTCATCCCCCCACCGCCCGATAAATCGGAATTTGGCGATTAGTTTGCGAGCGACAGCGCCTGCCTCGGCGTAGCTGCGCAGCAGCGAAGACGGGAGCCTAAATTTGAGCCCCGGAGGGGCGCTATAAAATAGCCCGGCGGTGGAGCCCCGTAAGGGGCGGAACCCCGGGAACCGCCCCAAAAAAACAAATGCGAACCCCGGAGGGGTGGCATAAAGCGTGGCGCAAAAATGCCGCATTGTTTCAAAATGCCGCAAACACCAAAAACACACGCCCACCCCGGCTCGGAGCTTCGCTTCGCTACGGTCCTCGCCATTATATGTCGGCCTACGCTGCGTCGCTTCGCTCCGTCGCTCCGGGCTCAATTTTCTTTTTTTTACGCTACCCGGGGTTCCGCGGCGTCGCCGCTCCACCGCCGGGCTATTTTATAGCGC
>CAJGCY010000161.1 GCA_904501955.1 uncultured Akkermansia sp. | reverse complement strand
GGTGGAGTGAGCGCCAGCGAACGGCCTGCGAGGGCGTAGAAAGCGAAGACTCGAAGCCCCGAACCCCTGTATAGCAACAAAAAAGGAAATGGAACCCAGGGAACCTGTGGTGACATATATTGGCGAGGACCGTAGCGAAGCGGCCGGCCACGGCGTAGCAAGCGAGCGAAGCGAGACGCGAAGACGGGAGCTCCGAGCCGTTGTGGGCGCGTGTTTTTGGTGTTCGCGGCATTTTGAAACAATGCGGCATTTTTGCGCCACGCTTTATGCCACCCCTCTGGGGTTCGCATTTATTTTTTGGGGGCGGTTCCCGGGGTTCCGCCCCTTGCGGGGCTCCACCGCCGGGCTATTATATGGCGCCCCTCCGGGGCTCCGAATTAGGCTCCCGTCTTCGCTGCTGCGCAGCTACGCCGAGGCAGGCGCTTCGCTCGCAATCTGTACTTCAACTTCCGATTTATCGCGCGGTTCGAAAACAACCGAAACTTAAACAGAGCGTTTCAAAACAACGCAAACACACCCACGGGCTCGGAGGGAAGCTTCGCTCCCGGCATCGCTGCGGTGCCAGCTACGCCGAGGCAGGCGAGTGTGGCTCACGCGGAATTGCTTGGTAAAACGGATGGGGGGACGTTTTAGCGGCGGGATCGGCGTTTTTTGGCGGGTTTGGAATGCCTGAGGTGGTTTTTGACGGCTTTGCTGAGCTTGACGGAGAGGCAGAGCATGCAGGTTTTCTTATTCCATACGAGCTCGGCATCTTGCACCAAGGCCGCCCCGGAGGCGATGATGAACCGGGAGCGCTTCAGGGCAGCGCCTTTGTGAGGGTCCGGGAGGTGGACGAGGGGGAGCAAGGCTCTTGCATCCGGGGAGGAGAAGTAATCCACAATGCTGCCATCAATATCCACACGGATAGTGAGATTGGACGAGGCGCTGAAAGAATCCGCAATATGCAGGATGTTAGGCGTCCCGACGAGGGGCTTACCGACGCGGAATGCGAGCATGGAGCCGGGCTCGAGCTTGAGATTCGCGCACTCATTGCCGGGGCGCAGGATGGAGAAATCCGTGTTCATATCCGCCACGAAAGGCAGGCAAGAGCCTAACTTATGCAAGGCGTAGTCCACATAGTAAACACCGCCTGAGCTCACGGTGACGGAGCCCTTGCATGTGCCGCAGCCATACAGAACGGCATTTTCAGCGACGGTAATATCACCCAAGACGGTGCCGTAATTGCAGAATTCCGAGCCTTCGCGCAGGAAGACGGAGCCGGAGATGGTGCCGGGATAACACTCGGGCTTGACGGGGATTTTTACGTTCTCATCCCCACACGCTTTATGCTTGAGGATGGAGGTACCGGCATAGTGGCTGTTGAGCAAACGGCTGCTGGCGTTCACCCGGATATCAGCATTGAGCACGCCGTAGTTGAAGACCTCTGCACTCTCACCTAAGAGCATGGAGGCTTTGGCGATTTTCTCACCGCCGACGATGTTGGCCGGGCCGATGTAAAGGCGAGCGTGGTCCGCCGTGATTTCCTTGAGCTCGTAGAGGGCTTGAGCCTTGTCCACACGAGGCTTGAGCAAGCGCTCAAAGGAGACGGTGATGGGCTTCTCCTTTTCACCCTTGATTGACATGGAGGCAGCACCGTGAATGGAGTGGCGGATGGTTTTGTCGGAGGTGATGGATATCTGCTGGGTGGGGGCAACCTGCACAATACCGGCACCGTGGGTGAGCGTACCGGCAGTGATGTTGTCTAAGCTGATGAAATCACCGGCACGGGTCATATCCAACACGGCACCGGGCATGAGGCGATAAAGGGTGGCAGAGCCTGCGAACTCCTCCGGTTTGGAGATAACCCGGGCATCCGCCAAGGGGTCCATTGCCTTACCGCCGAGGGCGAAGAAGAACACGTGAACGCGGCCATCCGGGTGCAGAACGGCATCAAACTCAGCAGCATTGCTACCCTGCCCCAAATCCTTGTACTGGATATTAAAGGAGGTGGGTATGGGTTCCATGCCCTTGCCTTCCAGCTTATTCAATGCAAAAGCATGCATCAAACCGGGCAAGGCGGGGTCAATACTGTTACAGATGAACAGCGGGGTATCAGACCCGGGGAGGTTGAGTTTTTTGTTCCCGTCCTCCCAAACGGAGTAGAAGGTGACGTGCCTGTCGGGCTTACATTTGGGACAAGGGGTAGTGAAATCGCCCAAGATGCTGAGGGTGGGGTAGATGACGGAGCCGGATTCATCCGAGGGCGCAGACTCCACGCGCCGGCCTTGGAAAATGAAGCCGCCACGGACGTGATCCACCTGGCCATACTCTGCCTTGTAACCGGCGCAGGACGCAAAGGAGAAATTGCTGAGCATGGTGGAATCATCTGCAATTTCCCAGGTGATGAAGTCGCCCGCATTAGGCGTATTGCGACCGAAGGCTTGCGACGAGCCCAGAATGGTAGCACCGGCGGAGTAAATCTTCACACCGTCGAGCGGCGCTTGAGAGAGGTCCGCCTGCACTCTGCCGGAAAGGTTCAACGCGGAATAAGGGGTAAAAGCGGAGCAGACATTGAGTCTGGTGGGCACGCATGCAGCAGAATGAACGGAAAGTGAGGTGCCGTAGTAATGAATGTTTTTACCCAAAGTCAGGTGGCTGACGAAGGATGTTTTGGTAGGCTCGAACTCGTCCTTGACCAAAATGGACAATTTGCCGTTAGACTTACCGCCGGAACATGCGGAAGAAAGCGGATAAAAGCCGTTCACCGAGGCGATTCCACCGGAAAGCACGGTACAAGCGTAATCACCGATGGCGGATTGTGGCAAGAGCGTGGCTATATTGTCATACATCACCTCACCGTTGGGGAAAGTGTAAATGCAAGGTTGAGGAGAGGGCAACTCTCTTGCAGCCTGAGAAAAAGAACACACGGAGGCAAGAAGCGCTACGCAGGAAAGGACGGCTTGACGAAATTTCATAACAAATTATTATTCGCTTAGCGCGACTGTAACAAAAGGAGAAAGCAAATGCAAGCTATAATTCTGCCAACAAAATGTTTTGCAGCATGGAATTCAGCCCATTTACGCACAAAGACCGTGATTTTTACTTGAAACAGCGTGACAACAGCGCTATATATAATATATGGCTATACCGCAAAATACTATTGCACTCATCTTCGACTTTGACCAAACGCTGAGCCCGCATAACATGCAGGAGGATACGATATTCCCGGAGTTCGGCATCAATGCCGAATTATTCTGGAAGAAATGCAATGACCGCAGTCGCGAGGAGGGGTGGGACGGAGAACTGAGTTACCTGAAGGAGCTGCTCGACACACTGAGCATTGACGGAGTCAGCAACGATACATTGAAAGAGTTGGGTAAGAAGTTGACCTTTTTCCACGGCATACCGGAATTTTTCGAGAAATTTGAGCAGCGAGCGCTGACCCCGGAGCACCGCTTTGCGGGCATTCATGTGGAATACTACATTATCTCCAGCGGGATTAAAGCCATCATTGACGGTTCCGTCATCCGCCCGTACATGAAGGAGGTGTTTGCCTGTGAGTTCAGCGAGCATAATGGATGCATCAATTTCCCGAAGCGCGTGATTTCGCACACAACAAAAACCCAGTTCCTGTTCCGCATCAACAAGGGCATGCTGAAATACACGGAGGATGTGAATGACCACATGGATAGTGAATTGCGCCCGATTCCGTTCAAACACATGATTTATTTGGGCGATGGCCCCACGGATGTCCCCTGCTTTACCGTGATGCGTCAACTGGGTGGCACCAGTGTTGCCGTATACAACCCTAATGACGAAACTCGCAAGAGCTTCCGCAAGTGTTACAACCTGAAATCCGGGCAACACCGCGTGGATTTCTTTGCACCGGCGGATTTCCGCGAGGGGAGTCACCTCTCCAACATATTGGAAGAAACGGTACGCAACATGGCGGACTCCATCATGCACACCATGCGTACGGCTGACCGCTGAAGATGCAAAAAAACTGACTCAATACGTACTTTACAAGAGGGGGCAAATGTGATAATTTCCTGCTTTCCACCAGCAGAGAGATACCATGAAGCAATTACTTTCCATCGAAGAGTTGAGCGGTGAGCAAATATGTGACCTGCTTGCTTTGGGTCACAAGCTCAAGGCAGAACGAGGAAACCACACGGAACAACCGCTCGCGGGGCAAACGTGGGCGTTGATTTTCTCCAAATCCTCCACGCGTACGCGAGTATCCTTTGAGGTAGGTATATCTGAGCTGGGTGGCAGACCTATGTTTTTGTCCACCAGAGACATACAGCTGGGGCGCGGCGAGCCCATCAAAGACACGGCACGCGTGCTGGGGCGCATGATTCACGGTGCCGTCATCCGCACCTATGGACAGGACGAGGTGGTGGATTTTGCGAAGTACTCTCAGTTGCCCACCATCAACGCGCTGACCGACCTTGAGCATCCCTGCCAGATTTTGGCTGACCTGTTGACGCTGGAGGAAGTATACGGCGTAGGCGCATGGAAAGGCATGAAGATTGCGTTCTTGGGCGACGTGGATAACAATATGGGTCGCTCATGGATGTGGGCAGCCAAGCACCTTGGCTTTACCTTGGCGCTGGCCGGTCCCGAGCATGCCCTGCCCAAACAAGAAACGCTGGAGGCACTGAACTGCGACAATATCATTTGCACGACGAGCGCAGAAGAAGCCGTGCGCGATGCCATGGTCATTAACACCGATACGTGGATTTCCATGGGACAGGAAGCAGAAAAAGGCACTAAGGAGCAAGCGTTCTTCCCGTACCAAGTGAATGCCGAGCTGCTCAAGCTGGCAGCCCCCGGTCACAGCGTGTTCCACTGCTTGCCGGCATACCGCGGGTACGAAATCACCGATGAGGTGCTGGAGGCGCACGCTCAGGTCATCTTCACCGAGGCAGAGAACCGCTTGCATGCCCAGAAGGCCGTGCTCTACACCTTAGCAACATCCGCCAAATAACAGCATGAACTACGAGGAACGCATAGAGGCGCTGCTGGACGACATGTCCGTGTTCGAGGACTGGACGGAGAAGTACGAGTTCATCATTTCCCTGGGGCGCAAGCTGCCGGCCATGCCGGAGGTGTACCGCAAGCCCGGCAACCTGATTAAGGGCTGCCAAAGCCGCGTATGGGTGGGCACGGAGCTGGCAGATGGCAAGATGAACATCTACGCCGACAGCGACTCCCTTATTACGAAGGGCTTGATTGCTCTTTTCATCCGCCTGCTCTCCGGGCTGACACCGGCGGAGATTCAAAGCGCTAACCTGCACCGCTTGGATGAATGCGGGTTGAAGGAACACTTGGCCTCCACCCGAGCCAACGCACTCTCCACCATGGCTGCAACCATTCAGAA
The DNA here is from genome assembly GCA_904501955.1 of uncultured Akkermansia sp. Taxonomy (GTDB): domain Bacteria; phylum Verrucomicrobiota; class Verrucomicrobiia; order Verrucomicrobiales; family Akkermansiaceae; genus Akkermansia. The sequence goes on along the minus strand of CAJGCY010000161.1, from coordinate 131 downwards.
GGAAGCCAAGGAAAAGAGCGGGCTTTTAATCTGAACGAAGTGCTTAACCCATCCCGCGAGTCGATGTCCTTACTGAGTGAAATCATCCGCAAAAAGGAGGCAGCCCTGCCCCCTGACACGAATGCCTACCG
>CAJGCY010000160.1 GCA_904501955.1 uncultured Akkermansia sp. | reverse complement strand
CCCTCCAGCCACGGCATCACATAATACAGGCCGCCCTGCGACTCGAACACATCATACACGCGCACCACGCGCTCGTGGTTCAGCTTTGCCAGGGTGCGCGCCTCGCGCTGCATATCCACCATGGCTTGCAGGTAATGCCCCTCCAGCTCCGCGCTCTGCGGGCGTATGGCACCGCTCTCATCGCGCGTGCATATAGCCGTGGGGAAGCACTCCTTGAGCACCACATTGCGCTCCAACTGCGTGTCCCAGGCAATATATGCCACGCCGAACCCGCCCCTACCCAATGCCTTGAGTATTTTGTAATTCCCTATACGTGTGCCCGGCGGTAGTGTCTGCATGCTCATGGTGTCTTACCCTTGCCAGTATAACCGCTGCCCCCCTCCCCTGTCAACGGGAATCCCCCTGCTTGCTCAAATAACAGGGGGATTCAAACTCTCTCAGCGCGAGGGGGCGCGAGCGCGGAATCAATCGCGCTTCTTTTTCTTCTTTTTGGGCTCCTTAAATATCTTTTTGAACTCTTTATACGAGTCGGAGTCCTTAGAAATTTCCATGGGCTCCCACTTATACTTCTTAGGACCATCTAGGGAGGAGTTGGCGTAATCCTCATTTCTCCTAACACCTTTGAGATCCGTCCTTTTCGCTCCGGCTGCTTTCAATGCACGAAGAACATCTGCGCTACAATATTTCTGAACTGCCAGAAACAGAGGTGTACAGAAATCTTCATCACCATACAAGAACTGATTATAACAATACATCACATTCACTTCAGCTCCATTATCAAGGCAGCGTTCCACTTCTGCTGCATCATTCTTATCAATAGCCTCAGCCAACTCGCGAGCCGTACCGTGGTTGAACCCGTACGCACACCAACTACCTAAACCAATTACAGTAAGCAATCCAAAGGCGGTCAAAAGTATCACCTTCCATGATGCAGGTTTCCACTCTATCTTACATTCGTAACGCTCATCTTCCTTATGAGGAATGGAAAATTCATTTATACCGGGAATCACCTTAATGATCATATTCAGCACAAACAATACCCGATGTTTCGTAGAAACAGCTTTCTTCAATCTGGACGGGCCATATCGATTATCTTTTCTACTACCCGGTAAAGCAGCCAAAAGAGCATTCGAAGCAAAGAAGGTAAGAATGAATAAAATGAATCCGTAGAAGAAGATGGTCAGTACCGGAGTATCTTCACGAATAGGAAGAAAATCGATATCGGCGGTAAACAACATAAAAACGGCGAATGCGACATACAATGCGAAAGCAACAAAAACATTTATTCCTATATCATGCAAGCGACGAATATATGGAGGTACCAACATCGCCAAACCACCAAACATCATCACCGCCGCCCCACTCATCATGAGCAACGGAAAATAATCATATCCAAAAGGAGAAAGTTTTGCATATTTCCCATCTACCAATTCAGCGCAAGGCAGATAATCAATACATGCAAATTTAGCCATTATCATCAACGGAATGGAGCAAATAAAACTAACGCCACCGAAAGAAATACTCTTTGTGAATGTTTTTTGATCCAATCTCCCCGTGAACGACCAGTACTTGGGAGATATGGCATCCCAATTCCAATGAGGCAAGGGTTTGTGCTCAGGCTCAGGTTCTTCCTCAGGAGCGGGTTGAACAGGAGCTGCGGGCGTAGAGGGCATAGGTTGTGCAGGCATCGGCGGCACGGGGTGCACCGGCGGCATTGGTTGCACAGGCATCGGCGGTACGGGGTGCACCGGCGGCATAGGTTGAGCGGGCATCGGCGGTACGGGGTGCACCGGCGGCATAGGTTGAGCGGGCATCGGCGGTACGGGGTGCACCGGCGGCATAGGTTGAGCGGGCATCGGTGGTACGGGGTGCACCGGCGGCATAGGTTGAGCGGGCATCGGCGGCACGGGGAGCACCGGAGGCATTGGTTGCACAGGCATCGGCGGCACGGGGTGCACCGGGGGCACGGGGGCTTTCGGTTTTGCCGGGCGGAAGACCTCCTCCAAGGGGTGCCACATACCCTCGCCTACTTGGCAAATGCGAGTGCCTGTCGGCAATTGCTTTGCTCTGAGCATGGCGCGGATTTCATCGGACGTGTGCGGTCCGGTGGTCTGGCCGGTGACTGTGTACAGATAATAGGATTTCATGATGATTAAGTCTTGAGTATCTACCTCCACCGGCTACAACAGCAAGAAACGCGTATCAGGCAGCATCGGAGAGATAATTATGACATGTACGAGCTCTACATACTATGTATTATACCCCTTTCGCTACTTTGTCAAACATAAAATAACCGTTTACAGCACATTTTCAAAAGTCCCCATGCCATGCAGCATAAGATGAGGCGGTGGCAGCGGGCGGAATTGCTACTTGACAAGTGGGGTATGGATAGGGTAGAGTAGGGAGAGACATGAAGACAAGCATCGCAAGTATGATAGCCGGGGTGCTGGGCAGTGTGGTGGTAGCGGCTGCGCCGTCCGCCCGCATTGACACCGTACCGACCGTGATACCGCAGCCGGTGGAAATGACGGCAGAGGCCGGGAAGGTGGGGTTCTGCCTGGCGGAGGGCATTAAGGTGCACTACCGCGTGAGCCGCTCGGAGGAAGGGCGCGCCGCCATCCGCGCGCTGATGGCTGCGGGCATCACCAACGTGCTGCCGGAGGAGAATGAGGGCGAGCTGGAGGTGCTGGTGGAGCCCGGGCATGGCAAGGAGTGGTACGCGCTGAGCGTGACCCCGGAGGGCGTGCGCATCCGCGTGAGCGAACTCGGGGCACTGCACTTGGCCGCGCAGACACTGGCGCAAAGCATACTGACGGATGCGGAGGGCAAGCCCGCCCTGCCCTGCATGGAGGTGGTGGATGAGCCGCAACTGGGCTACCGCGGGCTCATGCTCGACCCCTGCCGCCACCCGCTGACGGTGGAGCAAACCAAGAAGATGCTGCGCATCATGGCGCACTACAAGCTTAACCGCCTGCACTGGCACCTGACGGATGACCAGGGCTGGCGCATCGAAATCAAGAAGTACCCGAAGCTCTCGGAGGTGGGTGGCCGCCGTGATGAGACCCCGCTGCTCACCGACCATGAGCAGGGAGACGGCACGCCCACGCCGCTCTTCTACTACACGCAAGAGGAGATTCGCGAGGTGGTGGAGTACGCGCACAGCCTCGGCATCACCGTCATCCCGGAGATTGAAATCCCCGGGCACGCCAGCGCCTGTATAGCCGCCTACCCTGAGCTGGGCAATACCGATGTAGAGGGCTACGCCCCCCGCGTGGCCACCACTTGGGGTGTGCTGCCCTACACCATGGCGCCCAAGGAGGAGACCTTCCGCTTCATCGCGGATGTGATGGCGGAGGTACTGCCGCTCTTCCCGCGGGCGGAGTTCATCCACATCGGCGGTGATGAAGCCCCGCGCGACCAGTGGGAGAAGAGCCCCTTTGCCCAAGCCTACATGGCGCAGCACGGCCTCACCAACCCGGGGCAAATACAACACCACTTTACGCACCGCGTGGCGGAGATGCTCGCCCCGCACGGCCGCCGCATCATCGGCTGGGATGAGATTATGATGGATGGCTCCGTGCCCCCCACCGCCGTGGTGATGGCTTGGCGCTCGTGGGTGAAGCCGGATGCCGCCCTCACCGCTGCGGATCGCGGGCATGATGTCATCTTGAGCCCGGACTCACACTTCTACTTCAACTTTGCGCAAGGGAACATACCCGCAGACCCGGCCTACACACCGCACGGCAACCCGGAGGCCGTGCAGGATTGGCGCCATGTGTACTCCTATGACCCCCTGCCCGCCACCTACACGGAGGCGCAACGCGCGCGCATCATCGGCCTGCAGGCTAACTGCTGGAGTGAGAGCATTCAGCACGGCCCCAAGCTGGAGTACCAGGTAGTACCCCGCATTTGCGCGCTGGCGGAAATTGCCTGGACTCCCGCCGCAAAAAAATGCACGGCGGACGAGTTCTTGCAGCGCATCCGCGCGCACTACCCCTGGTTCCGCAAGATGAACATCAACTTCCGCCATGAGGACGGCACCCCGGACAGCCAACTCCGGAAGTAAGCAAACCGATTCCCCCAACAAAGCAGCACTGCCACCCGAGCCTACTTGGCCGGGTGGCAGTGCGTTTTTCAGGATGGATGAAGCCGGCGGGGCTTACTTAGCAGACTTCTCGTCGAGCTTCTGCTTCACGAGCGCCTCTACCTCAGCGTAGAGGGCCTCATTCGTGCGCAGGGTCTCCTTGGCGGCATCACGCCCTTGGGCGAGCTGGCTGCCGTTGTAGCTGAACCAGGAGCCTCGCTTCTGGATGACGTCGTACTCGAGCGCAAGGTCAATCAAGCTGCCCACGGAGGAGATGCCCTCGTTGTACATGATGTCGAACTCGCACTCCGTGAAGGGAGGTGCTACCTTGTTCTTCACCACCTTGAGCTTGGTGCGGTTGCCGGATACGGTGCCGTCCGCCCCTTTAATCTGACCGATGCGGCGGATGTCGCAACGCACGGAGGCGTAGAACTTGAGGGCGCGGCCACCGGGCGTGGTCTCGGGGTTGCCGAACATGACGCCGATTTTCTCGCGAATCTGGTTGGTGAAGATGCACACGGTGCGGGCCTTCGCAATGAGGGAGGTGAGCTTGCGCAGGGCGCTGCTCATCAGGCGGGCTTGGGCGCCTACGGTGCTGTCGCCGATGTCGCCCTCCAGCTCCTGCTTGGTCACCAGGGCTGCCACGGAGTCCACCACAATCACATCAATGGCGTTGGAGCGCACCAGAGCCTCGCAAATCTGCAGAGCTTCCTCACCGCTGCCCGGCTGTGATACCAGCAGGTCATCCAGCTTCACACCCAGCTTGGCGGCATAGGCGGGGTCGAGCGCGTGCTCCACGTCAATGAACGCAGCCAAACCACCCGCACGCTGTGCCTGTGCAATGGCGGTGAGGGTCAGCGTGGTCTTACCGGAGGATTCCGGACCGAACACCTCGATAATACGGCCGCGGGGGAAACCACCCGCACCCAGTGCGCGGTCAATCAACAGGTTGCCGGTCGGTATCACCTCCACCTCCATCGTCTTCTTGTCACCGAGACGCATGATGGCGGACTCACCGAAATCTTTCTGAATTTGGAGCATGGCGGCATCCAGCGCGCGCTGGCGCTGTGCCATCATCTTCTCCTGTTCCGGGGAAATTTCTTTACTCATATCACCGTTCAGCTTACCCGTTAGCCCGCGCTCTTGCAAGCATAAATTCTGCCAGCAAGTTATTTTGCGTTCAGGGGGGGGGCTTATGGAAACAGCTCATCCACCTACCTTGATCGATAAAGTGGAAGTTGAAGAACAGATTGCGAGCGTCAGCGAGCGGAATTCGAAGCCCCGCAGCGCGGGGCGACGGACGTTAGGCAGGGGTGGAGCGGCGAAGCCGCGGAACCCCTGTTAGGGTAAGAAATTTAAATGGAACCCAGGGAACCTGTGGTGACATATAATGGCGAGGACCGTAGCGAAGCGAAGCTCCGAGCCGTT
>CAJGCY010000159.1 GCA_904501955.1 uncultured Akkermansia sp. | reverse complement strand
TTATCAATGGGATATTAACGCACAAACAAAACACGCGCCACCCCGGCTCGGAGCTCCCGTCTTCGCGTCTCGCTTCGCTCGCTTGCTACGCCGTGGCCGGCCGCTTCGCTACGGTCCTCGCCATTATATGTCGGCCTACGCTGCGTCGCTTCGCTGCGTCGCTCCGGGCTTAATTTTCTTTTTTTACGCTACCCGGGGTTCCGCGGCTTCGCCGCTCCACCGCCGGGCTATTATATGGCGCCCCGCCGGGGCTCAAATTTAGGCTCCCGTCTTCGCTGCACTCGCTTGCTACGCCGTGGCTGGCGCCTACGGCTCACGCGAACGTTCGCTAACGCTCACACGAACGCTTGGGGCTTGCGCCCCTACGCGCGAACGCTCGCTGTCGCTCACGTGAACGTTCGCCCTATCGGGCTCACGCGAAATCGCCCCTTTTGGGGCTTCAACTTCCGATTTCTCGGGGTGTCAGGATGCCATCAGTCCTTTTGTTCCTCTTTGGCTGCTTCCTCGCGCTGCGCTTTTTTGTTGAGGAGGTGAACGGTGAGAATGGGGAGACCGAAAACGATGATGAGGATGAGGGGGATGGCGCCCCAGAGGAAGATGTTCAGGTAACGGGAGCAGGTGGCATCCCCGGCATCGCTGCCAATCTTCCACCATTTGTACATGAGGGTGGGGCTCCACTCCGCGTCGCTGCCGGGCATGATGTGGCTCAGACCGCGGCGTGCCATGGCCTCCACCACGTTGCGGTCGCTGGCGATGCGGTACCACTCTTCCGCCAGCTCCTCATTGCCGATGCCGTCGTAGTAGAGCGCCAGCTCATACGGGGCGCGACCGACGTACCATTCACGACCCTCGCTGAAGTGTGAGGCGACGCTGTGCAGCAAAGCCAAGCCCATGGCGACATCTTGTTCCACGCCGTCTGCACCATGCAGTTTCATGATGCCGGCTTGTGTCATAGCCTCGGGCATTTTCATGCTGGCTGCGCGGTTGAAGCAGATGTAAGCCTCGGCATTCTTGCCTTCGTTTTTCAGGCGCAGCCCCTTGCAGTAGATGGCATTGCGGATGTTCAGCCTGTCCGCAATGTTCAGGTAATGCTCACCGGTGGCTATGTCCTTGGTAACCCCGTTTTTGCCGTTCAGGTATGAATCCGCCAGCAGCCAAGCCATTTGTCCGGCATTGGGGGAGGCGTTTGCCATGTTGTCGGCATCCGCTGCGGTGTCTGCAATGTTGCGGGCGTAAGAAAGGGCTTTCGGCAGGTCCACCGCAACACCTATGCCCTTGGCATAGGTCTGGAAAAGCCGCTCATACGCCCAATACGTGGCAGCTTGTTCTAAATGGGCAATGCCTGTGGCAGGGTCGGCGTCCACACCGAGCCCCTCTTGCTCCATGTAGCCGAGCATTTCGAGCGCCTGCGCTTTTTCCGTGGCGTCAGTGGTGGTTTCCGCCGTGTGTTTGCAAATCTCGCAGGCTTTGGCATAAAAACGCTTGCTTTCTTCCGGGCTGAAGGGCTTAAAGTACGCGCCCAGTTTGAAGGCAGAGATGGCATCGCCTGCTTCCGCTGCTTTTGAGAGCCAGACGACGGCTTTTTCCGGGGCAGGGGGCTGGTACACGTCGCCGTGCAGGAGGATGAGCCCCAGCTCGCGCATGTGTTTCACGTCACCGGCTGTGGCTTTTTCCTCCTTGAGCTGCAAGTATTTTTCGTACCACTCTTTAGCCTCTTTTTCCTGCCCCTGCTGGGCGTGCTGCGCATACATCTGCCAGCAAGTGTTCAGGTCATCAGCGCTTGCTGCTGCAACAGCCGGTGCTGCCTCTGCCGGGGGAGCGGCGGGGGCTTCTTGCGCCTGCAAGAGCGGGGCTGTGAGGGAAAGGAGGAAAAGGTATGCGTACTTCATTATTGTGGTTTTCGTCTCTGTATTAGAGTATGTGGCACCTGCAGCCGTTCAATATAACACGACCCCGCGTGCGGCAGGGTCGTGTCATGGTTTGATTCTTATCTGTCGCCTTTGTCGTAGGGGCGGCGCTTGTTAAAGCTGCGGAAGTTGCGGCGCTCACCGCCACCGAAACCGCCACGGCGCTCGCCACCCTCGCGGAAGCTGCGGCGCTCACCACCGCCGAACCCGCCACGGCGCTCGCCTCCATCACGGAAGCTGCGGCGCTCACCGCCACCGAACCCGCCACGGCGCTCGCCACCCTCGCGGAAGTTGCGGCGCTCACCGCCGAACCCGCCACGGCGCTCGCCACCATCACGGAAGTTGCGGCGATCACCGCCGAACCCGCCACGGCGCTCGCCACCATCACGGAAGCTGCGGCGCTCACCACCGCCGAACCCGCCACGGCGCTCGCCTCCATCACGGAAGCTGCGACGCTCACCACCGCCGAAACCGCCACGGCGCTCGCCTCCATCGCGGAAGCTGCGGCGCTCACCGCCGAACCCGCCACGGCGCTCGCCACCCTCGCGGAAGCCGCCGCGCTTGTCATCACGGGGTACAAAGGCATCACGCTTGGAGCGGGGAGCTTTACCGAAGGGGCGACCGCTGTTCTCGCGCTCGGGCTCAAAGGCCTCGCCGTCCGTGAACTTGGTGGAAGACTCCAATGCTTCCTCCTCGGTCTCAAAGTCGGCGGCGTTGAATACGTAGTTGTCATCCTCATCCTGCTGCACCTCGTTCGGGCGGGCAGTCGTGCGGGGCTTGAACACCTGCTTGGCGCCCACCAATCCCTTGCGGCGGCGGGGATTGGTGGTGGCGAGGGAAATCTGCTCAGCATCCAGCAGCGTGGCATGCCCGGGCTCCAAATCACCACCCCAGAGGGAGCCGATGCGCACTCGCACCAGCTTCTTGACGCGCAGCCCCAAGCAAGAGAACATCTGGCGCACCTGGCGCTTGAGCCCTTGCTCCAGCACCACGCAGGCGCGGCGGGCACTCAGGCGGGACACGTACTTGGCCTTGGCCTGGCCCTCCGGAATGCGCACACCCTTCAGCAGCTGAATGAGCACGCTGCTGTCGAATGCCTGGTCCAGCGTCACCCAGTACTCTTTCTCGATGCCACCGGTCGGGTGGCCGATGTTCTGGCTGAGCGTGCCGTTGTTCGTGAAAATCAGCAGACCCTCGCTGTCCGCATCCAAGCGGCCGATGTAGTTCGCGTAGCGGTACTTGGCGGGCAGCAGGTCATATACGGTGCCGATGGCACCCTGCGCATCACGGCTGCACACATAGCCACGCGGCTTGTTGAGCAGGAGCACTACCTCCTCCTTGGGCGTGGCATGGCGACCGTCCACCTTCACAAAGTCCGTCGGCAATACGCGCAGACCGGGGGTGTCCACGGCCTTGCCGTTTACCTCCACTCGCCCCTCTGCTATCAGGCGGTCCGCTGCTCGGCGGGATTCATAGCCACATGAGGCCAAAAACTTGTTCAATCGCACGCTGCCCTCCGGGGCAGGGGGATATGTGTTGTTCTCTGTCATATCTCGTGTTGTTTGGCGCTTTCGCGCGCGTGTGTAAGATTATCATAAGGGAGCCTCACGGTTCTGTACCGAGAGGCTCCGGAAAATGTATTGTTGTACACCCTCAGGGGCTGAGGGTCGGCGTGAACGGCATCAGGCCTCGAACTTGGTCTTCGGCAGACCGATGGGGCTCTGACCCTGCTTCCACTGACCGCGTTCCTTCATGAGCTTTACACGCTCAAAACGCTTGAGGACAGAACGCTTACCGCCAACGGTACCGGTTGCTTTAAGTGTGGAGTGCTTGGACATATCTTTGTTTCTTGTGTAAAATGGTTATACCGCATCACTGCGGCGTGGTGGTCGCCTCTTATACTCTATTTCATTCTGTTTGGCAAGCCAAATTTGCGTTTTTTTTCGCTTTTCTGCATTTTAGTGCCCTTTTTCCCCTCTGGGGCCTCTTCTTTTCTCTTGCCCGGTTGCGCGATAAAGCGGATGTTGGCGTGTGGCAAAAAATATCCGAGCATGGGACTTCTGTTCCATAAATACACGCACGGCTAATCCGTAAGAGGGACTGAAGTCCCTCGCTCCGAGTGAATGAAGGTTACAAACTCCCCTCCAACTTCCGATTTATCGCGCAGAGCAACTAGCGGCATCAACTCAGCACGAATGCCGGGGGGGGGGAAGGTTAATAGTACGCTTACTCCTTTGCCCCTGCTGCTTTGAGCAGCTTGACGATTTCCGCGTGGCCATTGCGCGCCGCCCTGTCGAGGGGAGTCGTGCCATCCTCATCCGCCTTGTTGACATCGATACCCGGTGCGGCCAGCAGCAGCTTGACGCATTCCGTGCGACCATAATACGCCGCCATGTAGAGGGGAGTTTCGCCATTCTTATCCGCCTTGTTGACATCAATACCCGGGGCTGCCAGCAGCAGCTTGACGACTTCCGGACGGCCATGGATCGCCGCCCTGTAGAGGGGAGTGCTGCCGTACTTATCCGCCTTGTTGACATCAATACCCGGGGCGGCTAGCAGCAGCTTGATGACTTCAGTGCGACCATAATACGCCGCCAGGTAGAGGGGAGTTTCGCCATTCTTATCCGCCTTGTTGACATCAATGCCCGGTGCAGCCAGCAGCAGCTTGATGACTTCCGTTTGTCCATAGTTCGCCGCCTCGCAGAGGGGAGTCTCGTCGCTATAATCCGCATGGTTCACGTTGGCACCTGCTGCTAATAATGTGATGAGTTTTTCCGTGTAATTCCATCTCGCCGCAGTTACAAGCTCATCGCCGTAAGATTTTTTATCCACCTTCATCGCGGTGAGTCGTTTTTGAGCTTCCTGTTTAGATAAACGGGGCATTTGGAGGGGAATAGGTTCGCCATTGATGGCAGCCTGTATCATACGTGCAGATTCCACATAACCCTTTTCTTGAGCAATGGCAAGGGGCGTTTTTCCATCCTTATCCGCCTTGTGGAGGTCAATACCCGGAGCTGCCAGTAGCTGCTTGATGGCTTCCAATCTGCCATCGTCCGCCGCTTCGTAGAGCGGCGTTTTGCCATCCTTATCCGCCTTGTTGACATCAATACCCGGTGCCGCCAGCAGCAGCTTGACGCATTCCGTGTGGTTCACTCTAGCCGCCATGGAGAGGGGAGTGTTGCCATTCTTATCCGCCTTGTTGACATCAATCCCCGGTGCAGCCAGCAGCAGCTTGACGCATTCCGTGTGGCCCTCTTTCGCCGCTAGGTAGAGGGGAGTGTCGCCATACTTATCCGCCTTGTTGACATCAGCCCCTACGGTAATCAGCAACTTCAATTTTTCCGGATTATCGTAGTGTTGGAGAATAGCCTCATCATAATCCGTGATTACCATGGCCTTAAGCTTGGCTTGTGCTTCTTCCTTAGCCTTGCGGACAGCCTCTTCACGGGCGAGGCGTTCCGCTTCTTCTTTCGCCTTGCGGTCTGCTGCGGATTTTTGTTCTTGAGCGGAGGAGAGGGCCTCATTCCAGCCGAGGATGGCGAGGATATCCTCCGCGGCGGGGGCGGCGGAGGTGTGGTTGCAGAGCTCGGTGAGGTGCCGGCGGAGGGCCTGAGGCTCCGCGGGGAGGGAATCACACACGGCAGAGCGCTGC
>CAJGCY010000158.1 GCA_904501955.1 uncultured Akkermansia sp. | reverse complement strand
GGTTCCATTTAAATTTCTTACCCTAACAGGGGTTCCGCGGCTTCGCCGCTCCACCCCTGCCTAACGTCCGTCGCCCCGCTTTGCGGGGCTTTGAATTCCGCTCGCCTGCGGCTCGCAATCTATTCTTCAACTTCCGATTTATCGGGATGATGCGTGATTGGTAGCCGCTGGCATACAAAACGCTTGCGCAGTGGCGCCGGGTGCGGTATGCTTAGCTCCGTGAACGTTTTTTCTACCTGCTGGAATAGCTCCCGCCATAAGGAAGGCGGGCCCATGTGCGATGAAATCCGCGAGCTGGGCTTTGAGTACATCGAAGCCTCTCACGGCATGCCCCTCTCCATGCTGCCGGGGCTGATGCAGGCGGTGGAAGAAAAACGCATTCGCGTGGCAGGCGTGCACAACTTTTTTCCGGCTCCCATTGATGTGCGGGGTGATGCGCCGGATGCCTTCCGCTTCACTTCCCACCGGCCGGAGCAGCGCGCCCGTGCCCTCAACCTCACCATGGAGACCCTGCGCGCCGCCGCTGCGCTGGGGGCAAGCTATGTGGTGCTGCACATGGGGGAGGTGGAGCTCTTCCGTGGGCACAAAGCCACGCATACACTGCAGCGCATGGTGCGCCATGGCCTCGCGGGTACGGAAGAATACGCCCGCGTGAAGGGGGAGCTGGTGCGCCGCCGCATCAAGCTTGCGCCGCTTTACCTGCAACGCGCCAAAGATGCCCTCTACGCCTTGGTGGATAAAGCAAAAGAGCTGAACCTCGTGCTCGGGGTGGAGGGTCGCAGCCATTTTGAGCAGGTGCCGGGGGAGTTAGAGTTCCCGGATTTGCTGGCGGAGTTTGCGGACTGCCCGCATGTGCGTTATTGGCATGATTTCGGCCACATTCAGCGCAAACACAACTTGTTGCTGTTGAATCATGACACCTACCTGCGCAAGCTCAGCCCCTACATGTACGGCGCGCATGTGAACGATGTGCAATGGCCCCAGCGCGACCACCGCGCCCCCTTCCAAGGCGGAGATGTGGATTTTGATACCCTCTTGCCCCGCTATTTCACCCAATCCATGCCCCTTACTTGGGAGCTCTCCAAGTCCGTCACCCGCGAGCAGATTTTGATCGCAAAAGAACGCTGGGATGCCCTCCATGCCCGCCTCCCGCAGGGCTGAGGTTTATACGTAAGTATGGAGCAATGCCACGGCATCCGCCGCCAGGCGGCGAATGGCGGGCACTTTGCCCTGAATGGCGGGCAAGCTCCACAGCGTGAAGTCATTGTGCGCCACAATGTTGAAGTACATGCCACGCAGGCAGGTCAGACACCACAGCCAGTCACCGCGCTCCATGGTCGGGAAGTGCGCGCGCAGGGCTTCCTGCCACTCCTGCAGCGCGTATGAGTAGTGAGATTCATACACCTCGCGGGTCAGCTCCGGGTCCTCATAGCCCATTTTGTTCAGGAAGCACAGCACCTCACCGCCGTCGGCCACGGTGGTATCCTCCCAATCCGTGAGGGGGGCTGCCAGCCATGAGTAGATGATTTCCTCCGCGCTGCCACTCTCGCGTGCTTTTTCGAGCGCCGCAAGGCACACGCTGTTGTACTGCTCTGAGATGTGGGCGAGGGTGTCGCGGTACAAATCCGCCTTGTGGCCGAAGTGGTAGCGGATGAGGCCGATGTTCACCCCGGCGGCGTTGGCAATATCGCGCACGCTGGCACCCTCATACCCCAAGCGGGTGAATTGGGTGATGGCCGCGCGCATGATGCCCGCCTTGGTATCGTCGGATTTGCTCATGACTCACTCAGCGCGTGCTCTTTTTGCGGGCGTGCTCGTCCAGATAAGCGATGTCCGCCTTACAGAAGCGCTCCAATCGCGTCTTGGAAATCTTGCCACCGGGGTCTTTGAGGTAAACGAAGTTGTTTTTCTCATCAAAGCGCATCAGTTTGGCAAAGAGGGTGGATTTACCGGTGCGCTCCGTCCACGTGCGGAAGCCTTGAGCGATGAGTTTTTTCTTGTGCGCCTCATAGCTGGCCTCCGCCGTTTGAATGCCGGTGAGCAGTTCTTGGTGGATGTCATGCACAAAGCCATCCATGCCGTTGATGCGAGCCGTCACTTTGCCACTGTGCGGGCAGATGACAACCACACCGGGGCGGCGGTCGATGCCGTATTTGCGGGCCAAGCGGTTGATGGCGCTCAGGCTGTAGCGGCTGTTGCGCCTGCCGGTTTCATCAATGGCAACACCGGAGTCGAGCTTGAAGCGTATGGTGCGGTCTTTGCATTGGGCGTCAAAGGAATCCGTCTCCAGCAAATCCTTGCCCAAGGTCTTACTCTTCGGGCTGGTAACGGAGTCATGGAACCAGATGATGAGCGGTTTGCCCTGGCGGCGACTCAGCTTGAGGGCTTGGCCGTAGTCCGTCAGCCAGCCATTGCCCTGGCGTCGATTTTCGAAGGCGGCGTCCAGCTCTGCATTTTCCGCATCGGGGTTGTCCGGGTCCGTCCAAATGATGTCGTCCTCATCCGTGCTGCCTTCCACTTTGCGGAGGTCGGCTTCGGAGGTTACGCTCATGTTGATGGCGTTCGGGTTATTCGCACCGGGCAGCAGAGGATTGTTCATGAAGCCTGCTCCGGCCGGGGTGTTTTTAGCGGGCGTTTCACTCGTGGTGGTGCGTTGCGAGCAGTCGCTGAGCAGCAGCATGGCTCCCGCTATCAATGTTATGCTGCAAAAACGGCGGAGGGGTGCTTTCATGGTCAAAAATCAGTGTTGGTGTTCTTCGCGCTTGGCTTGCTGCCAAGCCTCTTCCATTTGCTCAGCAGTGGCATCCGCCAAGCTGAGACCTTGGGCTTTCAGTTGCTTTTCCAATGAGTTAAAGCGGCGCTCGAACTTGCGGTTCGCGGCATCCAGCGCAATCTCCGGGTCTATGCCACGGCGACGGCACAGGTTCACGGTGACGAAGAGCAGGTCGCCCAGCTCCTCCTCCACGTGCGGGTCACTATCCTCCAAGGGCAGGGTGGCTGCTACCTCGTCCGTCTCCTCGCGTATTTTCTCCACCACGCCGGCGTGGTCCGGCCAGTCAAAACCGACCTTGGCCACCTTTTTGGTGATTTTGTAGGCGCGCAGCAGGGCGGGGAGCCCCTTGCCGCAGTTTTTGAGGTAAGGCTTGTCTTCGATGCTCTGCTCCTTGCGTTTGATGGCATCCCACTGGCTGAGCACGCCGTCGGAGTCATTCACCACGCTGTTGCCGAACACGTGCGGGTGACGGCGCACCAGCTTGTCGCTCAGCTCGCGTGCAATGTCGTTGATGTCGAAGGCATCCTGCTGCGCCTCGCTCGCTATTTCGGCATGAAAGAGCACCTGCAGCAGCATGTCGCCCAGCTCCTCGCGCATGTGCGGGCGGTCATTCGCGCGGATGGCGTCAATGCACTCGTAGGCCTCCTCAATCAAGTTGGGGATGATGCTCTCGTGCGTCTGCTCCGCATCCCACGGGCAACCGCTGGGCTGCCGCAGCCTGCGCATGATGGCGATGGCGCGCTCCAGTTGTCTGCCGGATTCGCGGCAGTTAATCATTTCTTCGTCCGTCATTTTTTGCGCTGGTCACGGCGTTCGTTGGTGGCCTTGCCGGCCAAGATGTCGTCAATGTGGGCAATCAAATCCCAAGAGACACGGCGGCGTTGGTACTTGCGCCACAGCAGGTCACGCAGGGTCTGCCAATGCTCTTCCGTGAACTCGGCGGGCATGGGCTGCACCTCATCCTTCATGGCGCGCCCCACCTTGGGGGTGCACATCAGCTGCCACCAGCCACCGAAGTGGCTGGCCTCATAAATTACCTTGTTACCGTCCTCATCGCGGTCTTGCCAAGAGAAAGTTTCCATAGTACGTGTGTGGGTTGGTGGGGCGTTATTTACCTTGGTTGCGGGGCAGGGTGCGGTGGGCGTTCTCCACATCTGCATTCATGGTCGGCCCGATGGTGGTGGTGCCGTCATTCAGGGAGACGATGAGCGGTTTCGTGCGCTCGCCGTTCGCATCGTAGCGGTAAATGACTCGCTGCACGAGCTTCTTGGTAATCACGGAGTACATGCGCTCCTCCACCAAGCGGGCTTGGCGGTCATAGCCGTACGCCACCTTGTAGATGGGCTGGCGCTGGCTGTCATAAATGGTGCAGCCCACCAGCTGGCCGTACTTGCCCTCCTGGTAATCGTTGATGGCAGCCAACTTACCACTGGCGGAGTACGTAGCGCAGCGCATGCCGCGCCAGTTGGCCTGGCGTTTGTATACGGAGCGCGAGCCGTCCGGGTGGCGCATCACGCGCACCACGTCGCGGTCTTCGTGGGAGATGTCCGGGCTCTGTGCATAGGCGATCGGCTGCACCGCAGCCCCGGCGAAAATGGCCATAGCAAGGATGAGTTGCTTTTTCATGCATGCATTGTACTACTCCTTAGCTGTTAAATCAAGCGTTAAATATGACAGCGAAAGCATAAACGCCGTATGTTCATCCCGCCGTTTCTCAGGGCGGAATTCGCATCAGCCTACCGAGAGAATGTCGAAGGGGATATGAATGGGGCGTTTCCTCATATAACGCACGGTGCTCATCAATTTGCCTTGACACCGGGGGCATATACCTGCACAATGGGGGCATGCAAGTCCGCAAACCCATTAATGTTCGCCGTAAAGACGTGTTAGAGGCCATTCGCCCGCAGGTGAATCGCTACTACAGCAGCTTGGTAGATTCCATCCGCACGCAGGGCAATGTGCTGCAGGCGGAGAATATGGAGGTGCATCTCGCGTCTTCCTTCGGCTTTTGTGATGGGGTGCGCCGCGCCATCGAGATTGCCTATGCTACTTGCCACATGTTCGCGGGGAAACGCATTTGGCTCATCGGTGAGATTATCCATAACCCGACGGTCAATGCCCGCTTGGATGCCATGGGCTTGCTGCACCTCCCTTTCCGTTCGGATGACCCTGCGTATGATGCCCTGACGGAGGAGGATGTGGTGATTATCCCCGCTTTCGGTGTGCCGGTGGAGCTGCGCCGCCGCCTGGAGAACCGCGGTGTGCAGTTGGTGGATTCCACCTGCGGCAATGTGATGAAGGTGTGGACCCGCGTGCGCTCCTATGCCCAGCGCGGCATCACCAGCGTGATTCACGGCAAAGCCCGCCATGAGGAAAGCATGGCCACCGCCTCCCAGAGTCTCGGTGAGGATGGCTTGGGCAACTACATCATCATCTTCTCGGAGAATGACGCCGCCATGCTGGCCAACTACATCCTCGGTAAGGGTGACCGCGCGGAGTTTATGGCCCATTTTGCGGATAGCTGCTCCCCCGGGTTCGACCCGGACCTCCACCTGCGAGAAATCGGCATGGCGAACCAAACCACCATGCTCAAGAGCGAGACCGCCCACATTCAGCAGATGCTGCGTGCCGCCGTGCAGCTGCGCGATGGCTCGGATGCCCTCTTCCACGTGTTCGACACCATTTGCGGAGCCACGCAAGACCGCCAAAATGCCCTTTTCGAGCTGCTGGAGCAGCCGCTGGATGCCATGTTCATCATCGGCGGTTACAACAGCTCCAACACCACCCACTTAGCTCATATCGCCTCCCTCCGCTTGCCCACGTATTTTGTG
>CAJGCY010000157.1 GCA_904501955.1 uncultured Akkermansia sp. | reverse complement strand
TCCTCGCCATTATATACCACCCCTCTGGGGTTCACATTTAATTTTTGTGGCCGTTTCCCGGGGTTTGGGGCTTCGAGTCTTCGCTTTCTACGCCCTCACAGGCCGCCCCTCGCGGGGCTCCACCGCCGGGCTCTATTTTATACCGCCCCTCGGGCTCAAATTTAGGCTCCCGTCTTCGCTGCTGCGCAGCTACGCCGGGGCAGGCGCTAACGCTCGCAAAATTACCCCACTATGCCCCTTCAACTTCCGATTTATCGCGTGGCTTGAAATATGCTGAAAACTCATTCGGTGCCAAACACAACACGCCCGCTCTTTGTGGAGCGGGCGTGTGCAAAATGATGGTGTCAGGCCGGGGCGCTTTAGCGCAGGTGCTCCTCCACCGCCTTTTTCATGGCGGTGAGACCCTGCATCAGCATCTCCGGAGAGGTGGCAAAGTTCAGGCGCACGCACTGCGGGTCGCCGAAGTTGGCGCCGTTGTCCAAGTACACGCCTGCTTTCTCGCGGAAGAATGCATGGGGGGACTCCACACCCAGCGCGGAGCAATCCAGCCATGCCAAGTAGGTGGCCTCCTGGTGGCGGGTCTTGAGCATGGGCAGGTTCTCCGCTACGTAGTCGATAACGGTTTGGCGGTTCTTGCGCAGGGTCTTGAGCAGCTGCTCATGCCATTCCCAGCCCTGAGTGTAGGCGGCGAGTGAGGCGGCGTAGGCAAACACGTTCAGCGTGGGCAGGCTGTGCCCCTGCGTCTTGCGGATGGCGGCGCGCAGCTCGTCATTCGGCACAGCCATGTAGGTGAAGCAAATGCCCGCAATGTTGAAAGTCTTGCTGGGGGCGCTCAGCATCACCGTGCGCTGCTGCAGGCGCTCCGGCAGGGTCAGGGCGCACACGTGCTTCTTGTCCTCATCCAGCACCAAGTCGCAGTGAATCTCATCGGAGCAGAGCGTCAGGTCGTGGCGCTCGCAGAAGTCCGCCAGCTTCTCAATCTCCTCACGGCTCCAAGCGCGGCCCAGCGGGTTGTGCGGGTTGCAGAGCAGGAAAAGCTTCGTGTTCGGTGTAACGGCGGCCTCCATGGCCTCCCAGTCAAACTCCCAGCGCTCGCCGGTGAAGGTGAAGGGCACGCTCAGCAGGCTGCAGCGTGCGTCCTCATGGCAGTGCAGCATGGGCGGGTACGTGGGGGAGCATACCATTACCTCGTGCTGCGGCTCCGGGCACACCGTGCGGGCTACCAGCGTGAATGCGGGCACGCAGCCCGGCAGCTCATGCAGCCACTCCGGGCGGGCGTTGGTTACGCCGTGCTTCTCTTTCAGGTAGGTGGTGATGGCAGCGCGCAGCTCATCCGTCATGAAGGCATAGCCGTAGAAACGGTGGTTCAGGCGGGCTTGCAAAGCATCCACCACGCAGGGCGGGCTCTCGATATCCATATCGGCAATTCCGAACGGCAGCGGACCCTGAAGATCCCACTTAATGTTGCCGGTCTCGCGGCGACAATCAGTAGAGGCAAAACGTATCATAACTGGTTATGTGAGGTTACACCCATACTCTACACCCCGCCCCCGCCTGTCGTCAAGCCTATTCTCACGCCCGTGGCATAGGAGCTCGCTTTTTCCTGCAAAAAAACGCACCTTCCGCACGCTGTGTGCGGAAGGCGGCGCTTGTAGTGTGTTGCAGCTAGGGCTTAGGCCAGCTGTGTACGCATGCTCAGGGTGGTGAGCAGGGCAAGGAAGTGGGAGTAATCGTGCTCGCGGTCAGCGGAGACGAGGGCGTATTGGTACTCGCCTTGGCGGGCATCCTCTGCGGCGGCGTTGCGCAGGCGGAGTTGGATGACCTCCTCGCTGTCCGTTTGGCGACCTCGGAGTCGCGCCTCGAGTTCGGCGGAGGGTACGTGTATATAGATGTCCGCGTAGGCGCGGCGGATGATGGCATCCTCACACGCGCGGATGGAGGCAGCGCCCTGAACGTCAATGTCCATGACGACATTCTTACCCTGCTGCAGCAGGTCGATGATGTCCGCCTTGAGGGTGCCGTAGGAGTTGCCGTGCACGGTGGCGTGCTCCAGGAACTCGCCTGCTGCCACCTTGGCAGCGAACACCTCCGGGCTGAGGAAGTGGTAGTCCACGCCATCCTGCTCACCGGGGCGGGGGGCGCGGGTGGTGCAGGAGATGGAGTAAGCGGTGAGACCGTCAGCCTCCGCACGGCGGCAGAGGGTTGTTTTACCCGAGCCCGAGGGGCCGGAAACGATGAGGAGTGTTCCTAACATGGTATTATTCGATGTTTTGTACTTGTTCGCGTATTTTTTCCAGCTCAGTCTTGGCGGTTACCACCAGCTGAGCCAGCTCGGCATCGTTTGCCTTGGAGCCGGTGGTGTTCAGCTCGCGGAAAATCTCTTGGCAAAGGAAATCGAGCGTGCGCCCCACGGCCTCCGGCTTGTCGCAAATGCGCTCAAACTGGTCGAGGTGGGAGTTCAGGCGGGTGGTTTCCTCGCTCACGTCGCAGCGGTCCGCAAAGAGGGCAATTTCTTTGATGATGCGCTCATCATCCGCAGGGAGGGGTAGCCCGCTTTCCTCCAATCGCTTGAGCAGCTGCTCCTTGTAGCGGGAGGGAACCCCGGTGGCACGGGCAATGAGCTGCTCGCGGTATTCGCGCAGTTTGCCGATGCGGGCGAGCAGGTCGGCACGCATGTTTGCACCTTCCTCTGCGCGCAGGGTGAGGAATGCCTGCAGAGCTTCGCGGATGGCGGGCTCTGCTGCCTCCCAAGCGGTGTCGGGGGTGATGTCGCTCTCGCTCTCTTCCGCGATGATGCCGAGGCGCAGCATGGCATCCAGCGTGGGCTCGATGCGTGCGTTGAGCGCGCCGGATACCTCATTGAGGCAGTTTTGCAGGGCTGCCAGGCGGGCGTGATTCACGGAGAGGTTACCGGCAGCGGCTGCGCCGGCTTGCAGGGAGATGGTGATGTTCACACGGCCGCGGGAGACGCAGCCCGCCACGAGCTCGCGCACGCGGGTTTCCAGCTCAGCCCAGGCGCGGGGCAGGGAGACGGCTATTTCCGTTTGTTTGCGGTTGACGCCGCCGATTTCCACGCGGATGGAGGCGTTATTCAGAGGGGCTGTAGCAGCCCCGAATCCGGTCATGCTGTTCATAAGGGGGAATTACCGATGATGTCCAGTAAGCGTGAATCGAGCGCGAGCGCTTCGTTCACATTGAAATTGAGGTCACTGCGCAGTTCATCCACCGCGCGCATGCGGCGCAGCAGGTCGGGCACGCTGCGTTTCTCCGCCAGCCCTTGCAGTTCAGGGGTGATGGGGTGCACATCCGGCGCGTGTGAGGCAAGCAGTACCGCCTGCCCGAGGCAAAGGGAGAGCAGCTCCAGCATTTGGGCGCGCTCTCCCAAGTATTCGGACTCAATGCGCGCGTTGGTCACATCCTTTTGCATGGCCTCCCAGTTGCGCACGTCCGTGCCTTCGGACACGGCCTTTGCCTCCGCTTTCAGCGCGGAGGTGATGCGCTCCGTGATGGCCTCGCGGCGTTTGAGCAGCAGGTTTTGAATGTCCGCGCGCAGGGCGAGGGCTGCTACATCATTGCCGATGCGGGGAATGGCTGCCTTTACCGCAGGCAGGAAAAGCTCTTGCACCTCGCTCAGGCGCACGCCGGGGCGCGGGTCGCGCAGGTTCAGGCGCACGCAGCGCGAGAGGATGGTGGGCAGCAGCTTGTTTGCCAGCTCCGTCATCAGGATGATGAGGGTGTTCGGCGGCGGCTCCTCCAGCGTTTTCAGGAAGGCGTTGGCGGCTTCATCCATCAGGCGGTCCGCCTCGTCAATGATGATGAGCTTGGTCGCGCCCTCCTCCGCTCGCAGGGTAAGGAAAGGCTCCACACTGCGCACGGCATCAATGGATATGGTGCGAATCTTCGAGCTGGGGCGCAGCACGCGGCAGTAGGGGTGCTGCAGGGATTCCAAGCTGTTGGCGCGCGCCCCGTTCAGCTCTGCTGCCAAGGTAAGTGCCAAGCGGTGGGTGCCTGCCTCAGGCGCGCCGATGAAGAGCAGGGCATGCGGCTGGCGTCCGTTTGCGCGGGCGTTTTGCAGGAGGCTGTGTGCTTGTTCGTAGGTGAATGCCATGGTCTCGTGTGCTGCGGGTGGGGGTCAGTGTTCCGGGTATGAGCCCAATACCTTGAACATGGGCGTGCGGCGGTGCAGGATGTCCACGCATTCCTTCAGCGGTGTTTGGTCGGCATGCCCCTCTACATCAATGTAGAACAGGTATTCCCAAGCGGTGTCACGCGTGGGGCGCGAGTCCATGCAGTAGATGTTGATGCCGTGCTCCTTGAAGACGCTCAGCACCTCCACCAAGCTGCCTGCCGTGTGCGGCACGCCGAAGCAGATGGTCGTGCGGTCATGCCCGCTGGGGGCGGTGGTTTGGTTGCCGATAACGGCAAAGCGCGTGGTGTTGCCCGCCTTGTCTTGCACGTTCCGCTCCAGCACTTGCACGTGGTTCAGCTCTGCCGCCAGCTCACTGCCGAGGGCGGCGGCGCCGTTGTGCGCCTCATCATGCGCAATCTTGGCTGCCACACTGGTGGAGGCGGTGGAGATGAGCTCCGCATTCGGGAAGTTGTTGCGCAGCCACTCGCGGCACTGCCCCAGCACTTGCGCGTGGGAGTAAATCTTGCGGATGTTTGGGCGCTCTGTGTTGGATAACAGGCAGTTGCGCACGCTCAGGTGAATCTGTGCGCAAATGCGCAGCTCCGTGCTGCCCAGCAGGTCAATGGCTTGAGAAATCTTGCCGTAGGTGCTGTTTTCAATCGGCACCACGCCGTAATTGATTTCGCCGAGCTCCACCGCGCGGAAAATTTGCTGAAAACTCGGGTAGGGCTGCAGCTCCACACTGTCGCCGAAGCGTGCCTGAGCCGCCTGGTGGCTCCAAGTGCCGGGGGGACCCAAGTAACCCACCTTGATGCCGCCCTCCAAGTGCAGGCTCATGCTCACTATCTGGCGGTAGATGCTCTTCAGCCCATTTTCGGGTAATTCACCGGCGTTATGTTTCAATATCTTAGCGATGAGCTGGCTCTCGCGCTCCGGTACAAAGATGTGGGAGTGGGCGTCCTTCTTGATTTCGCCCACGCCGTGCACACAGCGCATGCGCTGCTTGATGAGCGCCACTATCTGCTCATCGATGCGGTCTATCTCGCCTCTCAGCTCGTCTAAGGTCATAACGTGAGCTCATTATACCACATCTCCCTCACCCCTGCAAGGCGAGAAATTGATATGCCCCCGCCATTCTTTGCGATGTCGGCGTTTGTTGCTCGATAAATCGGAAGTTGGCGAGCGAAGCGAGCGGAATTTTAAGCCCCGATAGGGGCGAAAGTATAATAGCCCAAGGCAAGCCGCGTAGCGGCGCAGCCTTGGGTATGGTGAAAAAATGAAATCGAGCCCGGAGCGACGGAGCGTCAGCGACGCAGCGTAGGCCGACAGACAAAGGCGAGGACCGTAGCGAAGCGGAGCTCCGAGCCGGGACGGGCGCGCTTTTTATTTGGATGTGTGCCAATAATTTGCGGGGAATGGATGGGGCTCGACTGCTGTCGGCCGCCTCAGCTCCGCATCGTAGGACTCCAATACCTTTTTTCGCTTATACCCAAGGTTACGCTGCTGACGCAGCTCCACCT
>CAJGCY010000156.1 GCA_904501955.1 uncultured Akkermansia sp. | reverse complement strand
TCCAGCAGCAGCTGTGCCTCCTCTTCGTTTTGGGCAAAGGGTTTCTCCAGCAGCATGTCATAACCGTGCCGCAGCAGCGGGAGCGAGGTGCTCACGTGCAGGCGGTCCATCGTGCCGTTGATGACGGCATCCGCATATTTCGGCACTGCCACCAGCTCCTCCACCGTGCGGAAGCACCGGTTATCCTCCAGCCCGAAGGTGAGGCGGGCGTACTCGCGGCGCTTGGGGTCTACATCCACCACGCCGACTATCTGCAGCAGCTCCGGGTTGGTGAGCGCCACGCTGGAGTATATCATGGAGCGCACGCCCATGCCCACTACGATGACTCGCAGCGGTGGTTTGACGGTGCTCAGGGGCGCGTTGCTCATGGGTGGCGTGTGTGCTTGCTTTTACTTGCCCCAGCGCTGGGTGATGCCGGAGTAGGAGTCAATGCGGCGATCGCGGAAGAAGGGCCAGATGCGGCGGTGCGCCTCCAGCGCGTTCAAGTCCACGTCCGCATACAGAATGGTGCGCTCCTCCACCGGGGCTTTTGCTACAATCTGCCCGCAGTAGTCCGCCACGAAGGACTGCCCCCAGAAGGTGGTCTCCCCCTCCACACCGCAGCGGTTCACGGCGCACACGTAGCAGCCGTTTGCCACGGCATGCCCGCGCTGCACGGTCTCCCACGCGCAGTGCTGTGCGGTGTACAGCGCCTCCTCCCCGGGAATCCAACCGATGGCGGTGGGGTAGAAGATGATTTCCGCGCCCTGCATGGCCGTCAGGCGTGCAGCCTCCGGGTACCACTGGTCCCAGCAAATCAGCACACCGATGCGCCCGTAGCGCGTCTCAAAACACTTGTAACCCAAATCGCCGGGGGTGAAGTAGAACTTCTCTTCAAAACCGGGGTCTTGCGGTATGTGCATCTTGCGGTACATGCCCAAGAAGGTGCCATCCGCATCTATCACCCAAGCCGTGTTGTGGTAAATGCCCGTGGCTCGCTTCTCGAACCCGGCTGCCACAATCACCACGCCCAGCTCCTTTGCCAGCTCGCACAGCTCATCCGTCCACGCTCCCGGTATGGGGTCCGCCGTGTCGAACAAATCACAATCCTGCGTGCGGCAAAAATAGAGCGTGGTGCACATTTCCTGCGTGCAGATAATCTGAGCTCCTCCCTCCGCTGCTTTGCGGATGGATTCCATCTGCAGGCGCTTGTTTTCTGCCGGCTCTGCCACGGCCTCCTGCTGAATCAGTGCAATCTTGGGCATGCGCCCATTCTACCACGCGGCCGCCCCCTTGGCAAGCCCTTTCGGCGTCCGCAAACAGCAAAACGCGCGTGTATTTATGGGGCTGAAGCCCCATGCTCCGATAAAGTTCACCTCGCCTTGCGCGCGGGGATGGCGGTGGAGCCGAGCCCGAAGATGATGAAGAGCAGGGCGGTGACCGCCATGCAGAAGGGGTAATAGAGGTGCGGTATAATATCTATGGCGCTGAGCCCTGCCAGGGTGGCTGCCATCAACAGCTGCGCACCGTAGGGCAGCACGGCTTGGATGACGCATGATGCCGTGTCCAACAAGCTGGCGGAGCGAGCCGGGGCTATGCCGAAACGGTGTGCGAGCCTGCGGGCGATGTTACCCACGGCAACGATGGCCACGGTGTTGTTCGCGGTGCAGATGTTGGCCAGTGCAGCCATGAGGGCAATGCTGCACTCAGCGCTGCGCTTGCCGCGGATGCCGCGGCAGAGGTGGGAGATGATGTAGCTGAGCCCGCCGTTGTAGCGGATGAGCTCCAGTATGCCCGCCGCCAGCAGGGTGACGATGATGAGCTCTCCCATGCCGGTGATGCCGGTGCCCACGGCGCTCGCCCAGTCAAAAAAGCTGACGCCCTCCAGAAAAAGCGTTGTCACACACGTGGCTGCTATGCCGAGGAAGAGCACGCGCATCACATTCATGCCCGCAATGGCGCACACCAGCACCAGCAGGTACGGCAGCACCAACCAATAATTAGTGGCTGCCACGTGCACCGCACTGGGCTGTGCCCACCCCATGGCGCCATACAGCACCAGTACCACGACGGCTGCGGGGAGGACAATGCGGAAGTTCGCGCGGAATTTGTCTTGCATGGCGCAGCCCTGCGTGCGGGTAGCGGCAATGGTGGTGTCTGAGATGAAGGAGAGATTATCCCCGAAGAAGGCTCCACCCACCACAGCGCCTGCCATCAGGGCGGAATCCAAGCCCGCGCCACTTGCCAAGCCCACCGCCATGGGCATGAGCGCTACAATGGTGCCCACGGAGGTGCCGATGGAGAGGGAAATGAGGCACGCCGCCAAAAACAGCCCCGGCAGCAGCATGTTGGCAGGCAGTACGCCCAGGGTGAGGTTCACCATGGCATCCACCGCGCCGATGTGCTTGGCACTGTTCGCGAAACCTCCGGCGAGGATGAATATCCACAGCATCATCATGATGTTGCGGTGCGCCGCCCCGGCGGAAAACCTGTCCACCCGCTGCGCCAAGCGCTTGGGCTTGCTCACCACGAATGCCCAGGCTGAGGCAATGAGAAAGGCTACCGCTACCGGCATCTTGTAAAAATCACCCGCCGCGATGGAGCTGATGACGTATACCACGAAAAAGACCACCAAGGGGCTCAGCGTGACCAGCCCGCGGCGGTGGTTGATGTACGGTAACTCTTTTTCTTCTTCCATGCCTGTGTGCGTGTTATTGCGTGATGATGGTGGGGTTCATGCGGTAGCGAGCCGGTGCGGGGCCCAGCACCCCGTTCTCCAGCAGCATGTCCATGAGCCTGGCTGCCCGCCCGTAGCCGATGCGCAGCAAGCGCTGCAGGCGCGCGGCGCTCATCTTGCCTTCTTTGATACACAGTTCGCGGGCTTTATCGTACAGCTGCTGCATGGCGTCTTCCATGCCCGCAGTTTATCACAAGCCCCTGCCACCTGCAAGGCAATTCCTTGTGCTGCCCTCGCGTAAAACGCCCTTTGGCACGGCATAGTTTGTCATGATGGGGCTGTAGTACTGATTATCATGGCATACGTACGTGGAAAGTGTTTGACAGCACCTTGCCGGTTGTGATACACTTCCGCCCGCATTCATCTGAACTATAGTGTTTTGCCATAGTTGCCGGTGTTGAGTGTGTGAACTGTTAACTGTTTTTTTATCATGTCAGTCGTTAAATTTTACAAAGAGGAGCATCAAGTCCCGTTAGAGATGCACAAGGTGCGCGTGGTGCAGAAGCTTTTCCTGCCCTCCGTGGAGGAGCGTGTGGAAAAACTCCGCCAGGCCGGTAACAATACCTTCTTGCTGCAGAACAAGGATGTATTCATGGACATGCTGACGGACTCCGGCGTGAACGCCATGAGTGACAACCAGATTGCCGCCTCCATGCAGGCGGATGACTCCTACGCCGGTTCCGAGACCTTCAACCGCCTCTCCCGCGTCATCGAACAGGTGTTCGGTACCAAGTTCTTCCTGCCCGCTCACCAGGGCCGCGCTTGCGAGAACATTCTTGCTGAGACCTTCGTGAAGGAGGGCGACGTGGTGCCCATGAACTTCCACTTCACCACCACCAAGGCTCACATCACCCGCAAGGGTGGCCGTGTGGAGGAGCTCATCATCGCTGAGGGCTTGGACCCGAACCTTGACCTCCCCTTCAAGGGCAACTTCGACATCGCACGCCTGCGCGCCCTCATCGAAGAGGTGGGCCCGGAGCACGTTCCCTTCGTGCGTATCGAGGCCGGCACGAACCTCATCGGCGGTCAGCCGCTCTCCATGCAGAACATGCTCGAGGTAGCAGCCGTATGTAAGGAGTACGGCGTCATGTCCGTGCTGGATGCCTCCCTGCTGCAGGATAACCTCTACTTCATCAAGACCCGCGAGGCTGCCGCCAAGGATATGACCATCGCGGAGATTATCCGCAAGATTTCCGATGAGATGGATCTCATCTACTTCTCCAGCCGCAAGCTCGGCTTCGCCCGCGGTGGCGCTATCGTGTCCAATAATGAGGAGCTCATCCTCAAGATGAAGGCGTTCATCCCGCTGTACGAGGGCTTCCTCACCTACGGCGGTATGGAGGTGCGCGCCATGGAGGCCATGGCCGTCGGTCTGTTGGAGACGCTGGATGAGGAAATCATCAACCAGGGCCCCATCTTCATCGAGTACTTGGTGAAGGAGCTCTCCGAGTACGGCGTGCCCATGGTGAAGCCCGCCGGTGGTCTCGGTGCCCACATCAACGCCTCTGAGTTCCTGCCGAACATCCCGCACGAGCAGTACCCCGCCGGTGCTCTTGCCACGGCTCTCTACATTGCCGGTGGTATCCGCGGTATGGAGCGTGGCTCCCTCTCCGAGCAGCGTAACCCCGACGGCTCCGAGAACTACGCCGAGCTTGAGCTCGTGCGCTTGGCATGCCCCCGCCGTGTGTTCACCCTCTCCCAGGTGAAGTACTGCGCCGACCGCGTGAAGTGGTTGTTCGACAACCGCCACCTCATCGGCGGCCTCAAGTGGGTGGAAGAGCCCGCCGTGCTCCGCTTCTTCTTCGGTAAGCTGCAGCCCCTCAGCGATTGGCAGGAGCAGCTTGCTGCCAAGTTCCGTGAGGACTTCGGCGACAGTCTCTAAAAATCCCCTGCGATTTCTTTATGGTAAAAACGGCCGGCATGCCTTGCGCATGTCGGCCGTTTGAATTCATGGGGCAGGGGGGGGCACCCCGCTCCCCGCCTGTGCCCGCTCACGATTGAGCGATGTAGTAGCACGCTGCTAAAAGATCCGCATTACCGTAGCCCTTCGCATTGATGATACGGGCTGCGTGTTTGTTGACGGCGCGGAGGTGTGGGCCTGCTTTCGATGTTGCAGAGCTCAGGAACTCGTCGCTTGCGTGGCGGCGGAGGTGATAGTAGAGGATGTACATACACTGCGATGTTTCATTAATGGGCATCACATTGCTTCGTGCCGTCGTCGCATTGGTGACGGAGGCCAGGTATCCCTCCAGATATTGTGCTGAAACGGTAAGAAGCTCGCCGGTCATCAAGACCTCAAGCTTACGAACCTCCTTATTCTTGTTCTGCAAGCCCATATCCACCAGCAAGGCGACGCCCTGCACATTCTTGCTGTAGCCGGAGGTGTTAGCCTGTATGCGCTTGGCGTATTTAACGTACTGTGCGCGCGCGGTGTTCAATCTCCTGCTGAGTTCCTGTACCTTCCCTCGGGGCAAGGTGGAGGTGTCTACCCCCTTCAATTCCACGCCCAACGCCCTTTCTTCAATGAGGGATGACAGGGCAATAATGCAGCCGATGTCGTGGCGCTCACCGCCCACTCCCGGCGATTCCGCCAAGGTCTTCATGCTGAAATTAACGCGCTCGGCATGCTTCACCAAAGCCTCCAGTTTTGCCATGGTTTCCTCTGTGGTGGCGCAGCTGGCCGTTTGTACCAAGGCGCTCCCGCCCACCAGCGCCATGGCGCCCAATATCATGCTGTTCAGTGTTGTCATATATTCGTTTGTGTTAAAGGTTTCGCTTTTTTCTGTAAGCTACATCATGGTAGACGCATCGCCCCGCCATTTTGTTCAGTGAAAAATGTAACACGCGGCGATAAATCGGAAGTTGAAAAGGTGTTTGCGAGCGAAGCGAGCGGAATTTTAAGCCCCGATAGGGGCGAAAGACAGTAGCCGGTGGTGGAGTCGCGAAGCGACGAAACCACCGGTAGGCTTCCCCCTAATATT
>CAJGCY010000155.1 GCA_904501955.1 uncultured Akkermansia sp. | reverse complement strand
ACGCTCTTTTGGTTAACAAAAGCGGCAGAACAAGGCAATGCTGAAGCTCAGAATTTTTTAGGGCGTATTTATGTCAGTGTCGATGGAGTCTCTAAGAATGGAATGGAAGCACTGAAATGGTGGACTTTAGCAGCAGAACAGGGCCATGTTGAAACGCAGTTTTTGTTAGGGTGTGTTTATAGCGGTATTGATGGTATACCACAAAATGCAGAACTGTCGCTTTATTGGTTAACAAAAGCAGCGGAAAAGGGGCATGCTGAAGCGCAATTTAGTTTGGGAATTGAGCTTATAATAGGTGATTTCTTATCGAAAAATACAGATGAGGCGCTTTATTGGATGTTTAAAGCAGCCGAAAATGGAAACGTAAAAGCTCAAGAATGGCTAGGCTTTGCTTACGATGCCGGTGAAGTGTTGCCCAAAGATGCAGAAAAAACATCATACTGGATGTTGAAAGCTGCCGAAAATAATTCAGACTCAGCTCAAATGTGGCTGGTAAACGCTTATGCTAAAGGTTATATAGTTTCTCAAAGTTTGAGTCAATCGATTTATTGGATGATCAGGCTTGCAGAAAAAGGAAACGCACAGGCTCAGTTTTTGTTGGGAGAATGTTATTACCGTGGTAACGGCGTGCCGAAAAATATAGAGCAATCTTTTTATTGGATAAATAAAGCTGCGGAACAGGGAGATTCTCATGCTCAATATTGGTTAGGTACCTTTTATTGGGAGGGGCATGATGTCCCGCAAGACCGGCAGAAAGCAATGTATTGGTTTAGGACATCAGCAGAGAATGGTTATGAAGAGGCTTTCTTTTGGGTAGGGTATCTGTTTTTAATGCAAAATGATGAGCAAAATGGCTTTATCTGGATAAGTAAAGCTGCTGAGAAAGGTAATGCAGAGGCTCAGTTTATTTTGGGGATGTTGTTATTAAAGCGCTCAGAAACCGCCGAAAGTATGCTGCAAGCGAGCCAATGGATAATCAAGGCTGCAAAAAATAATCAGGGAAAGGCTTGTTATGTATTGGGTGTAATGTATTTATATGGGTTGGGGGTTGAGAAAGATGTAACAGAAGCAAATAAATGGATCCGCATGTCGTGGATACTTACTTTTTCTTTCGGTGATGAGGGGTGATTACCCACGGGGAGGCTCCCCCCCCCCCATGGGTAATGAAACACGGTTGTTAGAAAGAGTAGTGAACTCCAATATGCCCACCAAATTTTATTTGGTGCGATGGGATATCATACTCCATAATTGCTCCTCCATACTTTATATTGAAAATTTTACATTTTAGAGAGGAAAATATTCCGATTGAGTGGATGCAAAGCAAGAAAGCGACATGCTTGAGTGGGGGGGGATAGGGTAGGGCGCTGTAATTGCTTGCCATAACGAAAAAAGTGTGGTAGAATCCGCGTCCCGTCATGATGAGATGCTTACACAGAATATTGGGCTGCGTGCTGGCAGCCGTTGGCCTGAGTGCATGTAGCCCACCTTCCATTACGTACCCGGATTCGCCGGTGGTAGTGGAGCGCCGTAATACCTTGTGCGAAAATCTGCTGAAGCTCTTGCCGGCAGAGCAACAGGAGCTGGCGGAGGCTCGAGAGGAAGCGCGCTGGCTGGCGGATACCTCGTATAAGGCAGCAGCCGGTATTTCACGCGTGAATGATTCTAACTTTCCCGGCTGGGCGGGAAATTACTTGGTGAATGCGCGTTTGCAGGATCGTGGGCTGTGCTGGCACTACCAGCATGACATGTACCGTGAGCTGCGCCGCCGCTCGTTGAAGTTCTTCCGCATCGGCTGCTGTGTGCGAGACCAAGGCAAGGGCAGTGAGCACAATTGCGTGTACATCAGCCCCAAACAGGCGGCTTGGCCGAATGCATGGGTGCTCGACCCGTGGATATGGAACGGGCGCTTGCAGGTAAGTGATGCCCGCACGCTGGACAGAAAAGATTGGGCGGATGCCCCCGGCTATACCGTGATGCTCAGTCAATTTTATACGGAAGGGCACAATTACCCGGTGGAGCATTGGCTCAAGATACGCGCTAAGCGCAAGTGGTATGAGCTTTCCTTGTTCGGCATGCCGGCAAATTACATAGAATCTTGGTCACCTGAAGCAGAAGGGGCTCCTCAGCTGGAGAGCATGATGAAGAATGTAGAACGCGGGCGCAAGAAGCACCCCGGCTCCTTGATTAATTACTGATGAATGATAAGATAACTGCACTGGTGCTGCTGTGTGGCAGCTTGTTGTTTACCGCATGCCAAACGGCTCCGCCTGTGGGGTATGCGGATACGCCTCATATTGTGGAAAAGCGCACGGAGTTGTGCAATGCGTTGATACAGTTATTACCGGAGGCTCAGCGTAGCTTGCCGGAGGCGCAGGCGGAGGCCCGCTGGCTGGCGGATACGGCATATAAGGGGGCCGAATCCATCGGCCGAATCAATAAGCCGGAGCGCTGGCCCGCATGGCGCAACAATGTGCTGGTGAACACCCCCGGCCGTTTGGAGCGTGGCTTGTGCTGGCACTACCAGCATGATATGTTCCGCGAGCTGCGCCGCCGCCCGTTGCAGTTTTTCAAGGTGGGGTGCTGCGTGCGTGACCAGAAGACCGGCAGTGAGCATAATTGTGTTTACCTGTGCGCGAAAGATGCGGAGTGGCCGAACGTGTGGGTGCTGGATGCGTGGAAAAACGCCGGGCGTTTGGTGGTGATGAGTGGCACCTCTCTCGATTTGGATGACTGGTTGGACCGCCCGGATTCCACCGAGTGGCTGGAGAAGGTGTACCCTGAGGGGCACCGCTACCCCATTGAGCACTGGGCTACTGTGCGCCTTGATTCGCATTGGAATGAACATAAGCCCAGCTTCACTGCTGAGGGGTACAATGCCTCGCAGGCGGTGCGCATGCGCGAGAATATGAAAAAGGGGCTGGAAGCACGTAAGGGCAACCCCACTGATTATTCCGTGGATTAAGCACCTCCCCGGGGGCTGAGAGCCTGAGTTTTTGCACCATAGTGCGCCTGCATGCTAAGTTACGGCTTGCAGGCGCATGTGTATTTTGCTACAATGACGGGCAAGCAAGGCTCTGCCGCGTTTTTTTCCATCAACGAGCATGTATATTAACCGCGAAATCTCATGGCTGGAGTTCAACCAGCGTGTGCTTGACCAAGCATACCGCCGGGAGCTACCGCTTTTGGAACGCGTGAAGTTTCTTTCCATCACGGCCAGTAACTTGGATGAGTTCTTCCAAGTGCGCGTCGGTGGGTTGATGCTGCTGAGGCAGAGCGGCAAAAATACGCCTGATCTCACGGGGCTTTCTGCCAGTGAGCAGTTGGAGGTGATACGCATGCGCTCCGCCCGTATGGTGGCGGACCAGTACATGCTGATGAACCATGAGCTCATGCCGCAAATGCAGCGCGCGGGCATCAGCCCCATTGCTATCAGTGAGTTGTCGGAAACCCAGTATGCCGCGCTTGAAGAGCACTTCCTCAACAACATTGCCCCGGTGCTCACCCCCCTTGCCATGGAGGTGGAGCACCCTCCCGTTTTGCCGAACCTGAGCATCATCCTCGGGGTGGAGTTGCGTGAAGAATGCTCAGAGATCACGCGCTTTGTAGCCGTGGTGCTGCCGGATAGTTTGCCGCGCTTGGTGCACTCCGCAGCCTTGGGCAAAGATGCCTATGTGCTGCAGGAAGCACTGGTGCAAGAGTTCTTGGGGCATCTTTTCCCCGGGGAGATTATTGTGAACAGCAGCCCCTTGCGCGTGACGCGTAACGGCGATATTGCCGTGGCGGAAGAGGAGGGCGGCAACTTTGCGCAAGAGATGGAAGCCGTACTGGTGGCGCGCAAATTCTCGGATTGCGTGCGCTTGGAGCTCCCGGCGGATACTCCTACGGCCTTTGCGGCGCGCATTGCTGCATTGGTGGGGGCGGATGAGTTCTCCACCTACCGCGTACCCGGCCCCTTGCGCTTGGTGGATTTCGGCACGCTTGCCTATGGCCCGGGTAATGAGCACCTGAAAGTGGAGTCTTGGGCGCCTGCGCCCTCCGCCGTGGTGGACCCCTCGCTGAGCATGTTTGAGAACATCGCGCAGGGGGATATCCTGATACACAACCCCTTCGAGAGCTATGAACCCGTGGTGCGCTTTGTGGAAGAAGCCGCGCAAGATGCTGATGTGCTGGCCATTAAGCAGGTGTTGTACCGCACGGCGGATAACTCTCGCTTTATACGTGCCCTGTGCCGCGCCGCGGAGTCCGGCAAGCAGGTGACGGTGCTGGTGGAGCTCAAGGCGCGTTTCGATGAAAGCCACAACCTCGGTCAGGCGGAGCTGTTGCAGCGTGCCGGTGTGCAGGTGGTGTACGGGGTGAAGGGCTTTAAGACTCATGCCAAAATTACCCTCGTTGTTCGCCGTGAAAACGGCACCTTGCGGCGTTATTGCCACTTCGGCACGGGAAATTACAATGAGAATACGGCGAAGATATACAGCGATTTGAACCTGCTCACCTGTAATGAAAATTTGGGGGCGGATGCCTCACAATTCTTCAATTCCGTGACCGGGTTGACCCGCCTCATGCGCTACCGCAGCCTCTTCTCCAGCCCTACGCTGATGAAGGAGCGCCTGCTGGAGCTCATCCGCATGGAAGCCGCCCGCGCCAAGCGGGGCGAGGTGGCGGAGATTCGCGCGAAGATGAACTCCCTGAATGACCGGGAAATCATGGAGGCGCTCGAAGAGGCCTCGCAGGCCGGGGTGCGCATCAGCCTCAACATCCGCGGTATTTGCTGCTGGACGCCGAACACGCCGACAGGGCAGGTGCGCACGCGTATTGTCAGCATTGTGGACCGCTATTTGGAGCATGCGCGCATCTTCTGCTTCGGCAATGCGGGCAGCCCCTTGGTGTACATGGCCAGCGCGGACTGGATGAGCCGCAACCTGGACCGCCGCGTGGAGTTGATGGTGCCCATCGAAAACCGTGAACTTGCGGAGCGCGTGCTCGGTATTTTGGATGCCTGCTTCAGTGATAATACGCAGGCCTATGTCATCCGGGCGGATGGTACCTCCGTGCCCGTCACGCCGGCCCCTCGCTCCAAACCATTTTCCATGCAGCTGCATTTGCATGAGCTGGCGCAAGAATCCGCCCGCTCTCATGAGCTCGCCTCACGCCAGACGTTGGAGCCGCACCGCCCCAAGTGAGTATGGGCTTATTGCTTGTCGACAGGTAGTTCTCGGTTCCCCCACTCCAAGCGTAAGTAGTCTTCATCCTCAAAGCGCCCGAGACCGATGCGCACCATATCCACCACCTGCCATACCCCCAATCCTCCTAAGGTAGCAAGCTGTAGCAGAGCACTCCATATGCGCCCTACGTAAAAACGGTGCAGCCCGCATAACCCGATGAACCCCAAGCACGCGAGCACCATGGCCACCCAAGCCCTCTGCTCGGAGCTGTCATCCACCTCTTCTGAATTTTTCGTTGTTGGCATCACCTGACTTGCAATCTAACGCACTTGCTCTCACTTGTCAATGGTAAAGTATGCGTGGTTTAAGACTCTGTTTTGCGCCGAGGGCGATTCAGCTGTTGGTACGGTACGATAAATCGAAATTTGAAAATCAGATTGCGAGCGTCAGCGAGCGGAATTCGAAGCCCCGCCACGCGGGGCGAAAGTGTAATAGCCCAAGGTGGAGCTGCGTCAGCAGCGTAACCTTGGGTATAAGCGAAAAAAGGTATTGGAGTCCGACGAAGCGGAGCTGAGGAGGCCGACAGCAGTCGTGCCCCATCCATTCCCCGCAAATT
>CAJGCY010000154.1 GCA_904501955.1 uncultured Akkermansia sp. | reverse complement strand
GCGAAGCCGCGGAACCCCTGTTAGGGTAAGAAATTTAAATGGAACCCAGGGAACCTGTGGTGACAGAATGCGTGGCTTAAATTGCCGTATCGACCACAAAACAAATGCTTTGAAAAAAACGTGCCACCCCGGCTCGGAGCTCCGCTTCGCTACGGTCCTCGCCATTATATACCACCCCTCCGGGGTTCGCATTTATTTTTGTGGCCTTTTCCCGGGGTTCCGCCCCTTGCGGGGCTCCACCGCCGGGCTATTGTATAGCGCCCCTCCGGGGCTCTGAATTCGGCTCGCTTGCGCTCGCAGATTATCCTACAAACGCCTCTTCAACTTCCGATTTATCGCGCCGTTTGTAATCAACTACAATCACAAACAGAGCATCATTTTTCTATATTAGCATGGAGAGTTTATGGTCCATGCCGGCTTGAACATGGCTAACACAAATGCCGTACACCCTGAGGGAGTGTACGGCATTTGAAATTTTCCGGAAAACAGGCGGAGCTTTACCAACCACCGCCGAGGGCGGTGCAAAGGCGCGCCAGGGTCATGCGGATTTGCTGGCGGGTGGAGATGATGTTGAGCTCAGCAGAGAGCCAAGAGCGCTCCGCAGAGGCGACGTTGAGGAAGTCGATTTGACCTGCCTCGAACTGCTTCATGGAGAGCTCCGCCGCGCGCTTGCTGGCGGCTGCGGAAGCCTCATACTGCGGCAACTGGTTCACCAGCTTGGCGTAGGTGATGAGGCACTCCTCCACCTCAGCAAAGGCAGCAAGCACCGTCTTGCGGTATGATTGCCCGGCAGCGGTGCGCTCGATTTCCGCCACCTTCACGCCCTCCCTGAGGGCGGTGCGGTTAAAGATAGTGTGGCTTACGCTGCCCGCCAGGCTCCACCCGGCGGTGGAGAAGAAGTGAGCAAAGTCCGAACCGGAACCGGCGGAAGCATTGCCGGACAGGCTGATGGAGGGGAACAAATCCGCCACGGCAATGCCCACATTGGCCGTTGCGCGGTGCAGGTTGTACTCGGCTTGGATGACGTCCGGGCGGCGGCGCAGCAGCTCAGAGGGCAGCCCCGTGGGCACACGCGGAATGCGGTTGTAGGTGGCAGCGGAGGGCATGCTGAGGTGCACGTTGTTCACCGTGGTGCCGAGGAGGGTTGCCAGGGCATTCTCACAGCTGCGGATGGCAGCCTCGTATGAGGGGATTTGCGCGCGCGTGGAGATGATGGTCACGCGGGCTTGCTCCAAATCCAGATTGTGGGAGAAGCCGGCATCCACGCGTTTTTTCACGATATTGTACGTACGCTCTTGGAATTCGAGCTGTTCTTTGGCAATGCGCAGGCTCTCCTTGGCGGAAATCCACTCAAAGTACGTGGAGGCAATGCTGGAGGCGAGTGCAGCCTGCGTGGCAGCAGCGGCGGCGCGGGTGGAACCGAGGGAGGCCATACTCGCCTCAATCTGGCGGCGTGTGCTGCCCCATACATCCGGGCGCCAAGAGGCGGACAAGCTGCCATTCCACTTACCGTGGGAGGTGGAGGTGTCAAAATTACCGCTGTTCGTGCCGCCCAAGCTTGCGGAGGCGGAAGGCAACAGGCCGGAACGCACCGTGCGCAGGTCAGACTCTGCACGAGCAATGGAGAGGGCCGCGTTCACCATGTCCGGGTTGTTCTGAATACCGGTGCTGATGAGGCGGCTGAGCTGGGAATCCCCGAAGGAGCCCCACCAGGTGGTGAGGTCGCCCTTACCGGAGGAAGGAGGCATCTTGTTCACCCACGTGGCGGGCAAATCCGCCGAGGCACCGCTGAAATTCGGACCGAGCAGGCAGGAGCTGAGCACCACCGCACAGGCCGTTGACAGAAG
The DNA here is from genome assembly GCA_904501955.1 of uncultured Akkermansia sp. GTDB lineage: Bacteria > Verrucomicrobiota > Verrucomicrobiia > Verrucomicrobiales > Akkermansiaceae > Akkermansia. The sequence continues at coordinate 3,948 of CAJGCY010000154.1, read as the reverse complement.
AAGGTTTTTATTAAGCATAAAGTTTGTATGATAAAGGTTAGGAATAAATTACTCGTGATGCAGGGCATCGATGGGGTCAAGTTTGGAGGCTTTCCAAGCCGGGTACCAACCGAAAACAATACCGATAGCCGCCGCCACGGACACGGAGAGCACCATGGCCTCCACCGAGGTAGCGGTGGGCCAGCCCATCTTGCTGCTCACGAAGATAGAAGCCAAGCGCCCCAGGCCGATGCCGATGACACCGCCGCACAGGCAAAGCAACACAGCCTCCAGCAAGAACTGCCACATGATGTCGCGCGGGCGGGCACCCACAGCCATACGCAGGCCGATTTCGCGCGTGCGTTCCGTGACGGACACCATCATGATGTTCATGATGCCCACGCCACCCACGACCAGCGAAATCATGGCCACAGCCACCAGCAAGCTGCTGATGGTGGAGGTGGTCTCGTTCATCATTTTCACGAACTGAGAGCGGTCACGCATCTCGAAATCGTCCAGCACACCGGGCTCCAACTGGTGCTGGCGGCGCAGCACGGGCGTCATGGCATCCATGGCGGTGTTAGGCTCCACGCCCTCCTTCACCTGCACCAGCAGGGAGTCCACCGTGCGCGTGCGCAGCGGGTGCGGAGCATTCGTGTAGGGCTGAAGGTCCGCGCCGGGGTAAAAGTTCACCGCGGAGGTGGAGAAGGTGGAGGTGGAGGACACGGAAGTCGTGCTGTTCGCTGCGCCCCCCTTACCGATGACGGCAGCACCGCCACCGCCGGTCAAGCGCGTGCGGATACTCGTCCACGGCAGGATGAGGCAATCATCCTGGTCATTACCCATGCCATCAGCACCCTTGGTATCCAGCACGCCGATGACGGTGAACACCACATCCTTGATGCGGATTTCCTGCCCGATGGGGTCTTGACCGGCATAGAGGTTTTTGGCAATGGTGTTACCGATGAGGCACACGCGGGCGGCCTCTTCCACCTGAGCTTTGTTAAAGCCGTTGCCGGTGGCAATCTTCCAGCCCTCGATTTTGAGGTAATGCTCGTTACCGCCGGTAATGGTTCTGGGGCTCCAGTTCTGGTTACCGACAATCACCTGCCCGCTCGTACGCACGCAGGGAGAGGCGGCCGTCACCATATCCGAGCATTCTTTCATGATGACGTCGGCATCCTCCGCATACAGCGAGGCGCGGCCACCCATACCGGAGCTCACACCTGCCGTGCTGACGGAAGCGCCGTATACGTTCACCACATTGGCACCCATGGAGGAGAACTTATCCGCCACCTGCTTTTTGGAGCCTTCACCGATTTCATAAATAGCCACCACAGCAGCAATGCCGATAACGATACCGAGCACGGTGAGCGCGGCGCGCATGGGGTTGCGCACCAAGCCGCTGAGGCAGGTCATGAACAGAGTTGCTAATTTCATTTGATGAGCTTGGCTGAGAGTTCTTCCGCCACACCCTCAAGGATGAGGCCGTCGCACATGTTGATGGCGCGGTCCGTGAAGGCAGCGGTTTTGGGATCATGCGTTACGATGATGACGGTAATGCCCTGCTTGCGGTTCAGCTCGCGGAACATGTTCATCACCTCCACGGAGGTGGTGGAGTCCAAGTTACCCGTGGGCTCGTCCGCCAGCAGAATGCCGGGGTTGTTAATCAGGGAGCGGGCAATGGCCACGCGCTGCTGCTGACCACCGGACAGCTGGGCGGGCGTGTGGTGCATGCGCTCCGTAAGCCCCACAAGGTCGATGAGCTCCAGCGCGCGCTTGCGTATCTCTTTCGTCGTACGCGCGGGGTGGGCGTAGTAGGCAGGCATCATCACGTTCTCCAGTGCGGAGGTACGCGGCAGCAGGTTGAAGTTCTGGAACACGAAGCCGATGCGCTGGTTGCGCAGGCGAGCGCGCTGGTTGGCATTCAGGCCGGCCACGTTCTTGCCGTCAATCCAGTACTCACCGCCACTGGGGTGGTCCAAGCAGCCCAAGATGTTCATCAAGGTGGACTTACCGGAACCGGATGCGCCCGTGAGGGAGACGAACTCGCCATCCTCAATGCGCAGGGATATCCCCTTGAGCACGGGCAGGTCTATCTCCCCCAGGTGGTACACCTTGGTTATGTTTTTCAGTTCAATCACGGTTCTGAATGGAAGAAAAGATTAAATCCGCAGGGCAGCGCCCATTACATACGCGGGCCACGCCCACCGGTGGCAGGGCCTTGGCCGGGCTTGGCCTCCACGCCACCCGCGCCGCGCTGACGACGCTCAGGGCGCTTCATGCCGAAGGGGCTGTCACCACCTGCGGAGGGCTTGCCGCTCTTGTCCATCTTCACCACCACACCGGACACAAACTCCGTATCCACCGCCAGCGTCTGACCGGGCATGGGCTTCACAATGCTGCGCGTGCCATCACTGGCGCCTCGCAGCACCATGACGGGCTCCAGCTTGCCGGAGGCATTCTCACGCCACAGGCGTGCGGGGCGGAAAGAGGCCTCACCGGCAGCCTCGCCTTCGGCAGCCTCCGGGGCTTTCGGCGGGCGCGGGGCACCCGCCGTACGGGCAGCGGCGTCCACATGCTGCTCCTGCGGGATGAAATCGAATGCTACGTCCGGCACCAGCAGGCAGCCCTTCTCCTCACGCACAATGAAGTTCGCATTGGCGCTCATGTAGGGCAGCAGCTTGCGGTCGGGGTTGTCGATATCCACCTCCACAATATAGGTCACCACGTTGGAGGACATGGTGGCATTCGGGCGAATCTTGTTCACCGTGCCGGTGAAGGTCTCATTCGGCAGGGCATCCACCGTGTAGCGCACGAGCTGCCCGGGCTGCACCTTGGCAATGTCCGCCTCATTCACGCTGGTCCAAATCTGCATTTTGCTCAGGTCACGTGCCACGAGGAAGAGGGTACTGGCATTCATGCTGCTCACCACCGTCTGGCCCACGTTCACCTGGCGCACCACCACCGTACCATCCACGGGGGAGGTAATGCGGGTGTACTTCTCGTTACGCTGCTCGCTCTTGAGCTGTACGCGAGCACTCTCCAGCTGAGCCTTGGCGGTCTCTACCTGAGCCAGAGCGCTGGTGAGCTGAGCCTCTGCGTTCTCCGCAGCGGTCACGTACTGGTCATAGTCCATCTGAGAGAGGGCATCACCCACGCCGAGCTTCTTGGCGCGCTCCAAGTCGCGGTCCGCCTTGTTTTTGCTCACGCGAGCCTGCTCCACATTGGCCTCTGCCTGTTTCAGGCTTGCCTCCGCCTGCTTCACGCTGGCGCCGGCGCGCTCCACATTCAGCTTCACCAGCTCATCATCAATGCGAGCCAGCAGCTGGCCTTTCTTCACCTCGCTGCCGAAGTCGATGCGATTGCCGGCTACGTCCGTACCGAACTCCAAAATCTCACCGGTTACCTGGGCACCTACGTCCACCAGCTCCACCGGCTCCAAGGTGCCTGTGGCCTGCACCTTCAGCACGAAATCACCCTGCGCCACCTTCACCTTGCGGAAGCTTACCGCCTCTTCGCTGCTGTCAGCGGTTGCATACCAAGCGGCTACAGCACCACCGCACACGGCTAAACCTATTCCCCATTTGTATATTGCATTCACGACCGGATTTTACACTTTTTGTTTTACTCTTGTCAAGCTTACGGAAACGAAATCTACGCGCAGACGCGCGAGAACGCCTGCTCCTACACACAGGAACGAAAACCTACCCGGTTTTTCTACATCTTTTTCAAAAAAACTTTCTTTTTGTGAACAATTTGTTTCCATGAAGAAAAAAACTTTATTCATAACGTTCGGTATAAGTCATCAGTTGATCGCAAACTGCTCGATAAATCGGAAGTTGAAAAGTTGCGAACCGAAGGTGAGCGGAATTTTGAACCCGCGTCAGCGGGTGACCTAACTTAGCCTAGGGCGTAAGCCCTAGGAAACGAAAGAAAAAGAAACTTAGAACCCGCAGCCAGTCGAGG
>CAJGCY010000153.1 GCA_904501955.1 uncultured Akkermansia sp. | reverse complement strand
TTTGTTTTGTGGTCGATACGGCAATTTAAGCCACGCATTCTGTCACCACAGGTTCCCTGGGTTCCATTTAAATTTCTTACCCTAACAGGGGTTCCGCGGCTTCGCCGCTCCACCCCTGCCTAACGTCCGTCGCCCTAAAGGGCTTAAATTTAGGCTCGCCTACGGCTCGCAAACTCCTTTTCAACTTCCGATTTATCGCGCGGTGTGGGTGCAGGGAGCATCAAGTTCAGCTGCGTAAAATAGAAAAGTTCCAATGTGGACACAAATTCGTCTTGCGTGGGGCTGTGCAACGTGCTAGACTTGCGGGCGATATGAACAGAGACACCATTTGCGTACAGAGCGGATGGCAGCCGAAGAAGGGCGAGGCCCGCGTGCTGCCGATCTTTCAGTCCACCACCTTCAAGTATGAGACGAGCGACCAGATGGCACGCCTGTTCGACTTGGAGGAAGCCGGGTTCTTCTACACCCGCCTGCAAAACCCCACCAACGAGTGCGTGGCGAAGAAAATAGCGGAGCTGGAGGGCGGCGTGGCCGCCATTTTGACCTCCTCCGGGCAGGCAGCTTCCTTCTACTCCATCTTCAACATCTGCGAGGCGGGCGACCACTTCATCTCCACCAGCGCCATTTACGGTGGTACCTTCAACCTCTTTGCCGTCACCTTTAAGAAGCTGGGTATTGAGGTCACCTTTGTGGACCAAGATGCCCCGGAGGAGGAAATCCAGAAGGCGTTCCGCCCGAACACCAAGTGCGTGTTCTCCGAGACCATCTCCAACCCCTCCCTGCAGGTGCTGGACATCCGCAAGATGGCGGACATCGCGCACAAGAACGGCGTGCCCTTGATTGTAGACAACACCTTTGCCACCCCCATGAACTGCCGCCCCTTCGAGCACGGTGCGGACATCGTGATGCACTCCACCACCAAGTACATGGACGGCCACGCCACACAGGTGGGCGGTGTTGTGGTGGACAGCGGTAACTTTGACTGGGCTGCCCATGCGGACAAGTTCCCGGGGCTCACCCAGCCGGATGATTCCTACCACGGCTTGGTGTACACGGAGGCCTTCGGCAAGGGTGCCTACATTACCAAGTGCACGGTACAGCTCATGCGCGATTTGGGCTGCATTCCCTCCCCCATGAACGCCTTCCTCCTCAACCTCGGGTTGGAGACGCTGCACCTGCGTGTGCCCCGCCACTGCGAGAACGCCCAGAAGGTGGCTGAGTATTTGGAGAAGCAGGAGGATGTGGCTTGGATTAACTACGCCGGCCTGCCGAGCAACCCGTATTATGAGCTGGCTCAGCGCCAGTTCGACGGCGGGCGCACCTGTGGTGTGGTTACCTTCGGCATCAAGGGTGGGCGTGAGCGCGCCATCAAGTTCATGGACAGCCTGAAGCTCACCTCCATCGTGACCCACGTGGCAGATGCCCGCACCTGCGTGCTGCATCCCGCCAGCCACACCCACCGCCAGCTCACGGATGAGCAGCTCATTGAGGCCGGAGTGAAGCCGGACCTCATCCGCTTCTCCGTCGGCATTGAGGCTGCGGAGGACATCATTGCGGATCTGCAGCAGGCGTTCGAAGCCATCGCCTAAGCGGCTCCCCGCTCATATTTTTTACAACTCCGGCTGCGTGTTCCCCCCGCACGCAGCCGGTATTTTTTTGCCGCGTATGCTCGATAAATCTTGGCTTGTGCAAGGCAAACGTGCGTGCGCCGACGGGGTCGGGCACGCACGTAAAATGGGGGATGGTGGGATGAATGTTACTTCTTCTTCATCTCAATGCGGCCGGAGCAGCCGAACCAGCCGTTATTACACTGAGCGGTGAGCTGAACCTCTACCTTGGCCTTTTTGGGCAAAGCGGGCACCTCAAACTCCACGGTCTTGGTGTTTTTGTCCGCAGGCACATTGGCTTTTGCCACCTCCTTACCATTCACAAGCAAGCGGTAATTGCGCGTCACCATGCCACCGTCATCCATCGGGATGAGGGAGAAGGTGTAGGTGCCGGGACCATCCACGGATTTCGTCACATCCACGCGCCAATCCTTCTCGAAGCCGAGGGTTTGGTCACCGCTGGAGTAGAAATTGTTCTTGATAACGGTCACGGTCTTGGGATCCCAGTAATGCAGCCAGCGCTTGGCACCCTTGGCAATCTGCGTTTTGGGGTCAAGCTGCACAATCTCCTTGTAGGTCTTGAGCACGGGGGACATGTCGCGGTCCGTGGGCTTAGCGGCATTGGAGACAATGCGCTCACGCTGCACATAAGCAAGGCTTGCGAGCCACTGCTGGCGGCGGTGGGCGTATTTCTTCTGCTTCATGCGGTCGCGGTCCAGCACCTTGCGGATGTAGGCCTCCGCCTCATCGAACTTGCGGTCCTTACCGCTGAGTTTGCCGTCTTTGCCACCGTTCAGCAAGCCCTTAATCTCGCCATACATGGCAATGTGCATCGTGGCAAAGAGGGAGTTGTAGCCGGTGTCATCCGTCGGGTCCTGTTTGCGGATGATGTCCGTGAGAGCGCCGCAACGCACGGCAAACTGCACGGGCAGCAGCTCCAGAGCCTTACCGGCAGCGGTAGCGGCATCCAACCCCTTGGCTTTCTTGGCTTCCTCTGCCAGTTTGGCAACCTCATCGGCTTTTTCTGCAAGCTTCACCAGCTTTTTCATCACCTTTTCCGGTGATTTGGAGACTTGGCTGCCATCATACTCCGCCATGAAGGTGCCATCCGGAGCCAACAGCACGACGGCGGGCAAGTTATAGTGCTCAATGGGGAGCACCTTCTTGCGCACGTCCACCTTCAGGCCGGTTTTGTCATCGAACTGACCGAAGACGAAGGTATCTTTGTGCTCCTTAGCCACAGCCTCCCACATTTTGCAGAACTCGCGCACATTGGGCTGCCAGTCGGAGCCATACCAAACGACGAGGCAGGGCTTGCCCTCCTTGGCAGCTTGCTCTTTAGCAGCGGGAACCTCCGGGAAGGAGAGCGTGGCAGCCTGGCAGACCATCATAGCCCCCGGCAGGAGAAGGGATGAAAGAATAAGGTGTTTCATATATGTGTGTGCTGGGGGTTATTTGGTGTAAATGACGAAGTGAGAGATGTGGGCGAAATCCGGCTTAGCGTTTTCAAACTCCACTTTCACCCACTTGCCGGGGGTGCCGTCCGGGAACTTCACGACCCACTCCTTGGGCATGTTGTCCGTGCTCTCACGCGGTTTCCACGTGGCGCCATCCTCACTGGTGTAGACGGTAGCCTTGGTCATGCGGCCCTCGTTGCCATCCGTCTTGCGGATGATGCAGCCGGTGAGCGACTCACGCTCGGGCAGCTCTACAATCATGTAAGGTTTCTCCTCCTTAGAGGTATGGCACTTACCGCCCGTGGGGGTGGTGATGTTGATGTGCCAGGCGGGGGCATCGTACTGGCTGGTGGTGGAGATGCGGAACAAGGCAGCCTTAGCGGGCTTACCGGACAGGTCCGCAGAGCCCTTGAGGGCGATATCCACCGGGCACTTACCGCACACCTTCAGCGCAGCCTCAGTCAGAGACTTGAAGGCAGGGGCGGAGCGAGCCTGCTCAGCGGCGATGATGGCCTTGTTGTACGCAGCGGTCATCTTCTTCACCTGCTCGGCATCCGCCTTACCGCTTGTGCCGGCAGAGGCAGCAGCCTTCGAGAAAGCCTTGGAGAAGATTTCCTCCTGGCCGCCCTCCACATAGGTCTTCACCGCCCACTCCAGCACCTGACCGAAGGTGGTGGCATCCTCCGCACTCATGTGGGTGGCAAAGAGGGTAGACAAATACTTCTCACGGGCGGCGGCATCTTTGAGGGATTCGGACTGAGCTTTCATGATGTCCTCCACCTTTACTGCCCAAGAGGAGGGGGTGCCGGCAATCATCTTGTGCATCTTGCCGTACAGGTCCGCCTTCTGGTCATCCGTCATGCCGGCAATCTCATCCTTGAGGTCAGCCGTTACGTTCACCGCGGCAAAGCCGTTCTTCTTGTACATCGGGATGAGGTCGGACAGGTACGTGTACACCGCATCGGAGCTGTACTTCTTCTGCTTCATCAGCTTGTGCAGTGAGGCACGGAAGAAGGGATGCAGCGGGGAGATGTCGAGCGTCTTCTTCCACATGGCGATGGCGCCATCTACGTCCCCCATAGCCTCCAGCGCCTTGGCGCAGTAGCTGTGGCGGTAGGCCTTCTCAATCTTGGCGTCATCCTTGTACACCGTCTCCATCAGCAGGTATGAGGTGGGGGCTTGATTGCCGAAAATGCGGTTGTGCATGCCACCGTCCGGGCCACCGAATCCACCGCGCCAATCACCACGCTTCAGGCGGAAGCCGTAGGCACAGTGGCCGGGCTGGCCTACCGTGTAAGCCGGGATGCCGTGAGCCATGGCAGCTACGCAACCCAAGTGTGACATAGCACCGCACACGCCACCGTTGCGGTGGGTGGCCTCCGCCCAGCTGATGTCGGCATAGGGGTAATTGTACATACCGCCCTGCACGGAATCACCGAAGTAGGAGGGATCGGTATACACAGCAGCCCAGCAAGCGTAGTCGTAGCGATCCCACGGCACATTGATGTTCTCCAGCGCCCATTCAAAGGATTCATCATCCCAATCCTGCTGGGGAATACCCACGGTGAAGCGCAGCTCCCACGGGCGCAGGTTCTTGTAATTGGGGTGCATGCGTGAGGCATTCTTCTGGAAGAAATTGTAGCGCCACACCGGGTTGTAGCGAGAGGGGTCTTTTTTCAGGATGGGCGGGTTCGGGTCCGTCTCACCACCGCCCCATACAGAGGCGAGCGCCACGGCCAAGCCCTTGTTCTTCACCTTGCCCTTTTGGTCTTTCCAGATGCGGTAAAGCACGTCAATACCCACCTCCGTCTTGTAGGGCACGAGACCGCAGCCGAGGTAAAGCTCCTGCCATTCGGCATCTGCTGCGAACTCTGCCAAGAACTTTTTACGGTCATCGGACTTGGCGGCGTAGGCCGACATCACCTCAGCGTCGGTCGTACGGATGAGCTCCAGCAACATAGCCTGCTGCAACACCTCTGCTGAGGTGGGGGTAATCTCCTTACCCTTGAGCGCAGCCAGCAGCGCCTCCTGAGCCTTCACATAATCTCCCTGTTTGATGGCGGATTGGACGTCTGCCGGGAGCTCGGATGCCGCAGCCTGAGCCACCGCAGGCGCTACCACAGCTGTAGCAGCCACCATCGGCATGAGCCCGAGAGAGAGCAGCCCGATACGAGAAAATACAGATTTTACTGTCATGATGCTCCCTAATTACCACCCGCGCGGGGGCATGTCAAGCCCAAAGCTTACTCCGCCCCCGCTTTTTTTAACATTTCTCGCCGTTTCATTTTGCAGCGGTTTTCATACAGCCCGATAAATCGGAATTTGAAGGGGGGATTGCGAGCGTAAGCGCCTGCCTCGGCGTAGCTGCGCAGCAGCGAAGACGGGAGCCTAAATTTGAGCCCCGGAGGGGCGCTATATAATAGCCCGACGGTGGAGCCCCGTAAGGGGCGGCCTGTGAGGGCGTAGAAAGCGAAGACTCGAAGCCCCAACCCCCGGGAAAAGGCCACAAAAACAAATGCGAACCCCGGAGGGGTGGCATAAAGCGTGGCTCAAAATACGGCATTGTTTCAAAATGCCGCGAACATGATAAAACACGCGCCCACAACGGCTCGGAGCTCCCGTCTTCGCGTCTCGCTTCGCTCGCTTGCTACGCCGTGGCCGGCCGCTTCGCTACGGTCCTCGCCATTATATGTCACCACAGGTTCCCTGGGTTCCATTTCCTTTTTTGTTGCTATACAGGGGTT
>CAJGCY010000152.1 GCA_904501955.1 uncultured Akkermansia sp. | reverse complement strand
GCCATTATCTGTCGGCCTACGCTGCGTCGCTAACGCTCCGTCGCTCCGGGCTCAATTTCATTTTTTCACCATACCCAAGGCTGCGCCGCTACGCGGCTTGCCTTGGGCTATTGTACTTTCGCCCCGCTTCACGGGGCTCCGAATTCCGCTCGCTGACGCTCGCAAAAATTCCCCCATCATCCCCCCCTTCAACTTCCGATTTATCGAGCACGACGTGACTTATCAGAAGTCCCCGAAGCGTTCATCCTACAAGGCGGGCTTATATCTCGCTGCCTTTGATGATAACTTTATCCCCGACCACGCGGACGGAGCCGGCGGCGGGCCATTCCGACATTTCGCGGAGGGTGGCACGGTGGAGGCGGTACAATTCCGCATCCGTCGCGCCACGCATGTAAAGCAGCGCGGGGTAATCTCCGCAAAAATCCACAAAACCGCCGCGCGACCAATCATGGGTGGAGGTGTAGTACAAAATGCAGCCCTTGCTCGGGGTAATACCGTGCTGCACCGCCACGCGCACGCCCTCGGTTTCCGCATGGTGAAGGCGCATGAGGCGCTCCTCAAAGCGGGCCTGCATGTGCGCAGCATGGCGAGCCACCAAGGTGGCAGCCTGCACCGTGCACACCAGCAAGGCGCACAGCCCCACGCCGCGCCAGAGGGGGCGCCATGGCACATACTGCACCACCAGCACCCAAAAAGCGGCCAGCACGAGCGGTTGCGCCATCTTGGTGTGCGGGTAGCAAGGCCAAGTTTCGCCCACCACCATGTACATGCTGAACGGCGCTACCCACAGCGCAAAAAGCAACAACACTCGCCCCACAGCAGCCCCCACACCGGCACTGCGGCGGCACAGGGCCACAGCCAGCACCATGCCGGCTAAGGCTGCGGCTGCATAAAACAGCTCTCCATCGTACGTCAGGGGAATAAGCGCATCTCGCACCATGGTGCTGAACATGCGCCACAGGTACACGTACCACTCCGCGCTGAACAATTGCTCGCGGTAGTTGATGCGCTCCGCATACTCCGCACAATACACCAACACATTGTCAGAGACAGGCGCAAGCTGCAGCACCAAAGCCTTGATACCCCACCAGCCGAGCACCGCGAGCACACACACCGCCGCGCCACGCCCCAGCGAGCGCCACAGCTCCGCGCGCTCCCCCGCCAGCATGCGCTGCACCACCACCAAGCCCAGCAACACGGCAAAATTAAGCACCAAGCACTGGTAAACCGCCACGGCAAACAACACCGCCAAGGTAGCCCCCAACAGCGCCCCCCTGCCCCCACGCTGCAAACACGGCACCGCCAGTGAAACACAGAGCACGCCTGCCGCCGTGGCATCACACTGGTAAAAGTAGTCCATTTGGTAGGCAAACTGCACCTGCACCAAATACAGCAGACCATACAGCAACTGCGCGCCCGTGTGCTCCACGCGCAGCACCCGCAGCTGCACCACCATGGCAGCCACCAGCAGGCCACCGGCCAGCAGCCCGTTCAACCACACGGCGCAGCCCAAACCGAACACCCAGCGCCAAAGCACCAGCCCCCAGCGACCATTCGCCACGTAGGTCTCCATGCCTTGCCCGGCAAAATCCAGCGTTTCATCCCAATGGTAGCCCCCACGCACCAGCATGGGCATATAAATCAGCAAAAACACCACAAGCAGCATACCCCACAGCATGGGGGTGCGAAAAGCGGAGCGGCTCACGCGCTCGTGCAGGGCTTGCACCGTCTGGAAAATCGCGCTCATGGCATCAACGCGTCAGTTCTTTTTTCAACTTCGCCGTCATGCGGCGCAACACGGCGGGCGGATTCGCGACAGCCTCCGCATCCTTCGGCAAGGCAGCCAGTGCAGCATCCACATCCACCCCGCAGCGGTACAGCAGCGCAGCAACGGAGGGCGACTCCCACAGCGCCTGCAGGGTCTCCACCGGGGTGGCTGCCCCCTGCCCGCGAGCCGTTGCCAGCGTGCGGTGGGCTTTCCAGGCTGCGGCAAACTCCGCGCAGCGCTCCGGCGGCAGACCGATGGCTGCCAAGCGGCACAGCATCAGCTCACACCAAGGCTGCAAGGCAGCCTGCGTAGCCTCCCCCCCCACAGCGGCATAATACTCCGCCAGCAAAATATCCGCAGCCAGCGCTTGCAGTGCCGGGGTGTAGTCCGCAGGCTGCGCCGTATTCTCTTGCGCCAAGAGGGCATTTGCCCCGCCCTGCGGCACCTTGGCACCCAGCAACTCCTCCGCCACGGCAGCAGCATCCAAACGCTGCGGCTCCGTAGCAGTGGGCAGGTTTTTCCACGCCCCCCAAATCACCAAGCACACCACGGCGGCAGCCAGGATGATGACGCGGATGGAAACAGCCTTTTTCATCGCTCGCAGGGGGTAAACATCACTGCAGCAGCTCCTGCTGCCAGTTCATCAAGTGACCCAAGCCCTTCTCCGGGTGGGCGGCAATAGCCTCCAACTGGTAGCGCGTGGCAATGATGGTGGGCTCCAAGTCCAGCGATTCCGCAATGGCATTGCGCTTGGCAGTCCAGCGCTCCAGCGTGGCATCAAAATCCGGGTCAATCACGTGTTTTTCGCGCTTGGGCAGCTTCGGGTAATCCTCTTCATCCATCAGCTGGAACTTCTCCACCGCCTTGCGGAAGCGCGCAGCACGGTGGGCATTGAAATAAGGGTTCGGGCGCGCCGTGCGGAACTCTTGCAGCGCCAAGCTCCAGCGCAACAAGTCATCATTCGAGCACACCATGAACGCGGGGCGATCCCACGCGGCGGCCTCGCCATCACGCCAGGACCACAGCGTGCGCAGGGCTGCCAAACCGCGGCGGTTGAACTTACCGCAGCCTTTGATGCGCCACGGCTCTTGGTCCACACTCTCAAAGCGCTCTTTGCCGCGGGCAAGATTATGCGCGCAGCTCTCCAAGAACCACGCGTAGCGCCCTTTCTCGTGCAGCTGCTCCACCAGCTTATCCGCCATGCCGAGCATGTACTTCACATCCCCCTGGGCATAGGTCTTCATCTCCTCCGGCATGGGGCGCATACCCCAATCCGCCTTCTGGTTCTTCTTGCTGAGCTTGATGCCGTAAAAGTGCTCCACCAAGGCAGCCAAGCCGAACTGGCGGAAGCCCAGCAGGCGGGCGGCAATCTGCGTATCCAAAATCATGTGCGGCAGCACGCCGAATGCGTTCTGCAGCAGGCTCATGTCGTAATCCGCGCCGTGCATCCACACATCCGCACCCTCCAGCCACAGCGTGAATAAACGCATATCCTCAATGGCTAAGGGGTCGATGATGGCCACGCCATCCGCGTCCGCATACTGAATCAGGCACAGTTTTTCGCGGTGGCGGTGCAGGCTGTCAGCCTCCAAGTCCAGCACGGTTCTGCCCTGCGCTTGTGCGGAGGCGCGCTGCTTCCAGTCAAAGAGTGCTTGAGAATCAGTAATCATGAGTGCGCGCCATGCTACCATATTCTTACCCCTTTGGCAAGCTTAATTTTTCCACTAAAGGCTTGATTTGCGGAATCATTTGTGGTAGTTTCCACGCATGGCTATTGAGCAGTTCCGCGGTCAGATGCCGCAAATCAACAATCCGGCATTCATTGCCGCCAGTGCAGACCTCATCGGTGCCGTTTCCGTGGCGGAGGATGCCTCCGTATGGTACAACGCCACCGTGCGTGGCGATGTGTCCGCCATCTCCATCGGGCGCGGCAGCAATGTGCAAGACAACTGCTGCCTGCATGTGGACTACGAGCTCGGCTGCCACCTCGGGGAGTACGTCACAGTGGGGCACTCCGTCACCCTGCACGCCTGCACCGTTGAGGACAAGTGCCTTATCGGCATGGGTGCCATTGTGCTGGATGGCGCAGTCGTAGGGCACGGCTCCATCGTGGGCGCCCACGCCTTGGTGACAAAGGGCACCGTTATCCCCCCGCACAGCCTCGTGCTCGGCTCCCCCGCCAAGGTGGTGAAAACCCTCTCCCCCGAGGTGGAAGAGCAGAATTACCACCACGCCCTCGGTTACATCGAGCTCGCACGCGAATTCGCCTCCCGTTGAGGCCTCCGTGTCGCCCTTTTTGCAAGCTTCAAGGGCGTTTCATGTCGCCGACAAGAAACACAGGAGCAACATATTGCAAAGAAAACGCCTCTTTTCATGTCGCTGACCGTGTCGCGAATAATGGCAGCTTCCGAGTCGTGGACAAATCAGCGCGTGACTTGCCATTCAGCTGTGTTATTTCGCTTTCAAGGGTAACATACCACTCACAATCTCACGTTTAGCGCGGTAACCGACAGAAGAACGCTCAACCAGCCCCATTTCCAACAACTCCTTTAGGTCGCGCTGCAAAGTACGCTGAGTTTTCCCCGAATAATGGGTATGGTACACCTCCTGCTTCAGAGTACTGAACTCGACATTACACCAAGAGGCAGGCATGGATAAAAGCAAATCGCGCATGCGTTTACCCTGTACATCCCGACCACGCCCGACATTGCTGCTGTAGTTTTTGAAATACTCATACACGTAGTACTCCCACATCACCCCCATCTGATAGTTCTGCACTTTTTCAATCTGCTCTCTCAAGCCGTCAACCATACCTTGCAACGCATATTCTAAAAAGCCATCAAAACTGGGATACCTACCAAACGCATCTTTCTTGCTCAACTTTTGCAAATGCAAATAATACTCCGAGCGAGTTTTATTGTAATGATTACTCAGCAAATGGGCAGCAGGCACCGGTAAACCCGCTTTCAAAAGCAAATACAACTCCACCAAGCGCGCCGTGCGACCATTTCCGTCACCAAAAGGGTGAATCCATGCCAAGTATATGTGTGCACATGTGGCCTGTATCAAGGCCATCGCCGGCTCCAATTCTGAGGTCGGAGCCATAAACGAGGGCGAGTTCAACCACGCACACAAACGCTCCATCAAATACTCACAATCTTCTGCAGGAGCCCCTCGATACACTGTACCCACCACAACGGAATGTCTTCTGTATACCCCGGGCTCTACATCTTCCTGCAACTCCAAACCTTCTAAAACCATTGCATTGAGGCTCTTGATATACTCCGGGGTCAACGGATGCATATCTTTCAGACACACATCATTGACAATCTGGTTACTGGCACCCAGCACATTACGGATTTCCTGTTCTTGGTATCGTTTAGATAAAGGCAATGGCGCAGAATTATCAAGAATCTGCTCAATTTCTTTCTCGCTCAGTGTATTACCCTCTATAGCCGTACTTCCTTGCACACCCTTTATCAAATAAAACCGATTCAACTCATCATGAACTGTAGGGGACACAGCGGATGATGATAAATGCGCTATTTTTGAAGCAACCTCTCCCATCAAATACCACAAGCGAGTATACCCCGTATTGATGGGAGGCACAGGCGTAAATCTTATCCACGGATGCGTTTCTTCGTATTTCATTTGTTGCGTTATCGAGTCTGCTCTTACTATACGCGTTTGCTTACTCCGATGCAAGCAAATAATTGAGTATTTTCGTTGTTCATGTCGCCCTTTTTGCAAGCTTCAAGGGCGTTTCATGTCGCCGACAAGAAACTCAGGAGCAAGACATTGCAAAGAAAACGCCTCTTTTCATGTCGCTGACCGTGTCGCGAATGATGGCAGCTTCCGCAGCGTGAGTTGAAGATACCGCAGGCAGGGGTGTGCTTTATGTTGATGCGGCATTATCTCTGCGCGATAAATCGGAAGTTGAAAAACAGTTTGCGAGCGAAAGCGAGCGGAATTCAAAGCCCCGCATCGCGGGGCGAAAGTATAATAGCCCAAGGCAAGCCGCGTAGCGGCGCAGCCTTGGGTATGGTGAAAAAAAT
>CAJGCY010000151.1 GCA_904501955.1 uncultured Akkermansia sp. | reverse complement strand
TGTCGGCCTACGCTGCGTCGCTTCGCTCCGTCGCTCCGGGCTCAATTTTCTTTTTTTACGCTACCCGGGGTTCCGCGGCTTCGCCGCTCCACCGCCGGGCTATTTTATAGCGCCCCTCCGGGGCTCAAATTTAGGCTCGCTGTCGCTCGCAAAATTCCCCCACCATCACCCCTTCAACTTCCGATTTATCGTGCAAGCGCGGCGGATGTGGAGCCCCCGCCGCCGCCCCCCCCTGCCGGGTTACACAAACCCGTTTTTATCGGGGAATTGCCGCTTGGTAGACTTATTCCGCAGGCTGCAAGGCAAAAAATAGCTTCAAATTCCGGTTGAGGTCTGCTATACTGCGCTCATGGCAATATCCGAAGAACTGTTTGAGAGAGCCTGCAAGGTGATACCGGGCGGGGTGAATTCCCCCGTGCGAGCCTTCCGCCGTCTGGAGCGCGCGCCGTTTTTTGTGAAGAGCGCGCAGGGAGCTCACCTGCTGGATGAAGATGACCGCCAATACATTGACTACGTGGGCACTTGGGGCCCCGCCATCTTGGGGCATGCCCCGCAGAGCGTCATCTCCGCCGTGCAGCAGGCTGTGCCTTACGGGCTCGGCTACGGCATCCCCACCCGCATTGAGGTGGACATGGCGGAAACCATCTGCCGCTGGGTGCCGTCCATCCAAAAAGTGCGCATGACCAACAGCGGTACGGAGGCTACCATGAGCGCCATCCGCCTGGCGCGCGGCTACACCGGCCGCAAGTACATCATCAAGTTTGAGGGCTGCTACCACGGCCATGTGGACAGCCTGCTGGTGGCCGCCGGCAGTGGCGCGCTGACCCATGGCGAGCCGGACAGCGCCGGCGTGCCCCGCGAGTTCGCGGAGCTTACCATCGCCCTGCCGTACAATGACCCGGAGGCCGTGCGCCGTGCCTTTGCGCAGCACCCGGGGCAAATTGCCGCCATCATTGTAGAGCCGTACCCCGGCAATGCCGGCTTTTACCTGCCCAAGCCCGGCTACCTCGAGTTCTTGCGCGAGATAACGGCGCAGCACGGCACCCTGTTGATTTTTGATGAGGTGATGACCGGCTTCCGCATCTCCCCCGCCGGTGTGCAGGGCAAGCACCACATCACCCCCGACCTCACCACCCTGGGCAAGGTCATCGGCGGTGGGTTGCCCGTGGGCGCCTTCGGTGGCAGGGCGGACATCATGAACTGTGTGTCCCCCCTCGGCCCCGTGTACCAAGCCGGTACCCTGAGCGGCAACCCCGTGGCTATGGCCGCAGGCTTGGCCCAGCTGCGCGAGCTGGATGCGACGGATGCCTACACGCGCCTGGAATCCCTCGGCGCCCGCTTGGAGGAAGGCGTGCGCGCCGCCTTGGCGGACCTGCACCTGCCGCTCACCTTCAAGCGCAGCGGCTCCATGTTCTGCCTCTTCTTCACCACGCAGGATGTCACGGACCTCACCACCGCCTCCACGGCGGATTTCAACATGTTCCGCCGCTACTTCCACTCCATGCTGGAGCAGGGGGTGTACGTGGCGCCCTCGCCCTTCGAGACCGGCTTCATCTCCACCGCCCATACGGAGGCAGACATCGATGCCACGGTGGCAGCTATGCGCCGCGCGCTGCAATCCCTCCGCTGAAGTTAACCCTCACCACCCCAAAATCATCGTTTATGCGTTTCCTGAAAAAAGCCTGCCTGCACCTGCTCACCGCCCTCACGCTCGTGTTCCCCGCGTGCGCGATGATTGAGAACCACCCGCTCACCCCCGTGCCTCCCGCCACGCAGGCGGAGCAGGACACCATGCTGCTCCATGTGGAGAAGCTCTGCGAGCACCCCCGCTACGGTGCCACCATTCACCACGCGCGCAACTACATTGCAGCGCACTTCCGCGCGGCGGGTTGGCAGGTTTCGCAGCAAAAGTTCACCACCTCCGACGGCGAGACGCACTACAACATCTGCGCCCTGCGCCCCGGCAAAAAAGACACCCGCTACATCATCGGCGCGCATTATGATGCCTGCGATATCGGTGACGACGGCGTGAACCACGGCGCGGATGACAACGCCAGCGCCGTGGCTGCCCTGCTGGAGCTCGCCACCCGCCTCCCCAAGGAGGGGCAAGAGCACACCATCGAGCTGGTGGCTTGGGCTTGCGAGGAGCCCCCCTGGTTCGGCACGGAGGACATGGGCTCCGCCCACCACGCCGCCGCGTGCGATAAGGAGAAGGTGCTGGGCCTCATTTGCTTAGAGATGCTCGGCTTCTATTCCGACAAGCCCGGTAGCCAGCCGGAGCTCTTCCCCGGCTACGGGTGGATGCTTCCCACCACCGGCAACTTCATCACCGTGGTCGGCGACCCGGACTCGCGCGAGCTCTCCATACAGGTTGCGCATGCCCTCAAGGCGCATATGCCCACCGCCCGCGTCAACCTCCCCTTCACGCACGGTACCGAGCTCTACTTCTCGGACCACCGCAACTACTGGCCCCTCGGCATCCCATCCCTCATGGTGACGGATACCTCCATGCTCCGCAATCACCATTACCACGAGCCTACGGATATCCCCGCCACGCTCGATTACAACCGCCTCGCCCTCGTCACCCGCGGCATCGTGCAAGCCGTGCGAGCGCTCGCCTTCAAACCCTGAGCAGGCAAGGACATCACACACGCAGCGTGGTAAATCGGAAGTTGAAGGGGAGATTTGTAACATTCATTCACTCGGAGCGAGGGACTTTAGTCCCTCTTATGGATTAGCCCCGCACGTATTTGTGGGACTAAAGTCCCACGCTCCGATAGATTTTGTTGCCCTTCAACTTCCGATTTATCGGGCTTGACTTGACTTATGAGATACCACCTAAAGTGCTAATATTTGCGTCATAACACAAAATCTGCTGTACATCACTTGATGATTCGTGTATACTCCGCGCGTTATTTTTCAGCCCACTGGTTACATCAGCTTGTCAAAAAAAATAACGCAAACTCAAGACTCTCAATCAATCACATTATTATGAAAAAGACCATAGCTCTCCTCCTGGCCACCGCCTCCGCTGCCTTTGCAGCTACTAAGGTGGACTTGGAATGGAACAACAATACGGCCGGCCTGACAGGCGCCGGTCTCAGCACGTCCACGGGCGTGACCGTCGCATACACTCTCAATTTCGCTAACATTCAGAAACAGCACTTCTTCTACTTCTTGGACGAAATCGGGTACGGTGCCGGCATGGGTGGTGACTTCGGGGGTAGTACGTACATCGGCTCATGGCTGGTACATCCTGAATATGGCGGTGACTATGACTGGAATATCTTGGATTATAGTGCTGACGAACTCTTGACCAGCGGTGCTGCCTACATGAGCATCGTATACTCCATGCAGTATGTTGGTAACAAGTACACTGTGCGTGAGGACCTTTACATGTGGGACTCCGTGGGTGAGTTGATTGCTTATGATTATGATGAAGCTAGTCCGTCTTCCTCTCAGCTTACCTTCGGTAATTTCAAGGAAATCAACATCAACGGCTCCTATGTTTCCACCAACGGCATCGATGTGTACTCCGGTACCATGTCTGAGGAAGAGCGCAAGGCTGCGGCTTTGGCTGTATTGGGGTTGAACGCTGGTGATGACACCACCGGTGGCAACGGCGGTAACGATGCCGGCGGCGGTAGCACGGATACTACTGTGCCCGAGCCCGCCACGGCTACGCTGAGCCTTCTTGCTCTGGCTGCTTTGGCTGCACGCCGCCGCCGTAAGTAAAGCTCTTTTTACATTTTTGCGCAAAAAAGCAAGTACCCGCGCTTGGGTGCTTGCTTTTTTTGTGTCCGTGGTCTTCAAAATCAAAAAAAACGGAAATTTTATTGCATAATTGTTAAATTTTAGAGATTAACATGAGCATAAGTCACTAAAAATGACGTTATAACACAAAAAAAGCTGTACATCTCATGCAAAAATCTGTACAATCCCCCCCGTTGTTTTTCTGCATGGTATATGTTATCACGCCTGAAAAACGACCTAAACTCTCAATTTTCAATCAATCACGCACATCATGAAAAAGACTCTCGCACTTCTCATAGCGACCACAACTGCTGTATTTGCAGCCACGCCTGTGACATTCGAAGAGGCATCCCAAAGTTACACCAACGAGTTTGCTGTAGCTCTGACTTTGGATTTGTCGTTTTTGACGTCCCAAGACACGGCGTATTTTACTATAGTTGGCGTAGATGCCGACCCGAGCCTGTCTACAACACCCTCTGTCGGCTTGGGCTTCGATGCTTATTACGGTGAGCATAGTAGTATGTTAAACGGTGCATTTGACTCCAAAATATATACAATGATTACAACTGAAAGGTATATCACACTAGTATACAATTACAGCTACAGCCACGATGAAGCGAATGATGTGTACAATTCATCTTTTACGCTCAGCATGTATCGTTGGAATGAGAACGGAGAACTGATAGGTGATCCTTTCGTCAAAACAGCGACACGAAAGGGTAGCGCAATCGGCTCGTTGTCTTCGTATGAGGTTAATGAGCAGTATGTTAAATCCTCCGAGTTTTATTTATCCAATTTGGGTGTTGATGAAATTGAGAGCGTTGCTGTAAGACTTAAAGATGCTTTATTTTCATCCGATGGTGGCGATACCCCCGGCACGGACACCACAGTCCCTGAGCCCGCAACGGCAACGCTGAGCTTGCTTGCCTTGGCCGGGTTGGCTGCACGCCGTCGTCGCAAGTAAACACGAAAAAAAGCTTAAAGAGAGGAGCAACCGCCTGATGCCGGGTGGTTGTTCTTCTTTTTATACCTTCGCCGGTGCGGTAAAAAACGCTTGCCAAAGGTAGGAGTGTGGTATAACATGAGGGGCATGAAGAAGGTAGCGTTGAGCATAGCAGCATGTGTTGGGCTAGTGGCAGCGGTAGGTATGGGTACGGCAAGTGCAGCCCCGCCCGCAGTGGCAGCGCCTACCGCAGCTTTGGCGCCGGAGTTGCAGCAGGCGCTGCGTGAGATTGCGCGCGCGGTGCGCAGCAGCACGGAGTTGCTGGAGGCGGTGCATGACAAAGCCACGGCGGATGCCGCAGCGGAGCCCGTGGCACAGCAAATGGCGCTGCTGGCGGTGCTGAGCCCTGCTCTGGAGTACATACCGGAGGCGGCGCTGGAGCAGGCACTGGCAGCAAACGGCATGAGCCAAGCCCGCATGCAAGCCATCACCAAAGAAATGGTCATCAAACGTTTTTATGGCTCCATAGCCTTGGCGCAGGCGCTGGGGCAGCCGCCCTATGCCGCCGTGGGGCTCAGCGAGCCCACGCCGGAGCTGCTGGCGGAGCTGGAGCTCGAGCTGCGCACCGCCATAGAGGGCAAAGCCCCCGGCATGAGCGGCGGCCCCGGGTTCACGGAGGAGAGCGCTTGGCAGCTGGGGGCGGATAAGGCGCATTTGCAGTACATCCGCACCGTGATGGAAGCCTTGCCCGGCGCCACCAAAGAGGCGCAGAACCTTGTGCATACCGATGGCGGCAAGGTATATGGCCGCATGACCTTCATCCTTGTGCGCGCGGAGAAGTGCTACCGCTTGGAAATGTGGTTCGACGTCACCGGGCAGGACGTCGGCAAACGGTATTGAAGCACCAGCCCCTCGAACCTCGACCAAGCGCAAGCGATAAATCGGAAGTTGGCGAGCGAAGCGAGCGGAATTCAGAGCCCTTTAGGGCGACGGACGTTAGGCAGGCGGTGGAGTGAGCGCCAGCGAACGGCCTGCGAGGGCGTAGAAAGCGAAGACTCGAAGCCCCGAACCCCTGTATAGCAACAAAAAAGGAAATGGAACCCAGGGAACCTGTGGTGACATATAATGGCGAGGACCGTAGCGAAGCGAAGCTCCGAGCCGG
>CAJGCY010000150.1 GCA_904501955.1 uncultured Akkermansia sp. | reverse complement strand
TGGTGACATATAATGGCGAGGACCGTAGCGAAGCGGAGCTCCGAGCCGGGGTGGCACGTTTTTTTCAAAGCATTTGTTTTGTGGTCGATACGGTAATTTAAGCCACGCATTCTGTCACCACAGGTTCCCTGGGTTCCATTTAAATTTCTTACCCTAACAGGGGTTCCGCGGCTTCGCCGCTCCACCCCTGCCTAACGTCCGCCGCCCCGTTACCACGGGGCTTTGAATTCCGCTCGCCTGCGGCTCGCAAAATTCCCCCACCATCACCCCTCCAAATTCCGATTTATCCCGCTGCGCGTACCTCCCGGCTCTCTCCTTTTTTCGTGTCTCATGTAAAGAAATTCCGATTTTTTTTACATGATGAGGGTTCTCATGTAAAGAAATTCGAAATTCTTTTACATGAGAACGGTGTCATGATAAAAATTTGCGATTTTTTTTACATGAGAGCAGGCGGGCGGGGTAAACAAAACGGGCTCCCCGTGGTGGGGAACCCGTTTGTTGCAATAAGATGTTGCAGGGGGCCGAGATTAGATCTGGCCGAAGAGGGTCTTGCCCTCGGAGAGGAGGTCGGCAGCGGCAACCTGAAGGCGCTCGCAGATGCCCTGCTCACCCTTCTTCAGGTAGGAGCGGGGGTCATATACCTTCTTGTTACCCACCTCACCGTCAACCTTGAGCATGCCGTCGATGTTCTGGCACATGTGCAGAACGATCGGCTTGGAGAAGGCATACTGGGTGTCGGTGTCGATGTTCATCTTCACTACGCCGTAGGAGATAGCCTCGCGGATGTCGCAGAGGTCGGAGCCGGAACCGCCGTGGAATACCAAGCGCATATCCTGACCGTGCTTCTCCTTCACCACAGCCTGACCGTCGCGCAGGATGGTGGGCTTCAGCTTCACAGCACCCGGCTTGTATACGCCGTGCACGTTGCCGAAGGTAGCAGCCAGCATGAACTCGCCAACGCCGTTGAGCGTCTCGTAGGTCTGCAGCATGTCCTCGGGGGAGGTGTAGAGCTTCTCAGCGGGAGCACCGGAGGTGTCAACGCCGTCTTCCTCACCACCTACAACGCCGATCTCGATCTCGAGAACGATGCCCAGCTCGGCGCACTCGGCAAGCAGCTGCTTGGAGAGCTCCAGGTTCTGAGCCATGGGCAGGGCGGAAGCGTCAAGCATGTGGGAGTTGAACAGCGGGCCCTTGCCCTCTGCGATGCGCTTCTTGCTCTCAGCAAGCAGCGGGCGCAGGAAGCTGTCCACCTTGTCGGCCTGGCAGTGGTCGGTGTGCAGTGCAACGTATACGTTGTACTGCTCAGCAAGGCGATGCACAGCCTCAGCAAGCACGATGGCGCCGATGGCGGAATCCTTCACTGCGGTACCGGAGGCGAACTGGCCGCCGCCCAGGGAAATCTGGATGATGCCGTCAGACTTAGCCTCTGCAAAAGCCTTGAGGGCGCCGTTGATGACCTCGATGGTGGTCACGTTGATGGCCGGATAGGCATAGCCCTTCTCCTTGGCCGTATCAAGCATCTTGATGTACTGTTCTTGTGTAGGTACAGGCATGGTACTTTATCGGTTTGTCGTTTAAGCTGCGCACGCTTATGTGCGCATTGTACGCGGGTATTTTACCCCGCTACCGCCCCGCTGGCAAGTAAAAAGTGATTCGCTGCCCTGTTTTTTTGACGCTGTGGCGCTTTTGCCTCACCTCCCTCCCGCCGCGCGGATGAGCGCAGCACATTCCGTGTGGCCTCTATCCGTGGCAAGCTGGAGAGGCGTTTTGCCATCCTTATTTGCCCTGTTGACGTCAATGCCGGGAGCTGCAAGTAGGAGCTTAACGACTTCCGTGTTGCCCCAGTACGCCGCCCGGTTGAGGGGCGTGTAGCCATCCTCATCTACATTATTGATAGCAATACCGGGGGCCGCGAGTAAAAGTTTGACGCATTCCGTGTGGCCGTCCATTGCTGCCCTGCAGAGGGGCGTTTTGCCATCCTTATACGCCTTGTTGACATCAATGTTAGGAGCAGCCAGTAGGAGCTTGACGCATTCCGTATGATTATTGATCGCTGCCCAGTAGAGAGGGGGTCTACCATCTTTATCCACCTTATTGGCATTAATTCCGGGGACTGCAAGCAGGATTTTGACGCATTCCGTATGGCCAGTGCACGCTACTCGACAGAGGGGTGTCCAGCCATTCACGTCCGCCTTGTTGACATCTGCCCCAGCGGCAATGAGCTGCTTCAATTTTTCCGGATTACCATAGTATTCAAGAATGCCCTCATCATAATCCGTGATTCCCATGGCTGCTAGCTCATTTTGAGCGATTCCTTTTGCTTTTTCCTTGGCTTTACGCTCTGCTTCTTCGCGGGCTAAGCGCTCAGCTTCCTCTTTTGCTCGAGCTAAACGTTCGGCCTCTTCACGGGCGCGGCGGGCTTCCTCCTCTCGTTTTAGTCGTTCTGCTTGTTCCTGAGCCATGCGCTTAGCTTCAGCAAGTTCATATTCTGCTTGTATGCGCCTTTGCTCCAAGATGTTTTGATAGGCATATACGCCGTAACCGCCACCGCCTAAAAGGAGGAGTGTCAACAGGCTGATGATGAGCACAAGAGGCATTTTGCCACCGGTTTGCGCAGGCGGAGCTTCCTCCGCCTTTTCGGTGGGGGTGGGGAGGGAAGGCTGCGGGGTGGAACGCCGGTTGAGGCTCGGACCTGCTGACGTCGGTAGCGCTACCGCCCATTCTTGAGCGTTTTGCCAGCGTTTTTTCGCGCGGACGGCAAGGGCTGTGTCGATGGCGTGCAAAAAGGCGGGAGAGAAGCGGCCTTGCAGCTCCGCGCGGTGGGCGAGGGGGCGGTAGGGGTCATCATCAATGCGCTCAATGGATTGCGGGGGGAGCTCGCCGGTGATGAGGCGGTAGCAGGTAGCGCCGAGGGCGTAAAGGTCCGTCCACGGGCCACGATTGCCGTTCGGGGTAATCTGCTCCAGCGGGGTGTAGCCCGGTGTGCCGACCATGGTGGCGGAGCGTTCCGTTTGCAGGGCGCGCGCGGTGCCGAAGTCGATGAGGATGGGCGTGCCGTCCGCCTGCAGCAAGATGTTGCCGGGCTTCAGGTCGCGGTGCAGCAGGTTTTTGGCGTGCAGGTAATCCAGCGCGCCCAACACCGCTTTGAGAATGGGTAGCAGCCATGCCTCGTTCACCGCCTCTGTGGGGATGACCCTGTGCAGCTCCTTCGCCTCGATGTAGGGCATCACATAGTAGGCGGTGCCGAGCGCCTCGAAGGCCTCGAGCACGCGCACGATATTCGGGTGGTTCAGGCGGGCGAGCGTGCGGGCCTCCTCCACAAAGCGTTGCAGGGTGTGCGCGTAGTTCTCGGCGGAGCTGCCGTCATCCAGCGGGTACACGTGCAAGCTGTCTTTGTCGCGGTAGGCGTAAAAGGTGGGCAAGTTCTCCTTAATTACCACCTGCTCATGGCTTTGTATATGCTCCGCGAGGTAGGTGATACCGAAGCCACCTTGACCGATTTTGCGCAGCAGGCGGTAATGCCCCAGCTGCAGCCCCACCGGCAGCGCGACGCCACTGCCACCGCTTGCACCGGTTTGTTGCGTAGAATGGTTTGTCATGGTTCGGTATGGAGAGAATGAATAGCTGCGTAACAGGGTAGCAAATACAGCCGAGATGTCAAGCTCAGAACGCTCAGGAGCGTAAGTCGGCGGGTATGCGCCTGCAAAATGCTTGAGAGGTAAACAGCCCGATAAATCGGAAGTTGGCGAGCGAAGCGAGCGGAATTTTAAGCCCCGATAGGGGCGAAAGACAGTAGCCGGTGGTGGAGTCGCGCAGCGACGAAACCACCGGTAGGCTCCCCCCTAATATTCGAGCCCGGAGCGACGGAGCGATAGCGACAGAATGGAGGCCGACAGAATGCGATGCTTTGTGTCTATAGTGTTTTTGTGGCGATTTACAATACCCGCAACTCATTAACAACAAAAAGACACGCGCCACCCCGGCTCGGAGCTCCGCTTCGCTACGGTCCTCGCCATTATATACCACCCCTCCGGGGTTCGCATTTGTTTTTTTGGGGGCGGTTCCCGGGGTTCCGCCCCTTACGGGGCTCCACCGCGGGCTATTATATGGCGCCCCTCCGGGGCTCCGAATTAGGCTCGCTTACGCTCGCAAAATACCCCACCATCACCCCTTCAAATTCCGATTTATCGAGCGGTTTGTAATCGACCAAAAACATGCCTGAAGTGTCTTATTTTTTATAAAAATCAAGAAAAGTTAAAAAAGTCACGTTGTCTACTGTACAAGGCGGGGGGAATATGTTATATTGCTAGGTGTGCTGCGTTGCGGGCATGAGGCTTGCCGGGGCGCATACAGAACAAAATCAACATGAAAAAGGACATGCACGGAGTTTTCAACAAAGGAACAGTGTGGGCAGGGGGCATAGCTGTGGCAGCAGTGCTGAGCTCTTGCCATTGGGCAGGGATGGAGAGCCGCTTGGCAGCGCGCGCGGGCGGTGAGTCGGATGAGATGCGCTTGGTCAGCTCGGAGTGCCCGGAGAACGTGGTGGTGGAGCACACACTGGCATGCGGCAAGAAGATATACGTGCAGCGCTGCCGCGTGGTGACGGAGCGCAAGACCGGCGCGCTCTTCGTGTTCGGCGGCATCAACAAGAAGCATTTCAGCGTGGGTGGCGGCAGCAGCACGGGCGCTACCACCACCACGGAGCGCCATGTGGTCATCGGCTACCGCGACCTCGCGCTCTGCGGTATCGAGGCCCCGCCTGCGGAGCAGCAGCACGAGCTGGGCATGCGCACCATGCTTTGGGATGACTGGAAGGCGGAGTGCGACCGTCGCAATGACCCCTCGCTGAGCATTGCCTCCAGCACGAATCTGCCCGTCAGCTTCGACGGCGAGAATGATTTTGCCGCGTGGGAGGTGTTCCGCTCACAGAAGAAAGAGCCCTCCGCGCTGGACCGCTACGTGATGAAGCCGCTGGCCAGCGTGGCGGATGTGCCGATGACGGTGCTCGGCTCCGTCTGCTACCTGCCGTATTACAACGTGAAGACCTGGATTAAGGGCAAGCCCGCAGAAGACGGCAAGCCGACCGAATCCGGCACCCCCGCCGAGTAAATGTAGCCGATTTTCAACCCATTACACAAGCTTATGAAACTGATATTATGCCTGATGGCGCTTGGCAGCCTGTGCCTGCTGCCCGCGCATGCCGCCCCCCGCAAGGGGAAGGGTAAGAGCAAGCCTGCCGCTGCCAAAAAGGTGGAGGGCGTGGCAGCCCCGGCCTCTCTGCAGGGCGGTAAGCTGGTGATTGAGGGCTATGCGGGTGTGCCCATTGTCTTCTCCGGTGCGGAGGAGTGCACCGTCGGCAGCTATGAGCCGAGCACCTACACCTACAAGGCCAAGGGCAGTGAGGCGGAGCTTTCTTGCTGGTATTGCGCGGATAACGGCCCCAAGATGTATGAGTTTTCCCTCTGCCGCCTTGGGTATGAGATGGATTGGGACGCCGCGGAGACCCCGGAGCCCCCGCCCGCTCGCCTCATCTTCACCGCGCGTGAGGGCAAGGTGCTCAAGGGATACATCATCGGCCAGTACCTGTGCACCAATCGCCCCGAGGTAGGCGTGGAGAGCAGCTTTGACCGCGTGCCCTTCACTCTCACCCTCCCCTGAGGCCTCGCGCACGCCTTTATGTTACGCCCCACCCCTGCCACGGCAGCCGGTGGGGCGTTTTTGCGCGTGAGGCCGATAGGCGCCTGCCATGGCGTAGTTGTTAGGGGTAAGGAGAACGCTCGGTTTAGGTTTTTAGTTGATGTAAAACAGCGCGATAAATCGGAATTTGAAGGGGGATGGTGGGAAAATTTTGCGAGCGTTAGCGAGCCTAGATTTGAGCCCCGGAGGGGCGCTATAAAATAGCCCGGCGGTGGAGCGGCGAAGCCGCGGAACCCCGGGTAGCGTAAAAAAAGAAAATTGAGCCCGGAGCGACGGAGCGAAGCGACGCAGCGTAGGCCGACATATAATGGCGAGGACCGTAGCGAAGCGG
>CAJGCY010000149.1 GCA_904501955.1 uncultured Akkermansia sp. | reverse complement strand
CGCCATTATATGTCGGCCTACGCTGCGTCGCTTCGCTCCGTCGCTCCGGGCTCAATTTTCTTTTTTGTACGCTACCCGGGGTTCCGCGGCTTCGCCGCTCCACCGCCGGGCTATTTTATAGCGCCCCTCCGGGGCTCAAATTTAGGCTCGCTTGCGCTCGCAAATTATCCAACAATTCCCCCTTTAACTTCCGATTTATCGAACTGTTTGCAATCAACTAAAAGCGTGAATAGATGGCGCAAGAAAAAGAGAAGGCAGAGCGGGCGTGATACTCAGCGCAGCAGGCCATTTTCTTTGAGCTCCGCGGCGAGCTCCTCCACATCATCCGGGGTGAGGAGGTCACTGCTGAGGCGCATCTCCCCCGCGGGAGAGGTGAGGGTGATGTGCACGGAGGCCACGCCGTTGCTGTCCGACTTCTCAAGCGAGGCAGCGGTGAGCTGAGCCCAGAGCAGGCGTTTGCTACCGAAGAGCGTGCGGCGAGTTACGGACTCTGCATCCACCCGGTAGCTCAAGAGGAAATAATACAGCCCCCATACGGTAGCCCCCAGCCCTGCCAGCACGGTGAGCACACGGTAGGAATCCGGCCACTCACGCGTGAGCAATACATACACGCACGCTGCAATCACCATGAGCACACAGCTCAGGTACAGGGTGCGATTCGCAGCTCTGAGGGTACGCGGTGTCATACAGCGGCAATCCACGGCAGCACGGCCAATCAGTGACCGGCAGCAGGGCGAGCCCCCATGGCGGCGGCAGGCATATCCTTATTATCACCACCGGGGCGGTACATGACGTCCTCACGGCGAACAGCGCCACCGCGGGTGTAGTCCTCCACACCGGCGCTGATGTACACCGGCATACCCAGCTCCGTGTAGTTAAAGAGCTTGCGGGCTACATCATAAGGCGTGCGAATGCAGCCGTGCGACAAGCGGCGGCCGGGTATCACCTTACCACCGTGAATGCCCACGCCATCCCACGTCAGGCGGTTCCAGTTCGGCATGCCGGCGGGGCGGAACTCTGCGCCGTCAGGCACGCCTTTGGCGGTATCGGCATTGGAATTGATGGTTTTACCGTTGCGCACAAACTTACCGTAACGGTTAGACTTGTGGTCGCGGTCCTTCTCCAAAATGCGGAAGGTGCCGGTGGGCGTTTCGTGCCCGTTGGTACCGGTGGAAACAGGCCAATCGTATGCCACAGCGCCATCCACATACATACGGGCGCGCTGCTGCGGCAGGCAAACGATAATCTTGGCGGTTGCGGGCGTGGCCTGCGCCAGCAAAGACTCATTGCAGAAAGTCTTAGCCGTATTCGGATACTCAGGCTGGGCTACAAAGTGCTCATAAGTCCCTACCGGGTAGGGGTTGGTGTAGCCGGGCTGGTTCTTACCCTGAAGAGTCAGCGGATTCACACCCCCTGTGTTGGCATATAAGCCGCCTGCAAAACCGGAATTGGGGTTCAAGCCATTATTTGCAGAGGAGCCGGTGGGCGTTTCGCAGGATACGAGGCCCAGCGCAACAGCCAAGGCGGACACGAGGTAAAGCGGGGTCTTTTTCATCACTTTTTGGGCAATTTAATGGTTTGACCGATTTTGAGGTTATGCGCTTGCTGCGGGGTAAAGCCGTTCACGGCAATAATCTTTGCCACGGTAGTACCTTGGCGTGCAGCAATGCGGGAAAGGGTATCGCCGGCAACAACGGTGTACGTGCGGGTGCCGGAAGCGGTGACTCTCGTCGCAGGAGCGGGGGCTACAGGAGTAGCGGCGGGCGTTGTGGCTCCACCAACGGAGGGCAGATTCAGCACTTGCCCTACCTGCAAGGCATGCGGGTTTGCGGAGAGGCCGTTGAGAGCAATCAGCGTAGAGGTATTCACACCGTACTTGGCAGCGATGGAGCTGAGGGTATCCCCCCTTTGCACGGTGTAGGTGCGGGCCACGGCAGGCGCGGCGGGCACAGTGGCGGGTGTAGCCGTGTCAGCCACGGCAGGTGTAGCAGCTACGGGCTTGGGCGCCATTTGCTGCTGGCGGCGGCTCCACCAGCCACCACCGGTCGTTGCAGCGGGAGCGGGGGCGGCGCTCTGCGCCAGCCCCTGCCCGTTTTCCACCACAACGGCATCATCCTGGGGCGAGGTGAATGACTCGCTCAGCCACGCCGTATCCACGCGCTGTTTGAACGGATTGCAGGAGCAAAGAACACCTGCGGTACACAGAATCACGGCTAAGCTGCTCGTCTTCATATGGCCTCCGGGATGATGCGGTTTAATGTTAAAAGTGTGGATTACTTCTTTTTCTTCTTGTTATTCTTGCCCTTGCCGGTGTTTTTGGCGGTAGCCTTACCCGTGCTGGCGGCAGGAATCGTCAGGCGCTTGCCGGGGCGAATGCGAGCGGCATCACCGGCGGACAGGCCATTGGCCTTGAGCACCTGAGTGGTGGGCACGCCATAGCGCTTGGCAATACCGGAAATGGTCTCACCCTTGGCCACCACGTGAGTACGCGGCTTGGCAGAGGAGGAGCTGCCGGCGTTGTTCTTGGAGGGCTTGTATCCCTTCGGGATGTAGCGCACCTTAATGACCTGACCCGGGTAAATGGTATCACCCTTCAGCTTGGAGTCCTTCTTAATCTGGGCTACGCTTGTGCGGCTGCGTTGAGCGATATCGTACAGGTTATCACCCTTACGCACAGTGTAGGTGATGAGCGTCGGCTCCGTGAACTTCTTCTTGGGCTTCTTACCCTGCGGCTTGGTCGGCTTGGGCTTGGAGGTCTTCTTCGGCTTAGTCGGCGTTGTTACGGGGGAAGAGGCGGGGGGGGTATCATTCACCGCTACAGCATTGGGAGCGGAGGGAGTCTCCACTACCGTATCACCGGAGTCGGCGGGCGGCGTAGTCGTAGCAATGTTAGACGGCTGCACCTGAGAGGAGCGACCGGCACCCGTTGCGTCAGCTGTTGCACCCTCATCCGGGGTGGGGAAAGTGTTACGATTATGAGTGGTCGGGCCGGCTGCTACCTGTCCCTCATCCTCATTACCATCAAGCAACCACGGCGGAATCTCGCCATCCGCCACGGAGTACTGATCCATAGGAACTGCATTCTCGTAGTCCGTGCTGCGGCATGAGGTAAAAGCCATGAGCACACAGGCTCCCATACCAAGCGTCACTAGTGTTTTCTTCATACGCAGAAAAGTTATCAAATTTTGTCTCTATTTGCAAGCCTTAATCATGACAATTTTTTGTCTCGACAGGCTAAGCTCTGTTCTCCCCGCCCGAGAAACGCAGGCAGGAGGCAATCCGCAACGGTTCACCTCCTGCCGCAGGGGGGGGATTGTTATCAGGCCTTATCTGCGACGAGCAGCACGAGCAGCCCCGTGCAGACCACCGGAGGGACGGCTGCCACCGGAGGGGCGGCTTGCTGCACTCGGACGGCTGCCACCGGAGGGGCGGCTTGCTGCACTCGGGCGGCTACCACCGGAGGGGCGGGCATGCACATTCGGACGGCTACCGCCGGAGGGGCGGGCATGCACATTCGGGCGGCTACCGGCAGAGGGGCGGGCCTGCACATTCGGACGGCTACCGGCAGAGGGGCGTACGTTCACACTCGGGCGGCTACCGGCAGAGGGGCGCACATTCGGGCGACCGTGGTTGCTCGGGCGACCCACATTGCCGGAGGGGCGGCCTGCGGGGGCGCTGTGGTGAGCACCGGGACGGCCTGCAGGGGCACTGTGGTGATTCGGGCTCGGGCGGTGACCGGGCTTACCACCCAGCACAGAGTGCGGGTTGCGGTGAATCGGCGCATTCATACCCCCGTGCGGGCGGTGGTGCGGAGCGTGACCGGGAGCATAGCGCGGCGGCTTCGGCACGCGGTGAATGTGCGGCGGATAGTGGTGGTGACCATGGTACCACGGTGCGGGACCCCAGTCCGGCACGTAGCACAGCGCCGTCAGCGCCGCTATCGTGAAGATAGCTGCACCCGCAGCCGTGTAGCCGTACACCGGGCGACCGTATGAGTAACCGTAAATCGGGAAGCCGTTGGCGTCATAGCTCGCATTCGTCCACGCTACCGTGGAGCCGTACCCATTCGTCGAGTACGATACCGTGCTGTACCCACCCATGGGGTCCACCACGCAGGAGCTGAGCACCACGGACAATCCCGCAGCGGCTGCTATTGCTATTGATTTGATTTTCATCGTTGTTCTCCTCTCTTGTTGTGTGAAATGTTCGGATCGCATTCCCGACTTTCCTTCATCGGTGCAGCGTCCATAGTTAAAATATAGCAATTATTTATTAGAAAGCAAGTATTTTCTGCGTTTTCTTTCATTTTTTTTCATTTTTTCGGCATTTTCCCCTTCAAATTTGCGCAAAACACGCATTTTTTATGATTTTAGGCTTGTCAAAAGCTTTCGCATATGGTAAAAGCTTGCCCGCAAGCCTCGTTGTTTGCACACAGCGTGGTCTCGTGGTGTAAAGGTAGCACAAGAGATTTTGATTCTCTTTGTCTTGGTTCGAATCCAGGCGAGACTAGCACACAAAAACGTCCGTTTGAGGAGAAATCCTTGAACGGACGTTTTTGATTCTTGCTTACCGCTTATTTCTGTGTACAATTGATTCCGTATGCAAGATGTATTTTTATTAGCATCAGTCTGCTTGGGACTTCCGTTGCTCACAGCAGTATCACAGGGGCAGATTGCCCCTGCGCACAATGATAACACGGAGGTGAATATTGAGGCTGACTATGAGGAAGAAGAGAACGACAGCTACACCACCAAGCAGATAGAAGAGGCGAAATCAGAGCTGAAAAAACTTTCACAACAATACTTGGAGCTCATACGCGGTGTTACCGATACGGCATCAGCAAATGCAACAGCACCGCACATAGCAGCATGCAACGAATCCATGCACAGAATCATGGAAAGGGTGAGTAAAAACATGCGGCTTATGTCGTTCGACATATTCTCCGATTACGAAGAGCAAGATACGCAACATGAAATCAAACGTCTGAAATCTCAACATTTCTTCGGCTCCGAACCGCTGGCAATTGCGCTGACCGACTGTGCAGCCTTTGCGCATCCTGCAATTCCCCTCTCTGCTGAGCTCCGGGCGCAGTTCTCTAAGCTCGACGGTGAGCCGGACAAATTACCGCCTTCCATCCAACTGCGAGAAATAGAAAACTCAGACGGTCGGTACAAACTTACCCTCGTTGAAACCAATATCGAGAATCTGCCAAAGTTGAGCGGTGGTCCCGGTTTCACGCAACAGACAGCTTGGGTGCTGGAAGCGTCAGAGAATGAGGAGATGATGAACCGCCCCATGTATTATTACGCTGTCTTTCTCAGCGCAAAATGCGACGAAGACACCATTTATTCTGAAGGGTATTACTTCAATGAAGCGGAAGCAGAAATCGTTTTTGCGGATGGTAAAGTGTACTGCCACAGAATAATGGACATCTTGCCGGAAGAAGATGAGGGTGGCCGTTATGTTCTTGAACACTGGCTGGACATCACGGCCTACACCATCTTCCGCACGCAAGAAGAAATGCAGCAATTCGCAGAAGAGGGGGCTCAATTTTTGGCCGAACACACGAAGTTGCTCTTAACAGCAACAGACAAAGCAAGCGCAGATGCAGCAGCGGATGCCTTAACGGCCATGGCCTCACAAATTACCCCCAAGCACAAAGCGGCCGTTGACATGCTCGGCACGGAACAAAAATTTGCCATGGTGCGCCGGCACGGCGTTAACCCCGGCCGGCATTCATGGATAATGCAGTCTCTCATTACCCATCACTTCCACGGCTCGCAAAAGCTTCAGAAGGCGGTTCTGATGCTGCAATCAATTTTTGAAACGCTTTAGGTGCAGTCCTGCGGTCGACCTCATGCGCTCCGCTTTGTCGGACTCCAATACTTTTTTTCATTAGCTCTGTTAAAGTTTATGGTTGATGCCACTATTTGATCTGCTCGATAAATCGGAAGTTGAAAATCAGATTGCGAGCGTCAGCGAGCGGAATTCAGAGCCCGCGTCAGCGGGTGACGGACGTTAGGCAGGGGTGGAGCGGCGAAGCCGCGGAACCCCTGTTAGGGTAAGAAATTTAAATGGAACCCAGGGAACCTGTGGTGACAGAATGCGTGGCTTAAATTGCCGTATCGACCACAAAACAAATGCTTT
>CAJGCY010000148.1 GCA_904501955.1 uncultured Akkermansia sp. | reverse complement strand
GCGATTATCGGCATGGGCATTCGCCTGCTCATCTACTGCTGCCGTGACAGCCAGCAGGGGCGTAACCAATACGGCCTTTCCATCAAATACCCCTGCAAGTAACAAGACATGCGGGCGCCACACCAACCCATCTTCATCCTCGGGCCTACGGGCTGCGGCAAAAGCGCTGTAGCCGTGCAGCTGGCGCAGCGCCTCGGCAAGGCGGAAATCATCAGCGCGGACGCCTACCAAGTGTACCGCGCCATGCCGATTCTCACCGCTGCGCCCTCCGTGGAGGAGATGGACGGCGTGCCGCACCACCTCATCGGCACGCTCGATGTGGCGGAAAACAATGATGCCGCCACCCACGCCCGCCGCGCCCAAGCCTGCATAGCGGACATTCAGGCGCGCGGTGTCACCCCCATCATCACCGGCGGTAGTGGGCTGTATGTGAAGTTCATCTCACACGGCATCTCCCCCGCACCGCCCGGCGACCCCGCCCTGCGCGAGGAGCTGACTGCCCTGCCCCTTGAGGACGCCGTGCGCCGCCTGCAAGAGGCTGACCCTGAGGGCGCAGCAAATACAGATTTACATAACCCGCGCTACGTGGTGCGCAATTTGGAGATTGTGCTGCTGGGCGGCAAACCGCTCTCCTACTGGCGCAACAACTGGCAACCGGAGGCCATCGGGCCGGGGTTCTGCCTGCAGCGCGAGGTGGCGGAGCTGGATGCCCGCATCGCGGCGCGCGCCCGCCACATGCTGCGCCACGGCGCTATTGAAGAGGTAGCAGCCCTGCCCACCGTGTTATCCCCCACGGCGGAAAAAACGCTGGGGCTCAGCCTCATTCGCGAGCACTTGGCAGGCGCCACCTCCCGCGCAGAGCTGGAGGCCGCCCTCGCCCTCACAACACGCCAATACGCCAAGCGCCAGCGCACTTGGCTGCGCCGTGAGCCCTGGGCCACCCCCATAGCCGCCGGCGCCACCGCGGTAGAGGATATCGCCAAGCAATTAGGGCGGTAAGGATACTCCCGAAGAGGTCGATAAATCGGAAGTTGAAGGGGTGGGGATTTGTAACATTCATTCACTCGGAGCGAGGGACTTTAGTCCCTCATATGGATTAGCCCCGCACGTATTTGTGGGACTAAAGTCCCACGCTCCGATAGATTTTGTGCCCCTTCAAATTCCGATTTAACGGGATACTTGACAATTGGTAGCCATGCCGGAAGTGTGCATGAGGCAAAAAGATGGGTCATGAGCACATAAATAGCGAGATGTGACGCAAAACTTGCTTGACGAAAGCTAACTAATATCGCATGATAGACGTTGTGAAAATTCTCTCATTAAAGAAAACCGGACTGATTACCGTCACCGCCATGCTGATGGTGGCCTGTAATCAGGAGGAGACGGAACTGTTATATACGCAGAAAGTACTTGAACACAACAAGGCACTGCAACAGGAAATCGACAGACAAAAGAAAGATAACAAGACTGCCGGTGAATCCAACCCGGAGAAATTGGAAGAAACGCTCGTCGCCCGCAAAGCAGAGCTGGAAAAACTGAAAAAAGAACAGGGTGACGTCATCGAAGCCAGCATCGCACGTCGCAAAGAGCTCAGCAAACTCACCTTGCAAAAGGCTGACTTGGAAGCGGCGACCGCCGAGCTCCGCGCCATCTTTGAGGAAGAAATCAAAAACGCACGCAACAGCAAATGAGCATCTCCACCAAAAATACAGACCCCGCAGACCGCGAGTTTGCAGATGTAGTGTACGACTCCCAGCCAGAAAAGGAGGAAAAAGCGGCAGAAACGCCACAACCGGCTCCTGCAGAGGCTGAAAAGCCCGCCGGTGCACCTACGGAGGCGGAGAAACCCGCCACGGAATCCCCTGCCCCCGAGAAAAAAGAGGCGGAGGAAGCCCCGAAACAGCCGGAAAGCAAGCAAGAAGCCAAAGAGCCGAGCGAGGAGAAGCCCGCAGAGGCAAAGGAGGAGAAAAAAGCCGACGAGAAGCCTGTAACCAAGGAGCCGGCCCCGGAACCCCGCCGAAATGAGAAATCCGCCTGGACGGATGCCATTCTGCTGGGCATACTGGCCATCCTGATCGGAGGTGGCGGTTACTTCATATACACCCAAATGGAGAAGTACGATGTTCCCTCCCCCTACGAGCAGGCAAAAGCCGAGCATGACCGCTTGACCGCGGAGTTAACAGCCCTGCGTGGCGGCAAAAATAACCGTAATTCCCGCGTAACGAAGAGTGTCTCCCTGATACGCGAGATTAAAGAAACGGAAAATGCCATCAGAGAGGCCCGCATTGCCCTGCAACGCGAAAATGAGGCGCTCAGCGCGCTGGATGCCTCCATTGCCCGCACGAAGGAAGGCATCAATGCCGCCCTGTACAACCTGCGCACGACGGACAAGGACTGCCGCGCCAAGGCGCTCAGCGAGCTGCCGGGGCTGCCCATCGGTGATGCCGTGCACAAGCGCAAGGCTGATGCCATGCAAGGTGCCATCATTCACCGAGTGGATACGGCCAAGAAGACCATCACCTTCCGTGCCCCCACCGGCCAAGTGACTTGGGCGATGAAAGATGTGGTAACCAAGGATTTTCCCACCATTGCCCGCTACGCACTGGAGCTGGAAGACTTGGTGGACATGAGCATCCTGAACACCATTGACAACGCCGGGGAAAAAGCCCCCAAACGCCCCGTAGCCCAGCGCACCGCCAAGCGTCGCCCCGCCGCGGAGGAGCCGGACTATGACCCCACCCCCGGGGCTCCCGTCATCAACAGCAAGCCCGGTGAGAGCATCTCTACCGAAGGGCCCGTCGTTGACCCGACGGAACCGGCCACCACTCCCACGTGGGATGCCCCCACCGGTGACCTGCCCATCTGACGCAGCAGCTACACAGCAAAGCTTCATTTTCCAAGCCTGAATACCGGGTATGCCGGTATTTAGGCTTGAATATTTTTCAGATATGGGGGATACTGCTTCTGCGCATGAAAATACTCAGACGAAATCTCAGCCTGATGCTCGCGGTTCGATACCTGAACCCCCTTCGCACCATGTTCTCCATCATCACCCTGATATGCCTTGGGGGTGTAGCACTGGGAGTAATGGTGCTCATCGTCGTATTGTCCGTCATGGAAGGTTTGCAAAAGGAGATGGAAGAAAAAGGCTTCGCCCTGCAGCCGCACTACACGGCCACACTTGAGGAAGCCTACAGCCAAATTCCCCTGCCCATCACGGAGGCTGACTGTGATTGGCACGCCATAGCGAATGATTTGCGCAAACACCCCAATGTGCAATCCGCTTACCCGAAGTTGGAGGGTATGGCTTTCACCCAGACGGACTCATTTAAGAGCACGACCATGACCTTCTCCGCGGTGGAATGCGATAATGAGGGTCAAATGGCACCGCTCCGCGCCATGGTGAAGAGTGGCACATTTGACCTCGGCATGGACAATAAATGCGTCATCTCCTTCAAAACGGCGGAAAAACTTAACCTCGGCATTGGGAACAAGTTAACGCTCACCCCCATCAGTGGCAATATCGAACAAATGGCAGACATTCTGCAAAAGGTGGAGGGCGAGATGCTCACCCAGGCAAACACCGCCTTTTTGCCGGCCTTGAGGAGCCTGTTCGACGGCGCGGAGACAACGGAGGCCGGCACCGTAGTGACGGATGCCAAGTACCGTGAAGTCATGCTCGCCCTGCTGCCCTATGTGGACATGCCCGCGGCCAACTTAGCAGAAGTAGCGGCCAAGTTCAGCACAGAGCAAGAGCCCGTTGCCGTGCGTTCCATTGCCCGTAAGCTGCGCCGCAGCGAGGCGGACTACTGCATGGACCTCTACTTCATTCTCGCCGGTGGCACTACGCTTACGGCAGATGACCGCGCCAACTGGAACGCTACGCTGGACAAAATTGCCGCCCTTGACCGCGATAAAGAAAACGGCAAAGAGCTCGAGAACCTGCGCGCGCTCGTTGTGCCTGTGGATTTGGAGATTGTCGGCATCTACCAGACACCGGAAAACATGCCCGGCCCGGATTTGTACCTGCCGCTCAACATTGCGCAGGAATCCGTCGGTTATGATGGTGACCACATCATGGGTATTTGCGTACGCCTGAAAGATGCCCATGATTCCACCGGCATTGAAGAGCTGTTCTCCACGCTCATTCGCAAGCATGGCCGCGACCGCAGCAGCCAAACAAATGATGCCCCCCCGCCCGTAGAGGAAGTGAGTTACGACAACATGCAAATGGAAAACGAGGCAGCCGCCACGGATGATTCCACCGCAGCAACCGCTACGGATTACACCGTGGCAGACGTCCCGGAACCGCAGGCTACACCCGCCATCACCCATACGCAACCCACGGCTTGGAAGCTCATGCCGTGGAAAGACGCGCTGGAAACATGGTACAAACTCATCGCCAATGAGCGCGTGATGATGAGCTTTGTGCTGTCCATCATCACGCTGATAGCCAGTTTCTGCATCATGGCCGTGATGTTCACCATGTCCATGCAGCGCAAGCGCGAGATTGCCGTGCTGCAAGCACTGGGTGCCACGCCGGGCAAGATTATCGGCATCTTTGCCTGGCAGGGTGTCATCATCGGCTTTGCCGGCGCCATCTGCGGCATAGGCTTAGCCCTGCTGGTGCTCTACTACCGCTTGGAGATTCAGGCATTCTTGGCCGGCATCGGTATGGACCCCTTCCCCATGCAGGCACACGGCATCACCCTCCCTGCAGTGTATGACCCGGCGGTCTTTGCCAAGCAGGCCGTCACCGCCTTCATTATGGTCACCATCGCCTCCATCGTGCCGGCGTTCTTCGTCTCTCGCCAAGACCCCGCCAAAGCGCTCCGCTCCAATTGATGTAAATCATTGATACCATGCGCATATACTGGATACAGGATAAAAAGAAACACGGCCCGGCCTCTGTACCGGAAATCATTTCGCGCGTGCAGATGGGCGAGCTCACACCGGACACGAAGGCTTGGCACAAAGGCTGCGAGCAATGGATGCCCCTTGCAGAGCTCCCCGCCCTGGCGGACTGCGCGGCACAATTGTTACCACTCAGCAAGGGGCAGGTTGCTACGGATGAGCAAATAGAACAATTGCCCCCTATTCCGGAGCTGCCACCGGTACCGAGCACCAATCCTCAGCCGGAGGATGAGTTCTACCGCTTCAACCCCAAAACGGGCACGGTCAACACGCCGGAAGGTGAAATCAGAATCGCTCCCGCTTGGGCTCGCTTCGTAGCGCGCATGGTGGACTGCACGCTGTACGCCACTCTGGCAATGGCTCTTATTTACGCGTTCAAGCTACCGTTCAACGAGTATCTGTTGCCCTCCGGCCCCACATTTTGGCTACCGATGCTGCTTATTGAGGCCTTGTTGTTGAGCCGCTTCGGCACCACGCCGGGGAAAAAGCTCATGGGC
The DNA here is from genome assembly GCA_904501955.1 of uncultured Akkermansia sp. Lineage (GTDB taxonomy): Bacteria > Verrucomicrobiota > Verrucomicrobiia > Verrucomicrobiales > Akkermansiaceae > Akkermansia. Next base: position 826 of record CAJGCY010000148.1, on the reverse strand, counting down.
ATTCGCCTCATCTCGCTTGACATCGTGCCGCCACTCAGCTTCGGCAGAGCATTGTCTCGTGGCTTCAGCGTCGCGGTGTTGGGTATGGGCTGTTTCCTCTTCCCCTTCAACGTCATCATGATGCTGGTGGCATTTTTCATGCTGCGCCGCCGCGGCATCACCCTGTGGGATGCCCGCGCCGCCACCCTGCCCGTACAGCGTACCGAGCGCTCAGGCTCAGGCATTATCATGGCTGCCATCTCCATCTTTATCGGCATTCACCTCATCGGCTACTTCATGCAGCCCTGGCTACCGACCATGATTGACCGCATCGGTGAAGCCTCCCCCGAACTCGCGGAAAAACTCAATAAGTTAACCCCGTAATTTTTTCAACTCGCTCAAATAAGTCTCCCCCCGCTCGCTTTCCGCTCGCCAACAACCCGATAAATCGAAAGTTGAAGGGGGGGAGGAGGATAATTTGCGAGCGCAAGCGCCTGCCTCGGCGTAGCTGCGCAGCAGCGAAGACGGGAGCCTAAATTTGAGCCCTTTAGGGCGACGGACGTTAGGCAGGGGTGGAGCGGCGAAGCCGCGGAACCCCTGTTAAGGTAAGAAATTTAATGGAACCCAGGGAACCTGTGGTGACAGAATGCGTGGCATAAATTGCCGTATTGCCCACAAAACAAATGCTTTGAAAAAACGTACCACCCCGGCTCGGAGCTTCGCTTCGCTACGGTCCTCGCCATTATATGTCACCACAGGTTCCCTGGGTTCCATTTCCTTTTTTGTTGCTATACAGGGGTTCGGGGCTTCGAGTCTTCGCTTTCTACGCCCTCGCAGGCCGTTCGCT
>CAJGCY010000147.1 GCA_904501955.1 uncultured Akkermansia sp. | reverse complement strand
GAAGACGGGAGCGAAGCGGAGCTCCGAGCCGTTGTGGGCGCGTGTTTTATAATGTTAACGGCATTTTGAAACAATGCCGAATTCCGAGCCACGCTTTATGCCACCCCTCCGGGGTTCGCATTTGTTTTTGTGGCCGTTTCCCGGGGTTCCGCCCCTTGCGGGGCTCCACCGCCGGGCTATTTTATAGCGCCCCTCCGGGGCTCAAATTTAGGCTCCCGTCTTCGCTGCTGCGCAGCTACGCCGTGGCAGGCGCTTACGCTCGCAAAATTCCCCCACCATCACCCCTTCAACTTCCGATTTATCGAGCAGTCTGCAATCAACTAAAAACTTGCACAGAGTGTTTATCTCGAAAAATCCGCTTGTACTTGTGTGGGGAATATGTTATAAGCTTGGCATGGTGAATTGCGCAAAAACTACTTTTCTTGCCATGTTGATGAGCATGGGGGCTGTCGCGGCGGAGGAGGGGGATGCCCCGGATTTTGCTGTGGCGGGGGTGGAAGTCGGGTTTGCTCAGCAGGCTTTGCAGCTGTCGGATAACCATGTCAAACGGTTTGTCCCCATGCCTCTGCAGGTTGATTTTTTTCTGAAATCCGGTGTCGTGGAGGTGAAGAGTGTCAAAAATTGCCGCCTGATTGATGCCGAAAATAGGGATTTGCAAGCGCATTTTTCCTATGGCGGGAGCTACTTTTTCCGGGTGAGGGCGGGTGACGAGGTATACCCGCACGGCGAGTGGGTAGAGGTGCAGGGCATTGCCGTGGTGCAGTCAAAGAGCGGAAAATCTGAAGTGCTTGAGGTGGATTTGCAGGCCTCCGGTGAGGGCGTGTGGAAAGTCGGCACGCATAGCATTAACGTTAAGCGTGTTCAAATCGGCGGTGAGGAGAGGTGGTTGCTTACCCCGGAGCCCGGGCTGGGAGAAATCAAGAGCGTGGGGTATGAAAATGCTGACGGCGATTGGGAAGATTTCGATTTGAGCGAGGCAGGGAGCATCATCATGCACGAGCAATATGAAACCGAGGCCGGTGATATGGGGAGGAATTTCGTGGTTATCGATGAGGCGAAGCTTGCGAGTAGGTTTATACCTTACGTGGAGCTCTCCGAGCTGCGCAGTCTCAGCGTTACCTGTTGGCAGCCCGATGAAACACGGGAGGTGCCGTTCCGCTATCGCTTAACCATGGACGGTGCGCAGCCCTTACCCTACGACCCCGCGTTGCAGGGCACCCCGGTACCGAAGGAGGAGCCTCAGTACTTGAAAATCAACACGGCAGAGCACCCCGTCATGGTATCCGTGGCGGAGTTGTCGGTGGGGTATATGCATGATGTTTATTCCATGGGCATTAAGGCGGATTTGTACAGTGATACGCAGCGCTTCGTGCAGGCCTCCGTTACGGAGCTGCATGTGCAGGATGCCTCCGGGCGTGATTTGACGGCAGAAGTTGACCAACAGGAGTTCCGGAGCGACTGCGCCCGCGCCTCCATTCGCTTTAGCACCCCGTCTACGGATTCGGTGACGGTGTCCGGCGTGTACGAGCTGCATCTGGGCGTAGCTTCAGAGCTCTTTGAATCCACCGTGGTGGAGAATACGGTGGGGGCTCGGGTGAATATGTGCGGGTACAGCGCCACTATAGGTACGGCTCCGCTTGAATCTTGGATGAAAAACTCTATTGAGCATCAACAGCTGCAGCATGAGCCTTATCAGGTTACACTCACCTTTGATTCCCTGCCGGAAGGTGCTCAACCGGAAGACGTGCAGCTGACGACGGAAGACGGGCAAGACCCCTGCCAGGCTGCGTTTTCATACAGTCAGGGTGAGAAGGGCTTGGAAAATATGAAAATGTACGCCGTTTTTGACGGCAAACCTCAGCGCTTCAAGCTGTCTTTCAATAAGCTGAAGGCTTCGAGCGTGCGCCGTATCCCCTTCTCGTACAAGGTGTCCCTCGGGGGCGTACAACAACAGAACTGAGATATAATATAATGCTTATGAAAAAACTATTAACGATGTTCCTTGCCTGCTGCTCCGTTGCTATTGCGGAGCCACAGGTGCGAGTGGGGGCTTATGTTTTTGAGTTCCCGTCTACGGAAGTCAATTATCTCGGCGAGAATGCGGACGGCACTCCGCGCTTCAGCGGCATGCCTCCCATCTCCATCCGGCTGGCTAATGAGCCCCTAGAGAATCTGTTACCCACTGCCATTGAGCATCTGAAGGCGGTTGATTCCAAGGGGAATGATTTGCTGGCGCGGTGCTCAGAGTGGGACTTACGGAGTGATGATGTTCGTATCACGACGGTATATCCTGCCCGTGGTGCTTGGGTGAAGGTGAGCGGTACGCTGTGCGGGCGCATGCTTGGTGAGCCCCGCGAAACGGAAACCAAAGTGATTAACCTGCAACAGGGTGGGGATATCGCCTTGGGTGAGCACGTGGCTCACATCAGGTATGAGCCGCACCGCGGACCGGGGCTCGTTGCTGTGCTGGTGAATTTTCCCTCAGATATTATCTCGGATATTGTGGTGACAAGCCCGGAAGATGATGCCTTGGAGGTGAGCTCCGCTTACTCACAGTGTGTTGGCACCTACAGAACTGAATACTACAAGATAGAAGATATGCCGGAAACGGTGTCGATAAGCCTGCGCTATACCCCGGTGCTGGAGGAGGTGCGCATCCCCTTCAGCTTCCGCATCTCTCTGAATGGGGTGCAGTATGCCAAGAAGAAAGAACCCCAAACCACTGCTGAACAATGAAATTAAACCCTTTATTTGCCTTGTGTTTAAGTGCGCTGGCTACTGTTTGCCATGCGGAGGAGTTGCCTACCCCTTATGTGGAGCGAATCCATTGCGCGGTGGGGGAGGATGAGGTTAAGCCGCTTGTTGCGGAAATTGTCGTGCCACTGCCGGAGGGATTCGCCGCAGCGCTTCATGCAGATTTGGAGGATAACCCGGAGCTGCGCAACGCCCGCGGGGAGATTGTGCCGGCGAGTGCCTCATGCGAAGCCGGAGTTACTTTGTCTCATGCCTCTGTCTATGTGAGATTTGCCTTCCCTCAGTCTAACTCTGTAACCTTTACGGGTACCTTGCTGTTGGATTTGTGCAAAGAACCGGTGGAACATCGTACGGACTTGCTGCCCGTGGAAAAATTGCCGCAGCAGGTGCAGCTGCTGGAGTGGGATATTAACCTGCGCCTCGCCGATCCGTCGGAAGAGTACGTCAGCGTAGATGCCGATGAGGAAGCCCTGGTGGTTACATTCCCAGCGGAGTCCGGTTTAGTACCCTTTTTGCGCTGCGAGGGTGCTGATGGTAAGGCGATATGTGCGGTTATGTCTACAGCGGATAATAAGGAGGTCTGCTATGTTTATGCCTTACCTAAAAAGCAAAAGGCTGTGCGCTTTTGCTGCAAGCAATACACAGTTGCCCACAGCATCAAAGTGCCCATCCGCCTGCGCTTCGGCATTTGTGGTGAGCTCGCCCCGCGCTCAGAATAAACGCTGCATGTGAAGCAAGCTGATTTGCGGACTGTTTACCTCATCAACCGCACACATAACCAGAGCCTTCCGCTCATTGTGTCAAAATCGCCATAATGAATGTGGCTTAATCATTACCGTAGAAATCTTGAAAAAATAGGCAAAACGTTGTTAAGTATGGGTGTCGGCTCTCACAGGGCCGACACAAAATACATAACAACGTAACATGAAAAAACAAACCATGATGTTGGTGGCTCTCGCAATGGGGGCCGGTTCTCTCGCTCAAGCTCAGCAACAGGCTGATTTCAACTTCTGCGATTGGGCAAAGGATAGCTTCACTCTCTTCAACGCGGAGCGAGATGGTGCTGAAAATCCGTACATCCAGGAGTTCTCTCTCAAGTTCAGAGGGCAGTACCAAGGGGCTTTGGTAGACCCCGCCGGTGGTACAGACCGCCTGAAAGGCGGTGCTGACGGCCGAGATAAGCGTGATAATAATGAATGGCGCCGCTTCCGCCTCGGCGCTCAGGCAAAGGTGTTCAACCGTTTCACCCTGAAAGGTGTGTGGAATGTTGGCGGAGTAGATGGCCGTTATAAATACGGTGATGGGCGCTGGAATCGCTCCTCCTCCTCCGCCTCGGTGGATGAATTTTATATCTCCGGTCACTTTGATCCGCTCGTGGTGAACTTCGGTAAACATAAACCCGCCTACATGGGGGAATACCGCACCTCCAGTGCCAAAATCCTCACTCTGGAGCGTTCCGCCATCGTGAATCAGCTCAAGGCTGAAAAACTCTATGGCCTCTCATTGGGCAGCTCGGACAAAAAAGCCCGCTTCCAATGGAATGCCGGTATTTGGGCAAACGGCCAGCGCGGAGAAAATACGTGGTTAGAGCCTTCCTTAAACAGCGAGGACGGATACTTGCTGGGGGCTTCCATCAGTTACGAGCTCGGCAAAAACAGCCGCTTGTACTTGGATTACATGCACAGCAGCCACAAGCAGGGCGAGGCTCACCCCGGTACGGAATATGCCGGCGCCGGTGCTCAGGATGTGCTGGCTCTTACTTGGGAAAAGAAGCAAGATAACTTCTCCTTTATGGCGGAAGGTATTGCGGGCTTCAACGTGTATGGCGCTGATGAGGGGGGCGAAAACGTGTTCGGCTTGGTCTTGATGCCTGCCTACCGCTTATCGCCGCACTGGGAGGCCGTGGCTCGCTACCAGTTAGCCGCGGGTAGCAATGCGGTTTCCTCTGACAGCCGCTACTATACGACGAACTCCACCTACTCCGGTACCTGTGATTTGCAACATGGCCTCTACTTCGGTGCCAACTATTACGTGTGCCCGGAAAATCCGCACGCCATGAAGCTGATGTTCGGTGCAGAGTACATTAACTCGCACGGTACGGACGCCGACGGTGACAAAGCCTTTACCGGCTGGCAGTTATCTGCCGGTGCCCGTTGGGATTTCTGATGTCGTAACCCGTTTTATTAATTCTTAACCTTTTACACACACATGTTAAAGAAACTGTTTGTCATCATGATGGGCTTGGCTTCCATGAGTCAAGCGGATGAAGCCACTGTAACCGGTGCCGGTGCCTCTTTCCCGGCGCCTGTTTATCGCCGCTGGACCTATAGCTACAGCGAGCAAAACCCCGGCACCCAAATCACCTACCAGAGTGTGGGTTCCGGCGCCGGTCTGAACCAAATTAAAGCCGGAACCGTGGATTTTGCCGGTACGGACAATCCGCTCACGCTTGAACAGCAGGCGGAGTTCGGGCTCGTGCAGTTCCCCATGCTCACCGGCGGTGTCGTGGTCATTGTTAACGTGCCGGGGATCAAGGATTCTCAGCTCAAACTCAGTAAAGAGGTGCTGGCGAACATCTACCTGGGTAAAATCACCCATTGGAATGATCCCGCCATTAGGGCCTTGAACCCCAAGCTCCGCTTGCCCAAACTGAAAATCACCGTTGTGCGCCGTTCGGATTCCAGCGGTACCTCCTTTATCTTCACCAACTATCTTTCCAAGATATCCCCGACTTGGAAGGCTCAAGTCGGGCAGGGCTCTTCCGTAAAATGGCCCGTTGGTATCGGTGGGCAGAAAAACCCCGGTGTCTGTAACACGGTTTCCAAGATTAAGGGCTCCATCGGTTACACGGAATATACGTATGCCGTAGAGGCTAAGTTGGCTTGCGCCTGCTTGGAGAACGCTGACGGTAAGTTTATTGCTCCGTCTCAGGAGAGTTTCTCCGCCGCGGCTTCGTGCGCAGACTGGAAAAACGCCCCCGGTTTCTATATGGAGCTTACCAATGTGCCCGGCGCAAAGAGCTGGCCCATTACCGGTGTTACGTACATTCTCATGCGTAAGGATTGCCCGGCAGAGGTGAAGTCTACCCTGCGTGAGTACTTTATGTGGTGCTACACTAAGGGTGCCGGTATGGCTACTGAGCTCAATTATGTAGCCTTGCCGCAGGATGTGGTGAAATTGATTGAGCCTACTCTGTAAACTCATCATATAGTTCAGTATCCGCCACCCTCGCTGTTAAGAGCACAGCGAGGGTGGTTTTATAGCGTTGCGTCTCAACTCCCCAAGGGCTTTCCGCCCCTGTATAAACCGTAGGAGGGTATAGATGCATACGCGCTGTTGGTAATTTTAGTCGCTTTCAATCAGCTCGATAAATCGGAAGTTGTAAATCAGATTGCGAGCGTCAGCGAGCGGAATTCAGAGCCCCGGAGGGGCGCCATAAAATAGCCCGGCGGTGGAGCGGCGAAGCCGCGGAACCCCGGGTAGCGTAAAAAAAGAAAATTGAGCCCGGAGCGACGGAGCGAAGCGACGCAGCGTAGGCCGACAT
>CAJGCY010000146.1 GCA_904501955.1 uncultured Akkermansia sp. | reverse complement strand
GATGCTTTGCTCGGCATCGTCCTTCAGCTTGGCCAAGGCATCCGCCTTTTGCTCCTCGGTGTAGACGATGTCCGCCTCTTCCTCATAATCCTCCTCCTCGTAATCGGCGTCAGCCTCATCATAATCTTCCTCAGCCGCAGCGGCTGTGCTATCATCAGCCTCATCCGCCTCTTCATCGGCAGCGGTGATTTCGCCTACGGCTTCGCCATCCAGGGTGACTACCTGCACAGGTGCGGCCGGAGCCTCCGTGCCGACCATCGGCAACCCCAAACACAGGGTAGCTAAAAAAAGTGTGTTTTTCATAACAGACGCATTCTAGCGCATTCTATCCCCTTTGGCAAGCAGAATGAAACTGCTACGCCTTTTTTTTGTTGTTTAAGTTTATGGTTGATACATCCCGCACCCCGCCCGATAAATCGGAAGTTGAAGAACAGTTTGCGAGCGTAAGCGAGCGGAATTCAAAGCCCCTCACGGGGCTTCAAGTTAGGCGGGCATGCGCCCGCGGTAATACTCATTTCAGTTCCCGTCTTCGCGTCTCGCTGCGCTCGCTTGCTACGCCGTGGCTGGCGCCTACGGCTCACGCGAACGCTCGCTAACGCTCACACGAACGCTTGGGGCATGCGCCCCTTCGCGCGAACGCTCGCTGTCGCTCACGTGAACGTTCGCCCTTTCGGGCTCACACGAAAACGCCCCTACCGGGGCTTCAAATTCCGATTTATTGCTCACATGCAGGAGTGGAGGGTTTCACGGAAGCCGGGGGCGGCGAAAATGTCGTTGTGGTCGCTGGGGAAGGCGTGCACGGCGGGGGTGGTGGCGCGGAAGGCGCGGATGAGGGCATCCGTGCCGGCGGGCGGGACGATGGAGTCATGCGTGGCGCGTAAGATGCTGACACGGGAGCGGATGCTCGGGGCGTAATCCACGGAGCGCCAAGAATCCAGCGGGAGCAGGCGGGGGAGGAGGGGCACCATGTTGCAGGCCACGTTGGTGATGCTGTCGAAGGGGCAGATGAGCACCAGCGCATCCGGGTTTTCCGCTGCGGCGACCTGTGTGGCAACCCCGCTGCCCAAGCTGAAGCCTACGAGGGTGACGGAGGCGGGCGCACCGCCCAGTTTGAGGCGCGCATAGCGCAGGCAGTGGCGGGCATCCGCCACAAGCGCTTGTTCAGAGGGTTCGCCCTCACTGCCACCATAGCCACGGTAATTGATGAGCAGGTAAGAACGCGTGGAATCCGCCGCGGCAATGTCCGCAAAGCTGCCCACGCTCATGGCATTGCCACCGTACATAGCCACCAGCGGGCTGCCCGCTCCGCGGTTGAAGAACCAGCCACGCAGCGGTACGCCATCCGCCGCGGCAATCGTAACGCGCTGTGCCTCATGCCCGTATTCTGCATCCGGCATAGGGATAGACGCCCCGGGGTACACCAAAGCCTGCACACCGCAGGCGGTTAATCCGTACAAACCGCCCAACAGTACCGCCAGCAGCACAAATATACGTATCTTTTTCATAAGCGGTGGCATCAGTGCATGAGGATGCCCGCCTTCTTCGCGGCACGCTGCACCAAGGGGGTGAGGTGGAAGTTCTCCGTGCCGCGCAGCACCATGGGGGAGGGAGCTTTGCCCTTGCGCCCCAGCAGCAGGCCACACAACCAGTTGATGATGCGCGCAAAGCGAATGCGCTTCATGTACGCGCCGGCGCGTTTGATGCACTTGAGAGGGCCCTGCGGGTCCTCCACCGCGATGACCACGCCACCACACACCACGGCCGCGTGGCCGATGCCGAGCTGCTCCAGCGCGTGGGCAAGGGCAAGGGCGTGCTCTGCGTCGTCCTCAATGTGCCCGAGGTCCTGCAGCTTGATGCCATCTTGCGGCATATCCATCGCATGCAGGGTGATGCCGTGTTTGTTGCACAGCTCGATAACTTTTTCGCGCTGGAAGAGGATGGTGCGGCGAGCCTCGAACACAATGTGCCGCACACCGCAGCGCACGCAGTGCTCCAGCGTGCGCAGACCGATGCAGGGGACGTCGAAGCGCATGTCATGCCCCGGTTTGGTCACCTTGCACAGGGTGACGGGGTGCTGCTCGCTGCCATCGCCGTTTTTGATGCACTCGTTGGTGCCCTTGTACGCCTCTACACAGGTGACCTCATGCCCGCGGACGATGAGGCTCTGGCCGATGTCGAGGCGGGCAATCTCGCGCGCGAGGCACATGCCGTGGTGGGCTTCCTCCAGCTGCTCAGCCGTGGGGGCGGGGCCCGCCAAGTGCCCGGGGGCAGGCAGTACCTCCTCCATAAAGGCGGTGGAGGGCAGTATGCGCATGCCGTACTGCTCTATGTAGTCACACGCAGCGCCGAAGATGGTGTGGGCATTGCGGCGGTCCAGCTGCGCCAGCAGGCGGCGCGCCGTGGCATCCGGCCACATGGTGTAAATGCAGGCGGGCTTGATTTGCCCCACCATCACCACGTGGGTCACCCCGTGCTCTAGGAAGAAATCCTTGGGTCCTTCCACCGCGCCGACACGGAACTTGCGGAACGCATCACACAGCGGCGGAATATCACGCCCTACCGCCCCGCGGAACCCCGCTACCACCACGCGCATGCCGGCGCGTTTGGCGCCCTCAATCATGAGGCGGGGGTACTCACCGGCACCGGCAAGTACTCCGAGCACGTGTTTTGTGGGGTCTATGCTTTCCATGGAGGGGGGTATCTGCGGGTGAATCAGAGCACCTCCGGGTGCTCCAAGAAGTAGGCGATGCGCAGCAACAGACGGCCGATGTCGCCGCCGTCCACCACGCGGTGGTCGAAGGAGGCCACAATGTTGGCCTGTTCTACGGGGATGAAGCACTCCACCTCATCACTCCACACCGGGGTCTTCTGCACGGAGCCCACGCCGAGGATGAGGCTCTCACTGGGCAGGGGCATGGGTGAGGCAAAGGTGAGCCCGAAGCCGCCGAAGTTGGACACCGTGGCAATGCCACCGCCCACGTAGGTGGGGTCAAGCTTGCGGTTGCGGGCTTGCTCTACCACGCTGTTGTATTCATCCACCAGCTCGGTGAGGGTGCGCTCATTCACACGGCGCAGCACGGGTACCATCACGCCGTCCGCCACCTGCACAGCTACACCGAGGTCGATGTGGCGCGGGGTGAGAATGCGCCCGCCCACCATGTAACCGGCGCACTCCGGTGCCTCCGCCAGCGCCAGAGCAAGCGCGCGCAGGAAGTACAGCGTCACGCCGGGCTTGCGGGGGTGGTTGCGGCGGTGCAGGAGGATGGGTGCCATGTAAATGGGGCGGCCTGCGCTGGCAATGGGGCGGCGCCAGGTGCGCTGCATGCTGCTGGCCACGCTGCGGCGCATGGGCGAGGCCGGGCGTGAGGGCCAGCCGTCCACATAGTTCATGAAGTTCTCAAAATCCTCAATGGTGATGCGGCCATTCGCACCGGTGCCGATGATGTAGGCGAGGTCCGCCTCCGTGATGCTCAGCTCATCCATGCGGGCGCGAATGCGCGGGGAGAGGTAGTGCGCCCCCCTGAGTCGGGCGGGCACGGGCAAGCCTCGGCCCTCGGTCTCGATGGTGCCGGCGCTGCCCTCGCGGTACTCACCCTCCGTGCGGAAGTGGGCGCCATCCGCCGCGGCGGGGACGGTGGCAGGTGCAGTGGGAGCGGCAGGTGCGGCTGCTGCTGACTCATCCAAGGTAGTGGCGCCGCAGCGCTCCACCTCTTCCGCCGTGGCCTCAATGACGCCCATGACGGCGCCTACGGGCACGGTCTCGCCCTCGCACACGCAAAGGTTTTTCACCACGCCACCGCAGCTGACGGTCACGGCCATGACAGCCTTATTCGTCTCAACCTCAAACACCTCCTGGTCCTCCTGCACGGAGTCTCCGGGCTTCACCAACAGGTGCATGATGGTGGCCTCTGCAATGGATTCCCCCAGCTGGGGCATAAGTATGGGAACTAACGGCATGATTGCTCTTGGTGTTTGTTGTTAAAGGGATAATAGGTAACGCGCGGCAGCCACTATATCTGCACTGTGCGGGCGGTGCGCTTTCCACAAATCAGGGTGATAGGGTACGGGGCTCTCTTTGGAGCTCAGGCGCAGGGGCGGGGCATCCAGCAGGTGGAACCCATCTGCCGTGACGCGCGCCACGACCTCCGCTGCCACGCCACACCAGGGGTAATCCTCGCTCACCACCAGCAGCCTGCCCGTGCGCGCTACGGAGGCCAGCACGGTGTCCATATCCAGCGGTTTTACGGTACGCAGGTCCACCACCTCCAGCAAATAGCCGGTGGCAGCTGCCAGCTCTTCCGCCGCCTTCAGCGCCTCCGGCACCATGGCGGAGTACGCCACCACCGTGGCGTGGCGCCCGGGGCGGGCAATGCGCGCCTTGCCGATGGGCAGGGGGGTGGGGTCCACCCACGTGTCCGCCTTGAGCCAGCGGTACAGGAACTTGTGCTCCAAGAACACCACGGGGTCGGGAATCTGCACGGCCTGCTTGAGCATGTAGTAAGCATCCGCCACCGTGGCAGGGGTGAACACATGCACACCCGGGAAGTGCGCGAAAAGCGCCTCCACCATCTGGCTGTGGTAGGGACCACCGCCAGGCGTGCCGCCGCAGGGCATACGCAGGGTAACATTCAGCGGCACACCGGTGCGGAAGTAATGTGCTGCCGCGTTGTTACACATCTGGTTGAGCGCCAGAATGCCGAAATCCGCAAACTGCATCTCCGCTATGGGTTTCATGCCGCCGATGGCCGCGCCGATGGCCAAGCCCATGATGGCATCCTCCGCAATGGGGGCATTGAGCACGCGGCCGGGGTATTTTTCCGCCAAGCCCTTGGTCGCCTTGAAAGCACCGCCGAACACGCCGGCTATATCTTCACCGTAAAGGAAGACCTTCTCATCCTCCTTCAGCAGCTCATCCATCGCTTGGTGTATGGCATCTATGTATGTTACGCTCATGAGTCGTATAGCAAGGGGTTACGGTTAATAACGCGTGGGTTTCCAAGAGGTGGAGCTCCAGTCCATCGTTGCCGGGTTGGGGGTGGGCTCTTTTTGCGCCTGCACCATGCAGCGCTGCACCTCTTCCGTGCACTCTGCGAGTATGGCCTCGCACTCCTCCGCGGTGAGCCAGCCTTGCTCCACCACTTGGCGGCGTGCCACCGCGATGGGGTCGCGGTCCGCGTAGGCAGCTTTGAGCTCGGCGGGTATGTAGGCGGCATCATCATGCTCACCGTGGCCGCACATGCGCAGGGTGTTCGCCACCACCCACTGCGGGCCCTCACCGGCACGCGCAGCGGCAATGGCGCGCTGCATGGTGCCCAGCGTTTGCAGAAAATCCGTGCCATCGCACTCATGCGTGGTCATGCCGTAGCCACGGCCGCGCTCCACCAGGCTCGCGCAGGCAAACTCTTGGCTGTTCGGCGTTGAATAGGCAAATTGATTGTTCGTGACCACTATGACAATGGGCAGCTTCTCCACCGCAATCACGTTGCAGCCCTCGTGTGTTGCGCCCACGGAGGTAGTGCCGTCGCCGATGCTCACCAGCCCCACGACTCCCTGCTCACCCTGCATGCGCTTGGCGAGCACCATGCCCGCCACCACGGGCACCATTGCCCCTAGGTGCGAGATGGGCGCCGGTGTGCCCTCTAAAGGCTTGCCCCAGTGTATGTTGCCGTCCCTACCGCGCATGCAGCCTGCCTCACTGCCCAAGTAGCAGCGCGCGCTCTCCAGCACGCTCTCACCCCACGCGCAGCGCCCGGCCTGCTCGCGGATGAAGGGGTTGTACACATCCACCCCTTTTTGCAAAAAAACAGCCCCGCACGCAGCCACGCACTCATGTCCGCGCCCAAGGAACACGCCGCCATACATCTTGCCGGCCTTGTACAGTGCGGAGAGTTTCGTGTCGAACGCGCGCGCCATCTCCATGGCGCGGTATGCCTTCACCGCCACCTCCTTCATGTCATTACTGTTCACGCGCTCATTATAACCCCTTACCACACGCAAGGCAAGCAGGAATTTGATTTTGCCGCGGACAAATTAGAGCTCAGTCCACCTTTCTGCCGCTAGGGGCTGTAACATTACGCCGCTTCGGAGCCATTTACCTATTACCGGCCTGCCGGATAAATCGGAATTTGGCGAGGAGATTGCGAGCCGTAGGCGAGCGGAATTCAGAGCCCCGGAGGGGCGCCATAAAATAGTCCGGCGGTGGAGCGGCGACCTGCCTCGGCGGAGCTGCGCAGCAGCGGAGACGGGAGCCGCGGAACCCCGGGTAGCGTAAAAAAAAGAAAATTGAGCCCGGAGCGACGGAGCGAAGCGACGCAGCGTAGGCCGACATATAATGGCGAGGACCGTAGCGAAGCGGCCGGCCACGGCGTAGCAAGCGAGCGTAGCGAGACGCGGAGACGGGAGCT
>CAJGCY010000145.1 GCA_904501955.1 uncultured Akkermansia sp. | reverse complement strand
TTGGGGTGGCGCTTCATTTGCACCCCCACGAAGCCCACGCGCATGCACAGGAGATCCTTCTCCGGCAAACTGAGCGCCTTAGTGTGCATAGTCCGCTCCTACAATGCAGGCCGCGAGCTCCCCGGCAATTTTTTGCAGCTGTGCTACTTTCTCCGGCGTGGGGGCTTCCCCCTCGCTCAGGGTCATGAGCGTGGTGAGCTCTTGCAGCAGGCGGCACATCTCCTCAATTTCCAGCTTCTTTGCCGTGGCGGGGTCGGTGCCCTGCAATATCATGCGGAAATACTCCGGGGCATCCGGGTAAAAGATGATGGCGGCTTGCTCTGCGGAGAATTCATCGCAGAGCGCCGCGGCGGAGGCCTCACAGGCGCGCACCCAGCCACCCAGCGCGATGAGGTGTGCCAAATCCGGGTCGCCCAAGCCCGCCAGCTCTGCATTGACATCGCTCTGCGTGCTGTTGAGGATGCGCTTAAACTCCTTGCGGTTGCCTTTTTCCGCCTGCTCCAGCAGGGCTGCGGAGTGGGTGTCCATCTTGTCACCTACGCCGAGGGCTCGGCCGTAGCGGTTGAGCTCCAGCGCGATGGGTTTCACATCATTCATGTGCCCGCTGCATACCGCAATAAAGCCATCAGCCAGCAGGAAGCCCATCTCCAGCGCTACCTTGCCGGAGGCGGTGGAAAGCTTGGTGGGGCGCTGGCGCAGCACGTATTCCTCCGGTATGGCCGGTAATTTTTCCAGCTGGTCAAAAATTTTGCTGATGGACGGTGCCGTGTATACGTTGATGCCGAGCTCACGATTCGAGTGTGATTCATCCAGCAAAGCGTCATCGCGGAACATCTCAGGCACGACGAGGGGGGCGTTGCTGTCCTCACCGGGCGTGATGTAATCCGGCGTGCCGTCCACCGCAACTTCATCCATCGCGGAATCTTGGGCGCAGAGCAGGGGAGAACTCGCCAGTGTGAGAGTGGCAATCAATTGCTTGTACACGATTTTCATAACTTTTCCGTCCGTTTGGTGTCTCTGAGTTGAATTTGGCTTGACACCTTTCCGAATATACATTACTATCCGTGTGCGTCAAGTCAATCTTTAGTGCTGACATAAAAAAAGGCACGCGAGGGTTGATTTTGCGCCTAAACTAACTGAGACTTGCTATGACACCTCTTGCAACAATGTCCACCGCTGCGTACTGGTTCAACTTCTTCTGGTTGCTGGCATACTTCCTGGTTCTGTTCGGCATGGCCGGGTATGGTTTCCACCGCCTGATGATGGTGATTCTTTATCTCGTACACCGTAAGGATGTACCGAAACCCGCCGGGCAGTGGGAGGAGTGGCCCATGGTGACCATTCAGTTGCCCATGTTCAATGAGAAGTACGTGGTGGAGGGTTTGCTGCGCAAGGTAACCGCTATTGATTACCCCAAGGACAAGCTCGAAATCCAGATTCTGGACGACTCTACAGATGACACTTGGGACCTCTGCAAACAGCAGGTGGAGTACTACAAAGCTCAGGGCTTCGACATCGTGTGCCTTCACCGTGAGGACCGCACGGGCTTCAAAGCCGGTGCTCTTGAGGCGGCGGATGCCGTGGCCAAGGGTGAGTACCTGCTGATTTTGGATGCTGACTTCCGCCCCGAACCGGACATACTCAAGGTGACCATGCCCTACTTCACGGATCCGAAGGTAGGTTTGGTGCAGACTCGCTGGGCTCACCTGAACCGCGAGAAGAACCTCCTCACCAAGCTCCAGAGTATCTTCTTGGATGGCCACTTTGCGCTGGAGCAGACGGTGCGTAACCGCTCCGGCCGTTTCTTCACCTTCAACGGTACTGCCGGTGTGTGGCGCAAGCAGGCTATCATTGACGGTGGCGGTTGGGAGCACGACACCATCACCGAGGATATGGACCTCTCTTACCGTGTGCAGATGAAGGGCTGGAACTTCATCTACCTCAACGATTATGAAACCCCGGCTGAGCTGCCGGAGGATATGGACGGCTTCAAAGCCCAGCAGCACCGCTGGACGAAGGGCTGCATTCAGGTGTGCCAGAAGATGTTCTTCACCATTTGGCGTGCTAAGATTCCCTTCAAGGCAAAGACGGAGGCTACCACGCACCTTACCTGCAACTACTCCTACTTGGCGCTGATTCTGCTTTGCCTGCTGGTCATGCCCATTTGCACGGGGATAGTAGCACCTACCGGTGTGATGCAGTGGAACGGCCTGCCGATGATTCTGCTTACTGCATTCCTCTTCTTCTTTGCGACCGTTTCCGTATGCATTTTCTACGTGGCCGCGGAGATGATTGTGCGCCCGAAGCGCTGGTGGCGCGTGTTCTTCTACATCCTGCCGCTGCTGGCACTGGGTGTGGGTATGGCGGTGAACAATGCGAAGGCTGTGCTTGAGGCCGTATTCGGCAAGCCGAGCGAGTTCGTGCGTACGCCCAAGTTCGGTGAGTCCCAGGAGGGTCAGAAATCCATTGAGAAGCGTTCCTCCGGGTACAAGGCGCTCAAGTCCATCTTGGTTCCGGTGCTGGAGTTGATGTTCGCTCTGTTCTTTGCGACGGTGGAGGGCATGCTGCTGTACAGCTTCGTCACGAACCCGATTGGACACTGGCCTGCCTTGCTGAACTTCGTGCTGATGAGCCCCTTCTTAGGCTTCTTCTACACCAGCATCTGCTCGTTTGCGCGTCTCATCGACGGCATGCGTCAGCGCAGCCGTGCAGCCAAGAATGCCAATGCTGCCTGAGGCGCGTACCCGCGGTAATCTCATATCCAGGAAGTTCCGATACTCGATGTTTTCCAAATTAACTCGACTTTTCCCCCTGCTGGCGGTGCTCTGCCTGTTAATGGTGAGCTGCCAGCAGCAGGCCTTCACACTCGGCCCGGATTTGCCGCCCCGCGGCGTTATCAACAATGGCGTAGCCATCACCCTGCGTGACCAGAAGATGACCCTCATCAGCAACGGTCAGCCGGTGAGGACTTACGACATCAGCTCGTCCAAATTCGGTAATGGTGGCCGCTCCGGCACCAACCACACGCCGGTCGGTATTCACGCCGTGACCAAAAAAATCGGCGATGGTCAACCGCTGGGCATGGTGTTCAAGGGCTGTCGCCCCACCGGTGAGATTGTGCCGGTGGATGCCCGCGGTCGTGACCCCATCGTCACGCGCGTTATCCAGATTGCCGGCTTAGAGCGCGGTAATTCCAAGTCCTTCGGTCGCCGCATTTATATTCACGGCACTCCGGAGGAGCGCAAGATAGGTCGCCCCGCCTCATACGGTTGCATCCGCATGCGTAGCCGTGACATTGTGGACTTGTACGCCCGCATCGGGCGCGGTACACCGGTGGTGATTGAGACCTGCTCTCGGGATATGTACCTGCGCTCGTTGAAAAATCCGAATGCCCGCCGCATTACCATTCCGGCTAACATTGTGGCCACCCTGCCGACGGATGATGTCACCTTCCGCCCCGTGGGTAAGCGCAAAAAGAAGAACAGCCGCGCCCGCTCTCATTCCCGTAAGAACGGTAAGGGGCGCGCCGCCAAGGGTAAGAAAAAGCCCGCCAAGAAGCCCGCGCGCAAATCTTCCCGCAAGAAGCGCCGTTGAGTGAGTTTTTAATCCACCAAAAAACGAAACGCCCCATGTTCCGCGATGAACATGGGGCGTTTCCGTGCAGGTGACTTCAAACAGCGCGATAAATCGGAATTTGAAGCCCCGTCAGGGGCGACAGCTCTTAGGCAGGGCGTGGAGTGAGCGTTAGCGAACGAAACCCCTGCTAGCCCCCAAAAAGGAAATGGAACCCAGGGAACCTGTGGTGACAGCACGTTCCTTTCGCGTGGATTGCCCTTGATTTATGGGGGATGAACAGGGCAACGGTGCTGTCGCCCTACGCTGCGTCGCTTCGCTCCGTCGCACCGGGCTCTATTTTCTTTTTTTCGCTAGCAGGGGTTCCGCGGCTTCGCCGCTCCACCACCTAAGGGCTGGCGCCCCTGACGGGGCTCTGAATTCCGCTCGCTATCGCTCGCAAACTGCCCTTCAACTTCCGATTTAACCCCTCGTTTTGTCGGGCGGGGGCATCACAGGGTGATGCCGAGCTGCTCCGGCAGGGCGATGCGCGGGCGCTCCGTCAGGATTTCACCGCCGTGGGAACCTACGGCCACCATGTGCTCAAAGTGGGCGGACCATGAGCCGTCCGCCGTCACGGCCGTCCAGCCGTCCTCCAGCACATTCACGCGGAAGGTGCCCAGCGTAATCATCGGCTCGATGGCCAATATCATGCCGCGCTTCAGGCGGGGTAGGGGGTAGCGCGGGCGGTAATTCGGAATCTGCGGCTCCTCATGCAGGTGGCGCCCTACGCCGTGCCCCACAAAGTCACGCACGATGCCGAAGCCGAACTGCTTCACATAGTCCTCAATCGCGCCACACACCTCCACCAGCGAGTTACCCTGGCGGGCTTCCGCAATGGCGCGGAAGAGCGCTTCCTCCGTCACAGCCATCAGGCGGCGGGCATCCTCGCTCACATTGCCCACGGCCACCGTCATGGCGTTGTCGCCGTACCAGCCATCCACAATGGCGCCGGCATCCAGCGAGACGATGTCGCCATCCTGAATCACGCGCGAGCCACCGATGCCGTGCACCACCTCCTCATTCACGGAGATGCAGAGCTGGCCGGGGTAGCCGCTGTAGCCCAAGAAAGCGTTGCCGCATTTCTCGCGCTTGAAGAGCTCCGCCGCGTAGTCATCAATCTCTTTGGTGGTGATGCCGGGGCGAATGATGGGCATGAGGTCCATGAGGATTCGGGCTGAGACCTCGCCTGCCTTGCGCAGTTTGCTGATCTCATTGGGGTTTCTTACCGGTATGCGTTCTGCCATGGTGTGTGTCGTCTATGGTTGTTCCCCCTCAGTTTAGCAGGTTCTGCCCAAATTGCAATGCTATTCGCCGTTTCGTGTAACACTTTTGTAACACTAATGTTCTCGTAACGTCGCTGAAACCGTGCTATATTCAAAACGTAACGAGAAAAATAACCCTCGGCTCATTCATATGTCCAAACAAATCTCCATTAGCGCCACCGCGGACAAGCCTCTCAGAAAAGCCGCCAAGCGTAACAAGCTGAGGCTTGTTCTCGCCTGCTTGCTGTTGGGTGGCGGGGCTCTATTTTGCCTTGACTTGCTCGTTGACAAGCCTGCGCCTGTTGCTTTCGAACCGATTAAATCCGGCGCCGGGAGTGCGCCTCAGTCGTTACCTGAGGAAAATGGCGTGATAGATGAGTCCTCCAATATTGAGCCCGCTACGGATGAAAAGGAGACCACGAGCACGAGTGACGTTGTTATAATCATCCCTCCTGCTCATGGTAGTGAGGTGGAGACCGACATTCCTGATATGAGCAGCTTGGGTGAAGCTTTAGGCTCGGGTGATCTCGGTGATAGTTCTTGGAGGGATACGGAGGGCGCCGGGTTTCCGCTGGAGGCTACGTTCTATGACCTCAAGCTGAAAAGGAACGGCGCACCCTCCGGGCTGAAGCCCGCGAAGCCGAACGGCGTCATTGCTGCACTTGCCAAGTTCTTCCAATCCGATTGGAATGAAGCAGAGCTGAGCAAATATTACCGGAGTGAGGTCATGACATATGCTTCCCATTTGTATTTGCCGGTAGCTTCCGCTAAGTACGGTCCCATCGCGTTCGAGGTAGGCACCCATACCAAACCGGAGAGCGTGTGGGAGCGCAAGCCCTCTGCCTGGCTTGCCGTATACCGCGGTACGGTCGTTGCGCCGAAGAACGGCAAGTTTCGTTTCATTGGTACGGGGGATGACTTGCTCGCTGTGCGCTTCAATCATGAAACCGTGCTTGAGGCCGGCTACTACGCCCCGACGGCTTACGATAAGGCAAACCCCGCCGCTTGCCATCTGGCGGAAGCTCACCAACGCGAGGCATTCCTGAACGCTCGCAAGGGCTATGAGCTGATTCGCTCCGTAAGCGGCTGCAGCAAGTGGAACCGCGAGCTCGGTGGGCTTGTAGCCGGGGCTGAGTTCTCCGTGAAAGAGGGGGAGTCATACCCCATCGAAATTGCAATTGCGGATATTACCGGCGCGAGTGTCGGTTTTGTGCTCTTTATCGAGGATGTGACGGAGGGCAAAAACTCTCAGGCAACGCAGTATGATTTGTTCCGCACGCGTGATATGAATCCGAATCCGGCTAAGGTGATGGATTCTCTGCGCGAGGCCGGATGCGCCGAGCAGAGTGAAGTCATCCCCTTTAATGAGGACTCATGGGTGTGGGATGTTGAGCCAACTTGGTCCGCAGGGTGGGAGTGATGCCAATACGATAAATCGGAGGTTGGCGAGCGAAGCGAGCGGAATTCAGAGCCCCGGAAGGGGCGCTATAAAATAGCCCGGCGGTGGAGCGGCGACGCCGCGGAACCCCGGGTAGCGTAAAAAAAAGAAAATTGAGCCCGGAGCGACGGAGCGAAGCGACGCAGCGTAGGCCGACATATAA
>CAJGCY010000144.1 GCA_904501955.1 uncultured Akkermansia sp. | reverse complement strand
CAACAAGGAAATTGAGGCATTCCTTGCCAAAAGCCTCGGCCTGCCCAAATCCGCCGTCTCCATTGCCCACGGCGCCTCCGGCCGCATCAAACTCGCGGAACTCCCCGACTCCGCCGATTTGGGTAAATTAGGTGTTTGAAGATGCCGGCAAACCGAATTTGAGGGGCGCATGGGGTATATATCGAATCGAGGGACTTCAGTCCCTCTTATTGTTAAGCCTCGCGTGTATTTATGGGAATCTATCGTTAGCCTCCCGGCACGATAAATCGGAATTTGAGAACAGATTGCGAGCCGTAGGCGAAGCCGGAATTTAGAGCCCCGGAGGGGCGCTATATAATAGCCCGGCGGTGGAGCCCCGCAAGGGGCGGAACCCCGGGAACCGACCCAAAAAACAAATGCGAACCCCGGAGGGGTGGCATAAAGCGTGGCTCGGAATACGGCATTGTTTCAAATGCCGCAAACACAAAAAACACGCGCCCACAACGGCTCGGAGCGTCGCTTCGCTCCCGGCTTCGCGTCTCGCTACGCTCGCTTGCTACGCCGTGGCTCGCCGGTCCTCGCCATTATATGTCGGCCTACGCTGCGTCGCTTCGCTCCGTCGCTCCGGGCTCAATGTCCTTTTTTTACGCTACCCGGGGTTCCGCGGCTTCGCCGCTCCACCGCCGGGCTATTCTAGGGCGCCCCTCCGGGGCTCTAAATTCCGCTCGCTTACGCTCGCAGATTATCCTACATTCTCCCCTTCAACTTCCGATTTATCGCGCGGTTTGAATCAACTAAAAACACAAACTGAGCGTTGTTTTACCCTCTAACACCGGCTTTCCTTCCCTCCAACAAAAAATAAGCTTGAAATGCGGGCGGGAAATGCCTACACTCTGCTCAGGCAAAAGCTTTTACCCATACCATATAACCATGAACGATAACAGAATCACTTTAGTAGGCATCGGCTGCGGCTCACGCACGCGCACGTACATGAAGCTCGCTATGGAGCACCCGGAGCAGTTCCGCATTGTGGCAGCGGCGGATCCTGTACGCGTGCGCGCGGAGCAGGTGCGCGATTTTGCCCCGGAGGAGGAGCGCAGCGGCATCCGCTTGTTTGCGAATGCGGATGAGCTGCTCTCCCAGCCCAAGATGGCGGATGTCGCCATCATCGGCACGCAGGATGACTACCACTTCGAGCCCGCCAAGCGCGCCTTGGAGCTCGGCTATGACCTGCTGCTGGAGAAACCCATCGCCAAGACCCTGCGCGAGGCGCTGGAGCTGCGTGACTTGGCGGAGAAGCTCGGCCGCCGCGTGGCCATCTGCCACGTGCTGCGCTACACCCCCTTCTACAATGCCATCCGCAATGTCATCCGCAGCGGTGAGCTGGGCGAAATCATGACCTTCAACGCCAATGAGGGCGTGGGGGCTTGGCACTTCGGCCACTCCTTCGTGCGCGGTCACTGGGGCAACAGCACCAAGTCCACCCCCATGATTGTGGCTAAGTGCTGCCATGACATGGACATCCTCTACTGGCTCATGGACCGCCCCTGCGAGCAGGTGTCCTCCTTCGGTGAGCTCTCCTTCTTCCGCAAAGAGACCCTCAAAGAACCCCGCCCCGCGCGCTGCACGGACTGGACCGGCCCCATCGGCGAAGACCCGTGGGACGCCCGCAAGTACATCACGGATGACACCTGCCGCCGCTGGCTCAAGATGGTGATGGACGGTGTGGATGAAGCCACGCCGGAGGACATCACCGAGTGGCTCAAGACCTCCCCCTGGGGGCGAGATGCCTTCCAGTGCGAGGACAACGACCAGCCGGACCACCTGGTGGCCATTCTGCGCTACATGGGCGGCATCACCGGCACCTTCACCATGACCGCCTTTGAGGAGGGCCGCCACCTGGAGATTTACGGCACCAAGGCCAAGCTGCGCGCCGGCGCCTTCTACAAGGAGAACGGCCCGGGCGAAATCACCGTCACGGAGCACTTCTCCAAGAAGATGCGCAAGGTGGAGATTGAAGAAGCCTCCGGTGGCTACGCCGGCCACGGCGGGGGCGACTGGGGCTTGGTGAGCAACCTGTATAATGACATGCGCGTGGTGGAGGACACCACGCTGATGACCACCCCCATCCAAGCCTCCGCGCACTCGCACGTCATCGCCTTTGCCGTGGAGCACGCCCGCCGCACGGGCGAGGTGGTGAACATCGCGGAGTTCGAGCGCCGCGTGCTCGCCGGTGAGCTCAATTACTAACACATATACGCGCACACCACCATGACACGCCTGAGTTTCCGCACCTTATGTGCCCTGACCGCAGCCCTGAGCGCCACCGCACAGGAGCCCGCAACCGGCATACCCCTGCCCCCGGCGCATGAGGCGGAAGCCCCGCGTGCCGTGGTGGATGTGCTGCTGACCATCAACCTCAATTACCTCAACTCCATCTTCAAAACCGCCGAGCAGCTGCAGGCGGAAACGGTGGAGCAAATCAACACCATGCTCCGCAACTCTGAGCTTGCGGAGCAGGTGGAGTTCCGCGTGGTAGGTACCATTTGCTACAGCAACAGTGATGCGAATGAGTACAACGCCCGCCGCATCCATGAGTGGCGAAACGCCCTGCAGGCGGACCTCGTGCTCGATTTGTCGAACATCGATTCCTTCGGCACGGCGGGGGCGGCCTTCACCACGGGCATGCCCGGTGAGCTGAAGCGTGACGCTGTGCGCAACCATGCGGAGGAGAGCTTTTACGCGATTGTGGACGTGCGCTTGTCAGACCAGCCGAGCCGCTACACCGGGCACACGGCAGCGCACGAGTTATCACACCTGCTGGGCTGCGGGCACTGCGGCACACAGCTCATCCAGCCTTGGTACGGGCTGTATGATTTTGCCACCGGCAGCATTGACCCGGAGCATGACAGCGTAACCCTGATGACCTACCCGGAGCGCGCCGCCCATGATACGAATAAAAACGGCCGCTACGACAGCCTGCTCGTGCTCTCCGCCCCGCGCAGCTTTGAGCACAAGGGCACCGCACACCGCATAGGCCACGCGCTGGAGGACAACCGGCGCGCCTTCCTCATGACGGCCTCCATGGTGGCGGGGTACCGCAACGGCTCCGCCACGGCCGTGCTGCATGATGCCCCGCAGCACGCCTTCGAGCTGCCGCAGCTGCGCAACATCGCCTATTACGCGGAGCGCCTCAGCACGAATCAAAATGCGGAATCGAAGGATGGCGCCCTGAACATGCTTTACATGCAGCGCACCCTCCCCCACTTGGTGGATGGGCGAGCCTTTTGCCGCGTGTGGGGCAGCACGGTGAATGCCACGCATGATGCCACCCCCGGCACCGCCCCGAATGTGTGGTACCGCCTGCAAATACCGCACAGCGGCGGCTACACCGCAGGCTTCAGCGCCGCTACATACCCCCGCACCCCTCTACCGCCCATGCAGTGCCGTGTGTACCGCAAGCAGGGCGAGCAACTGCTGCCGGTGGACTGCACCGCCACCCCCACGGAGCCCGGCGTGCAGGCCGCCACGCACTTCACCGCCACCGCGGGGGAGGAGCTGTACTTCTCCATCGAGAGCACGGAGCAGCCGGGGCTCTTCCACTTCTTCCTGCGGGCGGACAGCACAGAGCAGCTGCCCACGGGGCTGAGCAACTTCTCCGCGGTGGAGCGCGCTGCCCTGAACCCGCACGCTGCCGCCCTTGAGCAGCTGCTGCAGCAAGAGCAAAAACCCACGCAGCAAGAGCTTGATGCCGCCCTCATGCTCACCGCAGCAGCAGGCTACACGGAGCACTGCCGCCTGCTCTTGGCAGCCGGGGCGCAGGCAGACTGTGAGGACCGCTACAGCACCCCGCTGTACTACGCCATAGCCGGCGGGCATGAGGATACCGCCCAACTGCTGCGCGAGGCAGGCTCACCGGCGCCGGAGGATGACAACCCGGGCGCATTCCTCCTGCGCGCGCTGCTGGAAGGGGAGCACTTTGACGCCGCCTGCCGCATCATCGCCGCCGGGGCGGACATCAACGCCAATTATTTGTATGCGGATGGCGCTACAGCCCTCATGTGGGCGGCAAAGGCCGGCAATGCCACCGCCCTGCAAAACCTGCTGCAGCGCGGGGCAGACACCGCCAAGCAAGATGCAAAAGGGCACACCGCACTCATGTACGCCGCTACATACGGCTCCGCCGCATGCGTGCAACTGCTCCTCAGCCATGGGGCGGAGGTGAATACCCTCAACCGTGCCGACCAAAGCGCCCTGTTCCTCGCAGCCTTCTGCGGGCACACGGAGTGCGCGCGCTTGCTGCTGGCAGCCGGGGCGCAGGCCAACCAAGCTGCAGAATCCGGCTACACCCCCCTGCTCGTTGCCCTGCTGCATGAGCACATGGACTGCGCACAGCTATTGCAAGAGCACGGGGTGGACCCCCTCGCTCCCTCCCCCAAGGGCTTGGCTGCCATTCACGTGGCGGCAGCTCACCGCAGCCCGGAGCTGATGCGCCACCTGCTGGCACTCGGGGCGGACCCGTGCAGCACCTCCTCCGCCCGTCTGGGCAAGGTGTGCCCCCTCACCATCGCCGCGGAGAACGGCAGGGCGGACACCGTGCGCCTGCTGCTCGAGCACGGCGCCAAGGTGAACCAAACGGACGAGGAGGGTGATACCCCCTTGCTCTGCGCCATTCTCAACGGTCGCGCCGCCTGCGTGCAAGCCCTGCTGGAGGCAGGGGCAGACACCACCATTGCCAACAAAAAGAAGGTAACCCCGCTCATGGCAGCCGCCATCAACGGTAATGCCGCCTGCATGCGCCTGCTGCTCAGCCAAGGTGCGCAAGACTCCACCACCAAAGACATGCGCACCACCGCCCTCATGCTCGCTGCTGCCAATGGCTCGGAGGAGTGCGTGCGCATGCTGCTGCAGAGCGGCTCCGCCGTGAATGCCCGCACGGATGACCGCATGTCCGCCCTGCACTTCGCCATTCGCCATGAGAACGCCGCCTGCGCCCGCGCATTGATTGAGGCCGGGGCGGAGATGGATACCCGCACGCGCGCCGACTACGACACCCCGCTGCTGCTCGCTACCAAGCGGGGCTACACGGAGGGCGTGCGCCTGCTGCTGGAGCACGGTGCCAACCCCAATTTGGCGGATGAAATGGGGCGCTCGCCCCTCATGCATGCGGCCTCGGGTGGCTTTACGGACTGCATCGAGCTGCTGCTGGAGCACGGCGCTGCCCTCAACAGCGTGGACCCGAATAAAGAATCCGCCCTCTTCTATGCCATCAACGCCGGTAAAGAGGATGCCCTGCGCTTGCTCTTGCAGCGCGGTGCGAATGCCAAATCCCTCAACCGGCACAAACACACTCCCCTGTACGAGGCGGTCGACAATAATCAACTCGGCTGCGTGCGTATCTTACTGGAGCATGGTGCCAACCCCGCCCCCGGCGGCGCGGATGAGCACGCCATTTGCCGCGCCGGTCATCCGGACATCATCCGCCTGCTGCTCCAACACGGCGCAGATGTCAACCAAAAAGCCACCGAGGAGGATGGCCTCATCACCCCCATCATGTACGCAACCGGATCGGATGATTTGGAAGCCTTCCGCCTGCTCCGAGAAGCCGGTGCCGACCTCTCCGCCCGCGATTACAGGAATGACACCCTGCTGCACTATGCAGCATGTGCCTGCAATGCGGAACTTGCCTGCATCTTGCTGGAGCTCGGCGCGGATGTCAATGCCCGCAATGCAGATGGCCGCACACCCCTTATCTCCGCCGCCTTCGATTCGAATGCTGAGGAAACAGTGGAGCTGCTGTTGCAACACGGTGCGGATGTGCATGCCACCGACAACGAAGGGCTCAGTGCCCTACTCATTGCGGACTCCGCTGAAATCCTCGACCTGCTGCTCGCGGCAGGCGCCGACCCCAAGCAAAAGGATGCTCAGGGCAACACCCTCTTGCATGTGAATAACAGCTTTGATTCCGATGATGATGCGCTCATCAAACGCCTCTTCGAGCTGGGGCTTGATGTGAACGCCCGAAACAACGATGGCTCCACACCCCTCATCTCTGCCTGCATGAAGCACACGCCCGACTCGGAGTTCATCACCGCCCTGCTCGAGCACGGTGCCGACATTAACGCCCGCGACAACAAAGGCCGTACCGCCCTCATGCACGCTGCTGCAAACGCCTATTACCCCTCCGCCCTCGAGTTGCTCATCGAGCGCGGCGCAGACCACACCCTACGTGACAACGACGGTAAATCCATCTACACCATCGCCAAAGAGGAAAACAAGAACTCGCATGATGTCCTCAAATTCATCCAATCCATCGGCAAAAAAGGTAAAAAAAGCAACAAACGCTTCAACCTCCGCGCCATTTTCGATTAACCCCTGTTGCGTTAACTCTCGATTTCACCCCGCGCGATAAATCGGAAGTTGACGAGCAGTTTGCGAGCATCAGCGAGCGGAATTTTAAGCCCCGATAGGGGCGAAAGACAGTAGCCGGTGGTGGAGTCGCGCAGCGACGAAACCACCGGTAGGCTTCCCCCTAATATTCGAGCCCGGAGCGTTGGAGCGATAGCGACAGCGCGGAGGCCGACAGAATGCGATGCTTT
>CAJGCY010000143.1 GCA_904501955.1 uncultured Akkermansia sp. | reverse complement strand
CTCCCGTCTTCGCTGCTGCGCAGCTACGCCGAGGCAGGCGCTTGCGCTCGCAAATTATACAACAAACGCCCTTCAAATTCCGATTTATCGATTACCGTGAGCACAAGAATCACTCAGGAAGTTCCAAAGCGCATGTTATTATTATTGCAAAAGCGTAGAAATATGCTAGGATATGAGCGTGCGAGAGATAAGTGTGCCGCTGCGTGCGGTCGATACCGTTTTCAACCGATAGATAACAGCTTATGAAGAAAATCCTACTGCAAATCAGTATATGGATGGGGCTTGCCGTAGCTACCCCGCTGGCAGCCCAAACAACGGCAGCCATAACGCCGCTGCTCACGGGGCAAAGCACCACAACTACCTTGGTAGTACCGGCGGATGATGCACAGGC
The DNA here is from genome assembly GCA_904501955.1 of uncultured Akkermansia sp. Lineage (GTDB taxonomy): Bacteria > Verrucomicrobiota > Verrucomicrobiia > Verrucomicrobiales > Akkermansiaceae > Akkermansia. The sequence continues at coordinate 6,192 of CAJGCY010000143.1, read as the reverse complement.
GCACCCGTTTTACCTGCGCGGGCTGTACCCGGAGTGGTCAAAGCTTACGGCGGAGCAGGCATATGAGGATGCCCGTGCTGCTATGGAGCTTTGCAAGGCGCGCATAGCAGCCGTGTGTGCGCTGAGTGAGGATGAGGCAAACTTTGAAAATACCTTCCTTGCCACGGAAAATGCCACCATTGAGCTGCAAAACGTGCTTTACACGCTGCAGCATTTGTCACAGGTGAATGACACGCCCGAGTTCCGCGCCGCGGTGGAGCAGCTCTCCTCAGAGTTCATGGATATGCAGGCGGTCATCTTCACGAATGACCGCTTGTGGCAGCTGATGAAGGCTGCCTCGCGCCCGGAGCGTATGGAAGGGCTTTCCCCCGCCAAAAAACGTGCCGTGCAGCAGATTTGTGAAATCTTCCTCGACAACGGCATAGAGCTTTCCTCGGAAGCGAAACAGCGGAAGACGGAGCTGGAGAAGGAAATCCTGAAATTGAGCCTGCAATATGATAAGAATATACAGGACCACACGCAGTCATGGGAGCTGCTCATCACGGATAGTGCTCAGCTGGCAGGTGTGCCGGCACCGGTGATGAGCGCCATGCGCCACGCTGCACAGGATGCCGGATACTGTAAGGACGGCAAGGATGCTTGGCTGGTGACCATGCGTGATGAAACCGTGGGGCAGGTGATGACTTATTGTGATGTGCAGGTAACGCGTAAACAGTGCTGGGAGGGCTTGCGCGGTGCATGCTCTGCCGCCCCGTATGATAATGAGCCATTGGTGATGCGCATTATGGAGCTGCGCCAGGAGCTGGCGGAGTTGCTGCGCTTCCGCCATTTTGCGGATTATGAGGCGCGCACGCGCATGGTGGAAAGCGGGCGCGATGCTCTGGAGTTCGTCAATTTCTTGATTGAGAAGATTCAGCCTACGTATGATGCGGAGATGAAGCAGATGATGGAGTATTACCGCCGCTATGTGGACTCCACCGCCCAAAAGCTGCCGCCGTGGGATGAGTTGTATGCCGCCATCTTCTACTTCAGCTTGCAGGCTGACACCGCCTCGGTGGACATTACGCCCTACCTGTCAGCCGGTAATGTGGTGAACGGCATGCTGGCGCATTACAGTAAACTGCTGGGGCTCACGTTCCGACAGCTGCCTTCCGCCTATGTCAAGCCCGGCGAAAGCTGCCCCGAGGGCAAAATTGAGGTGTGGCATCCGTCCGTCAAGGTGGTGGGTATTTATGATACCGCCACGGGCACGCACTATGGCTCCTTTTACATGGATTTGTACCGCCGCGAGACGAAGCGCCCCGGTGGATGGTGCTCGCCGATTCGCCTGGCGAATCCCGGTCCCAACGGTGAGATTTTGGAGCCGCACATCGGTGTGCTGGTGACGAACTTTGACCCGCCCCGCAAGGGCAAGCCCACGCTGTTCAGCTTTGCGGATGTGCAGGTGCTGTTCCATGAGTTCGGGCACATGCTGCACCACATGCTCAGCCATACGGAGATGCAGGGGCACTGCGCCATGGGTGTTGCGTGGGATTTCAGTGAGTTCCCCAGCACTCTTTCCGAGAATTTTGCATGGGAGCCCGCCGTGCTCTCCTCCTTCGCCTTCCATTACAAGACGGGTGAGCCTTACCCCGCAGAGCAGCTGGAAAAGCTGACTGCGCAGCGCACCTTCATGGTGGCGGATAAGTACATGGAGTTGCTCCGCCAGGCTCGTTTGGATCTGGAGCTGCACATGAACTTCAATGAGAAGTTCCGCGGGCGAGATTTGGATGAGGTTTCCGCAGAGTTGACGCAAGGGTTGACGCCGCCGTTCACGGCACCCAATTTCTCCGAGATGCGCTATGTGCCGCACTGCATTTCCGGCGGTTATACGGCAGGGTTGTACACTTATGCCTGGTCCGAGGTAATGGCTGCGGATGCGTACACGCGCTTCCAACGTGAGGGAATCACCAACCCTGAGGTAGGCGCGGCATACCGCAAGAGCATACTGGAGCTGGGGGATAGTAAGCCCGCGCAGGAGCTCTACCGCATGTTCATGGGCAGAAATCCCTCCGCCGAGGCCTTCCTGAAAGCCCGCGGGTTCGTTAAATAAGCCTTTGCAGCGTGATATGAAGATTCGTTTGAGCATGATTGCCCTTGGGGCTGTAGCGTTTGCCGCCACAGCTGCGGGGAATACGCCAGCCCCTGCAGCGCCGGCCGTGGCGGAGCAGGCGGAGGTAAAGCACCCCCTGTTTTGCAGTGCCGCGTACCCGGAGTGGTCCGCCATGACGCCGGAGCAAGCCGTGGCGGATACGGATGCCGCCGTGCGCATAGCCCGCAGCCGCTTGGCTGCTATTTGCGCCCTGAGCCCGGAGCAAATGACTTTTGAGAACACCTTCATTGCCTATGGTGATGCCGTAGCGCATTTGGAGCAAACCCAGCAATACCTGCACCACCTGACCGCCGTGACGGATAACCGCACCTTGCAGCAAGTGCAGGGCATGTTGATGGGGGCTTTGCATCAGTTCGATGCCGAGCTCATGCAGAATGACAGCTTGTGGGGTGCGCTCAAAACCGCTGCCGCTCAGCCCTGGGTGCAGCAGCTCGCCCCCGAGCAGCAGCGCATTGTGAAGCAAACGATTCAGCACTTCATTCATGGCGGGGCAGAGCTCACCCCCGAGCAAAAAGCCCGTAAGGCTGCCATCAATACGGAGCTGGGCAAGCTTGCCATGATGTATGGCAACAACATCAAAGCCTCCACCGCTGCGTGGTCGCTGCTGGTGACGGATGCCGCACAGCTGCGCGGTATTCCGGAGGGGCGCTTGGCTGCTGCCGAGGCCGAAGCCCGCGCCCGTGGGCTCTCCACACCGGAGGCGCCCGCGTGGTTGATTACGCTGAGCAATGGGCTTGCGCAGGATGCCGTGCGCTATTGCAACGTGGCGGAAACCCGCCGCAAATGTTGGGAGGGCATGGCGAGCGTGGCTGCCGCGCCTCCGTATGACAATGCACCCATCATTGCCCGCATCATTGAGCTGCGCCAAGAGTATGCGCAGCTCATCGGCTACGCGAATTATGCGGACATGAAGGCTGCCAACCGCATGGTAGCGGACGGTAAGGCGGCGCTCGCCTTTGTGGATGGGCTCTTGGCGGAGCTCAAGCCCGCTTTTGACCGCGAGAATGAGCAGCTTTTGGAGTACATGTCACAGCTCAAAAACGAGAAGGTGACCGCCCTCGACCCCTGGGATGAGATGAAGTACGCCTCCATGATGGCGGGGGAGAAGTTTGCCTTCAACACCTCCTCCATTCGCCCTTATTTGGAGAAAGAGCGCGTGCTGAAAGGGCTGTTCGACCTGTGCTCTCAGCTCTTCGGGGTGACGTACAGGGAAATCCCCACCGCGTGCCTTCAGCCCGGCGAAACCTTGCCGGAGGGGGCGGCGGAGGTGTGGCACCCGGAGGTGCGCCTGTATGCCGTGCATGATGCCCGCACCGGTGAGCACTTGGGCTCCTTTTACATGGACCTCATCTCCCGCCCCGGTAAGCGCCCCGGCGCATGGTGTATGCCCCTGCGCATCGGTAATTGCGCGGAGGATGGCAGCATGGCGGTGCCGCATTTGGCTGCGCTGATGGCCGGGTTCAATCCCGCCGCGCCGGGGCAGCCCGTGCTCTTCTCGCACCCGGAGCTGCAAATCCTCTTCCATGAGTTCGGGCACATGATGCACTACATGCTGGGGCGCACCCGCTACCGCCGCCAGGGGCCGCCCGCCATTGCCTGGGATTTTGCGGAACTGCCCAGCCAATTGCTGGAGAACTGGGCTTGGCAGCCGGAGGTGCTGGCTACCATTGCCTACCATTATGAGACCGGTGAGCCGTACCCGATGGAGCTGGCTCAAAAGCTCGCTGCCAGCCGCAGCTTTATGCCTGCCACCGGGCATATGCGCTCGCTGTGTGTCGCTAAGCTCGATTTGGAGCTGCATATGAACTATGCCGCCCACTTCGCCGGTAAGGAGCTGGATGCCACCTCCACCGCACTGGTGCAGGAGTGGACGGCTCCGTTCTCCGTGCACCGTCCCACCCTTTTGCGCAATTTGCTGCATTGTTTCCAAGGGGGCTATGCTGCCGGTTATTATTCCTACAAGTGGTCCGAGACCCTCTCCGCGGATGCCTTCTCCCGCTTCCGCAGCGGTGGGCTCTTTTCCGCTGAGCTGGGCGCACAATACCGCAAGTGCATCCTGGAACCCGGGGATAGCAAGCCCGCTGAGCAAATATACCGCGACTTCATGGGCCGCGACCCCAATCCGGATGCCCTGCTGGAGACTCAAGGTCTCAAATAAGCCCGGCCACGGCCCCGTTGTTTTCGGCCATCGTTCCCATCGCGGAGCGATGGCCATTGTTATGGCTCCGGTTCATAAAGTCCGCCGTGTTTGATAAATCGGAATTTGAAGGGATGATTTGTAACATTCATTCACTCGGAGCGAGGGACTTTAGTCCCTCTTATGGATTAGCTCCGCGCGTATTTGTGGGACTGAAGTCCCACGCTCCGATAGATTTTGTTGCTCGCCAACTTCCGATTTATCGGGCTGATTCCTTTTTATTGTCTCCAATCCCCCCCCACACACTATTCATCGGCTATTTTATGGAAAAAATGCCAATACCTCAAATATGACTCAATTAATACTGGTTAATTTGTTGAATATATGATATCTAATTCGCTCGTTTTGTCGGTCAGTTAAATACGCTCATTCGGCTCTTTTACATTGCACTGACACATACATCTGGAATTCGTTATGAAAATGTCGCGTTACATATTACCGAGTTTAGCCACCGTCATGCTGAGCGTGTTCACGGCTCATGCTGAGACTGAGACTAAGACGTATTGGGTGGATGGTATTACTTTCGATGAAAACGGTAAAGCTACCGGCTGGTATGATGCTAATAAAACGCCTTCATACGCCAACGGTGATGGTGGTTATTACTGGGTTTCCGGTGATCAGGGTGACGCCTCCACCTGCCATGCTGCTACCGCAGCCAACTTGATTGCTTGGTGGCAGAACCACCACAAGGAGAACATCCCCCAGGGCGTGCCTACTGAAGCTCAGGAGATTTGGAATACCTACAAAAAGCACCAGATTAAGGACACCTCCGGTCAGGTTTCCTATTCTTTCCAATGGTGGTTGACCGGTGTGCAGCGTCCTAAAAATGATGAAGAGGCTGCCTTGACTCGTGATGGTTATTGTGGCAGCAACATCGGCTTTGAATCCACGGATGGCTATTACACCCCCATGATTAAGGATTTTGCTAATGGCCAGATTGATGAAATCAGCAAGAAAGATGCCGGTGTTTCTGCTGAGTTGAGCGAGTTCTTTGAGCACATTTCTTACCAGCAACGCGGTGAAGACGGGGCGAGTGTGCCTATGGTTGACACCTTCCAGCTCGTTTGTGAGGATATTATGACCGCTGTTGCTGATGGTAAGGGCGTGGCATTGGAGCTCATCGGTAGCTCCGGCTCTCATGCATTGACGCTGTGGGGAATTGAGACCACGCTCGATGCCAATGGTAAGGAGATTATTTTCAAGCTGTGGCTGACTGACTCCGACGACTCAAAGACCCAGTACGGTGGCATCACCGACCCGTCCCTCTTCCATGTTTTCGTCAACGAAAACGAGGATGGTAATATGGAGATTGCCAAGCACGGTGGCTCTGCCTGGAATGACGACCGTAACTGCTACGACTATCCCGAAGATTCCGACCGTGGTTTGAATGGCTTTGTGGTGAATGGTATTACCACCATTGATCCCTCCGTCAGTGAGGCATGGAATTGGAGCTTGCTGGTGCCGGAGCCCACAACGACCACGCTGAGCCTGCTGGGCTTGGTGGCATTGGCTGCGCGCCGCCGCCGCCGTTGAGCAGGGCAGAGCTCCCGTTGTTTTCGGCCATCGTTCCCATCGCGGAGCGATGGCCATTGTTTTGGGGGGTGCCAATAAGACCGCCGTGTTTGATAAATCGGAAGTTGGAGGGGTGAGATGGAGGAAGTTTTGCGAGCGTAAGCGAGCCTAATTCGGAGCCCCGCAAAGCGGGTGACCTAACTTAGCCTAGGGCGTAAGCCCTAGGAAATGGGTAAAAAAACAAATCCGAACCCGCGAACCGTTGAGGCTTGCCGAAACGGTATGCGGGTGGCATAACCCTCCCGGAGCACGTAAGTGCGAAGAAATCCCG
>CAJGCY010000142.1 GCA_904501955.1 uncultured Akkermansia sp. | reverse complement strand
CTCTCAGAAATCCCGGAGGAAGCCTACGAATACATCGTGAATGGCAAGTCAGCGATTGAGTGGCTGATGGAGCGTTACGCCGTAACGACGGATAAGGATAGCGGCATTGTGAATGACCCCAACGATTGGTGCACCGAACAAGGAGACCCACGCTACATCATCGACTTGGTAAAGCGAATCATCCGCGTCAGCATGGAAACGATGGACATCATTAAATCTCTACCGGCATTGGAAGAAAGATAAACCGAAAGTTGGCGAGCAACAAAATCTATCGGAGCGTGGGACTTTAGTCCCACAAATACGCGCGGGGCTTATCCATAAGAGGGACTAAAGTCCCTCGCTCCGAGTGAATGAATGTTACAAATCCCCCCGTCAACTTCCGATTTATCGAGCCTTACAGGATACCCTGCAGCGATTGGAGGAACTCGGCGGTATTTTTGTGCTGGAGGAAGGCGTTGAGGCGATCATTCTCCAGCAGGGAGACGAAGCGCTCTTCCTCCACCAGCTTGCGCAGGCCGGGGTCTGCGAAGAGGTCGAGGAACCGACCGGGGTGAGGAATGCCGGATTTTTCCAAGCGCTTTTGGTAAAATTGCCTGTACTCGCGCTCATTCAGGGAGCAGCCGTAAGCGACAATGCAAGCGAGGTTGCTTTGCGCAGGAGACTCCAAAGGGTCAATGGTTTCCAACCAAGAAAGGCCCTCCGCCGAGCGAATGGAGTTTTTGGCCGCGGTGAAGAGCGGCACCTCCGGGATGGGTTGATTATTACGGTGAGCCAAGGCCAAATCATGGTAGAAACTCACGCGCGAAATGGTGCCGTAGTAAGAGATGGCGATGGTGGAAACCCACATCATAAGCACGCACATGAGCGAGGTGGTGATGATGCTGCAGGGGCCGGGCTTACCGGAGCGGAAGGAGAAGAGCTGAGAAAACCAGCTCATGCAGTGGAAGAAGATGGCCAGCACCAGAATGGCAGCGCTCCAGGCCAGGGCCTGCACCATCCACGGCGCGGGAGAGGATGTGACAAAGGACAGCAAGGTGAAGCCCTTGCTCTGAATGAAAATCCACACGCCGATGGCGGAGATGATAGCAATCGCCAAGAATACCATCTTGATGAGGCCTTTGATAACCGAAAAGATGATGACGGCCAACAGGATGATGCCCATGGCCAAATAGATGCTCGTTTGTGAATCCAACTCCATAAAGATGACGGTGTTTATTGTTTACTCTGAACGGATTTCAAGTAATTCTCCAAGTGCTGCAAATTGTTTTTCGCGCGTTCATGCGCGGGCTCCAGCTCCAACGCGCGCTTTAAGGAAGCGAGAGATTCATCATAATGGCCGAGCTCAGCCTGCACCAAGCCGAGGCGATACCAAGCCTCGGCATTGTGCGGGGCGACGCGCACGCAAGCCTGCATTTGCGCCAGGGCGTCAGCGGGGCGCCCCATCTGAGCCAAGAATACGGCATAATCCATGTAACCGACCACGCCGGCGGGGTCCAGCTGTATGGCGCGGCGGTACTGAGTGTCAGCCTCCGCGAACTGACGGCGAGCAGCAGCGAGCACGGCCAGCTGCATGGCGCCCGTGGGCTGGTCCGACTGCTGGCGGGCTATGGCTTCCATCTCCGCCACGACGGCTTGAGCTTGGGGATAACGCACCAGCGTCACGATGTTCGGCCAAGCAGCAGCGCGACGCACAATCTTCACCGGGTCATGGATGAGGGGCAAGGCCTCTTGCCCCAGCACGCGGGCAGCAGCTGCGCGCACCATGGGTGAGGCATCCGTAGCAGCAGCGCGCGCCGCCTGCACGGAGGCTGCGGTGCGGGGCTGCTGTGCCAGCAGCTCCAATATGGTAGCGCGCCACGCCGGAACGGGCTCCGCGGCAAGCACTTGCAAGAGGGCATCCGTATTCACTGCACCCTGCATGGCATGGTGCACAGCGCGAGTGCGAGCGCGATAGGCAGCATTCTTCTGTTGCGGGTAGGTTTTGAGCACCTGCTCTGCCGCCCAATCATTATTTTTATCCGTATGGCAACGCAGGCAAGCGTTCGGCAGCCCCAGCTCTGCACTCAGCACGGGGTCCGGGGAATTGAAGGAGTGGTCGCGGCGGGGGTCGCGCGCCATGTAGGGGCTCTCCGGCATGTGGCATTCCACGCAACGGGTGCCGGTGCTGCCGGGTGTACAGGGGCTGTGCTCCGCCGGGTTGATGATGGGGCTTGGGGTGCCATTCACCGGGGTTCCGGAGGCGTGGCAACGCATGCACAGGGAGTTATCCTCCTGCGGCAGTTTAAGCTCCGCCGTGTGGTGATTGTGGCAATCCAAACAGGTGACACCCGCCGCGCCCATCTTGCTGAGGCGCAGCCCCGTCTCGCAGTAATCTTCATCACGCTGCATGCCATTCGGCCAGAAGATGCCCTCTATCAGCGGCAGCTCCAAACGGAAGTGGTTATCAAAGGACTCACCGACCACAAAATCCTCATCCAGCTCTTCACGGCGGGCGTGACAGGTGGCGCAGTTGTCATGCACCTGCTGCGGTTTGAGCTTGCGGTCCGCCGGGGCAACCATGCAGCCATCCGCGGCAGGCGTAGCAGCCGGCTTATGGCACTGAATACAGCTTACCCCGGGCTCTCGCCAGGTGGAAGCATAGCGGTTGCTCGCTGCATCATAATTTTTATGGAAATGGGAGGTATGGCACCACGCACATTGTGAGTTCCAGTTCATGCCACGCCCCAACCAGTGCCCCCAATCCCCCTCTTGGCGGGTGGCCAAGCCCTCACGGCTCAGGCGGGCATCCCCCTCAAACATATCGAACCACTCGTGGCGCGTGACGTCCCACGCGGCGCTGGGGGTCTGGTAGCCGTTATCCGCCCCCTTCACCAAATACTGCACCAAGGGGCGCCGCCCCAGCACATAGCAAGCCTCAAATTGTTTTCCGGTAGCGGAATCCGCCAGCAAAAGGCTTCCTTTGCGGTTCGCGCTGAAGGTCAACTCCGAGCCATGCGACTGTAAACGCTGGCGGTGAAATGGCTCGGTATCCAACACGGGGTCAATGTCACGCAGAGCCCAAGCGTGATCACTGCGCGCCCAATCCTCGAACTCCTTCACATGGCAAGCGCCACAGCGGGCAGACACCGGGACCTGCTCTTGGTTCCAATGCGCGCTCTTCCCGCTATACACAGCGGGAGCCTGAGCAACGGAGGATTCCCCGCCCTCATCACATGCCACCGGCAGCAAGCAAAGCACCGGCACCAGCGCTGTTCGGATGTTTTTACTCACGAGCGAGCACATTATAGCACAGCAGCCTTCCAAATGCAAACGCAATTCTTACAGCAAGAAAACGGGCACTGCGCCCTCTCAGAGGAAGCAGTGCCCGTTGAAAAACGAAGCAAAACGCAGGCTTTACTTTTTACCCGGGGTGAAAATCTTCATTTCCGCCACGCTGCTACCGGAGCCATCCAGCGCTTGGGTGGAGAAGAAGCGGACGTAGCGAGCTTTTTTCGCGGGGAAGCTGATGAATTGCTCCACCGGGTTGGCGCGAAGATTACCGAACTCACCCTCAGCCACCTGCGTCCAGTTCTTACCATCTTCACTGAGCTCGAAACGGTAACGGTTGGTCATACCCACCGTCTTGCCATCCTGACGCGGCAGGTAGGAGAAACCACTTACCTTGTGCGTCTTGCCCATATCCACCACGAAGTGAGAGGGCGTTTTGCCGTGTTCCCACATGGTATCCGCCTTGCCGTCGAATGCCAAGCGGGCTTTATCCGAGGCAAAGCCCTTATACTTCCACCCCTTGCTGCTGAGCGCTTTATCACCCTCTTCACCGGCAACGTGTGCGGCGTCCTCTGCCTGCGGCATCAATAAGAGGGAGAACTCAGAAATGCAGGGGCAGGCCTTCGCACGGGTAATGGTAAGGCGAACTTTATCCGTCGTCACCGGCTCAGCAATCCAGCGCAAAACTTGGTTGCCGATGGTGTGGCCTTTGCCACCGCGCACACCCTCGAAGCGAGTTTCGTTTTCACCGGGTTGCCCTTCCTCCACGATGGTCTTCCAAGCGCCATCCACCCAAGCCTCTACACGGAACGCCTCCACACGCTGGCCGAGGCGAATCTGCTCGCGCACGCGCACAACGTCGAAGGTGGCAGGCTTTTTGAGCGTGAGCTCCACGCTGGGCGTGGTCGTGCCATCATTCGGGCACCAGTAAGACTCAATGTCACCATCCGTCAGCTGCGAGCCATCAAAACGGGCATCACCCCCACGCACCTCAGACGCCGTTGCCTTGGCTTTCAGCGCGTAATCCTTGGCCATGAGCTTACGGCGCATGTTGCCGAAGGCCTCCAGAGAAGCGACGTCCGCCGGGTCCAAGCGACCATCACGATTCGGCGCGAGGTTGAGGATAAGGTTGGCACCACGGCCCACGCTGCTCAGGTACACCTCCATCAGGTGCTCCGGCGTTTTCACGTTGCCACTCTGCCCCGGGTGCCAGAACCAACCACGGTGGTTGATGGGCGTGTCCGCCTCCAAGGAAATCCACTTATCGCCCTGCGCATTCCAGAGCGGGTAATTCTTGGCAAAGCCCTTTTCAGAGCCGGCCCAAGTAACATCACCACGACCGGCAGCGCCCCAAATGATGCAATCCGGCTGCAGCTTGCGGATATTCTTCACCACTTGGGTGTAGTTGTAATAATCATCCGCCTTACCGATGTTGCGGTTTTGGCGAGCACCACCGTAGTAGCCATCGCCACCCATGGCGCCATCGAACCAGATTTCAAAAATCGGCCCGTAATTGGTCAGCAATTCCTCAATCTGCTTATAGTAAACATCCAGATAACCGGGGCGGCCATACTCCGCACAGTTACGATCCCACGGGGAAAGGTAGGTACCGAAGCGGAAATGGTGTTTTTTGCACGCTTTGGCAAAGGCCTTCACCACATCACCCTTGCCTTTTTTCCACGGTGATTTTGTGATGTTATGTTCTGTGGAAGCCGTCGGCCATGTGCAGAAACCGTCATGATGCTTCGCGGTGTAAATCATGCCGTTCATACCCGCGCCCTTAAAGGTGGTCACAATGGCCTCGGCATCAAAATCAGAAGGGTTGAAAAGCTGAGGCGACTCATCACCATAGCCCCACTCGCGGTCGGTGTATGTATTCAACCCGAAGTGAACAAATGCATACCACTCCAAACGCAGCCAGTCCACCTGCTGCTTGGTCGGCACGGGACCATACGGAGCAGGTGCATCCGCAGCATGCAGCATGGCGCCGGCACAGCACAAAGCAGCACAAATTGTCTTGTTAAGATACTTTCTGAACATGTTCGTATTCTACAAAATTCCCCCTGCCATAGCAAGAGAAAAAACGCGGGCAACATTTATTTCCTACTTTTATACTAGAAAAACACTGTAACAAGAAGGCCTCCCTCTACCTGAGAAGGAAGCCTGTAAGTGGGTATACGTAAAAACGAATGATAAACTTACTCGCCGATGGCCTTGGGCTCATCAGTATCCTTGTTGTCCTTGCGCTGAGAGTCCATCACCTGCTGGTAGTTGTTCAAAATAGCACCGACGACGAGGTTCAGCAGCAAGAATGCGGAAACAATGAACCAAGACACATGGTAAACGGTAATCACCTGATGACCGGGTTTAATCAACCCGTATTCACTTGCGGTCATGAGGTTATAGCGCACATCCGTCCAGTCGTCACCGGTCATCACGCGGAAGAGGGTGAACATAGCCTCATGCAGGGTGCCGTAGGGCTCAGGAGAGTTGGTGGGAGCATGGGGAGCCTGCTCAATGAACTGCTCAAAGCGCTCACGTACCTCCGGCTGCATGGTTGTGGCATCCGGCAGCTTAAACAAGCACACGCCGATGATGGCAAACAGATACAGGAAAATGCCGAAGAACATCACATTGTAGAACAGCGCGCTGAGCGATTTCACAAACACCGTCACAATGAGCTTGATTTCCTTGCAGGCGCGCAGCAAACGCAACACACGGAACACTCGCAGCACTCGCAGTGCCATCATCATGGAGGCATTGGCCACCAAGGCCTCCGGTATGTAGCCGATAAGCACGAGCGAGAGATCGAACATATTCCACCCGCTGCTGAAGAAACTCTTATTATTTTCAGCAGCAATGTAGCGCATCAGGATTTCGAGGGTGAAGATACCCAAAATCACATGCTGCACCATGGCAACGGAGAGGTTGCTTCCGTAGGTTTCCACGCCGATGAGGATGGAGTTGACCACGATAACGAATGATATGGCAAACTCAAACACTCGGTTTGTAGTTACCTTGTCACATAATTGTTTTATCCGGGACATAACGAGTAATAGTTAGACTGTATAATCGCGAGCATTTTTATATCCCCGCAGGGCTGTCATGTCAATCACATTTTCCGCAATTTGCGATTTTTGTGGATACATAAAATCCTGTTGAACCTTACCTTCGGTGCAAACATTTGCGAAATACGACAAACCGGAAGTTGAAGGAGTGGTTTGCGAGCGTTAGCGAGCCTAAATCAGAACCCGCGTCAGCGGGTGACCTAACTTAGCCTAGGGCGTAAGCCCTAGGTAACAAGCAAAAATGAAATAGAGCCCGAGCTGCCTGAGCGCTAGCGAGGGCGACGAGGGCGGCATATAGTGCGAGGACCGTAGCGAAGCGGAGCTCCGAGCCGGGG
>CAJGCY010000141.1 GCA_904501955.1 uncultured Akkermansia sp. | reverse complement strand
GCGTAAGCCCTAGGTAACAAGCAAAAAATGAAATAGAGCCCGAGCTGCCTGAGCGCTAGCGAGGGCGACGAGGGCGGCATATAGTGCGAGGACCGTAGCGAAGCGGAGCTCCGAGCCGGGGTGGCGCGTGTTTTGTTTGTGTGTTAATATTCCATTGATAATGCGACGTCATAAGACGAATTGATACATACGGGATTTCTTCGCACTTACGTACTCCGGGAGGGTTATGCCACCCGCATACCGTTTCGGCAAGCCTCAACGGTTCGCGGGTTCGGATTTGTTTTTTACCCATTTCCTAGGGCTTACGCCCTAGGCTAAGTTAGGTCACCCGCTGACGCGGGGTCAGAATTCCGCTCGCTAACGCTCGCAAAATTCCCCCATCATCACCCCTCCAATTTCCGATTTATCGCGCTGCTTGAAATCAACTCAAACAGCGCAAAACACCTTTTTTTGCTATCAAATACCCATTGGCAACGGGATATCTAACGCTTTAGCTCCTGCTTTATTCTTTTCCATACCCACTCATGTTTGGCAAGCTTATTCCAGCGTTCTACATCGGCATCCGGCAGGGCAAAATAACACATGGAAGCATAGCCGTCTGCTCTGACCTCACTCAGGCGGGCGACATCCGGATAAGGGTAAGTCGTTGTACTACCATCCGGCATGATAAATACCAAGTCCAAGCCATAAGCCTCCGTGATATCCGTATCTAAATCTGCCTTTACCGGTTGCAATTTGAGGATAAGACGCAATAGCTCCGTTTTTTCATCTTGCGACAACGGGACTTCCGTACCTTGCAAGCGGTCGTCGAGCTCCCAAGTCCAGTCGATAACGAGTCGAACCTCCTTGCACCGACTCGCTGAAGCCTGCAATTCATGCAGCAGGCTTCGCGAGCTTTGTTCCAGCTCTGCATCGTGCTCGGAAGTGCTCGGCAAGCCGTTGACCTCACACCCGTTGTCACTTGAAGCAAATACGCACTGACAGCTCACGAAAGCTCCCGCTGCAAGACTCAGGGCTGTGGTAGTGATGATTCCGTGGATAAAAGACATGGTAAGGAGGAATTTCTATTTTTTCGGAGGGAGGGCACGCTCTATGATGCCTATAAGCTCCCGGCGCAGCTCTGCATTCGGCAGCGCGTGGAGGCTTCTCTTATGGCTTGTATCCGAGCGTCCCGGGTTGGTGATATACTCTACCCTCAGACTCAGCTTCACGCCTTCGCCGAAATCCAGATTCAGACAATGCAGACGGCGCGAGTGACGCATCGACACGCGCATAGGAACAAACTCCGGGTTGGCCTGAAGCTGGCTGACGATGTACCGCAGGCGTGGCATATCCTCCGCCTTCACCGCATAGCGGGGAGAATCCTGCCCGGGGCCGTACACTTCCACTTCGGCCTGCATGTTATCCAAGCGTTCCTTGCATCTTGTAAGCTTTTCTCGGGCTTGAGCTATATGCTTGCGGCGCACCTCCTCGTGTGTGGGTTTTCCATGGCGTTGCGACGCTTCTGCCTGTAGCGGAGCAGCGTTGCAACAGCTTACACAAGCCCCCGCTGCAAGGCACAAGACTGTGGTGGTCAGGATTCCGGGAAAAAAGTTCTTCATCATGATGTACTCCTTTGCTTATGATAATGCGTCCCGCCACCGAATCCGCAACAAAAAATTGCAAAAAATGCGGATTTTTTCTACTAGCTAATGCCTCAAATAAAAACACCCCCGGTAGCCGCCAGAGGTGTTTTAGAAGTCTTGTTTCAGGGCATACGTACCTGATGGCTTTATCATACGAAAAACGCGCTTATAGTCAATCCTTTTTTTGAAAAATAAACTTCGACTACAAAGTAGCATGAACCATGCACTCGGTCAGGCGGCTACCCGACCGAGTGGAGCTTTTCGGCTTATCTTACAAAGTTCATCACGAAGAGAACTATTTGCAGTAAGAGCACGAGTAGCTCTATCATGTGTCGTATGCTCATGATAGAGACTCCTCCAGTCAGGTTCAACTGCTGTTCCGTACCCTTGCGAACACATCACATCAGCGGACAGGACTGGTATACTCCCCGCTGAGAGGTGACGTAGCCACCTACCAGCCGAAACTGATAGCGGAAGAGCGGGGAGATTCTACCATATAGCCGCATTTTGTTCAAGTCTGGCAGATGTGAGTTTGTTGTCATGTCTCGCATCAACAGGGCAACCACGAGGCGTTCATGAATAAATGCGCCACACCGGTTTCCCGGCAATACGCCCACCCCGGCAGCAGAGGAACCAGGCATGCGCATTTTTGTCATGCTGTGTCATGCGACACAATGGCAACTTGACGCGCACGGTGCAGCCTGCTAAACTGAGAGCTGCAAACCATGGGTAAAACATTATACAAAAAAGTATGGGACGCACATACGGTAGGCACCCTGCCGGATGGGCGCACGCAGCTCTTTATTGCAACTCACTTTGTGCATGAGGTGACCTCACCCCAGGCATTTGCCATGCTGCGCGACCTAAACCTACCCGTTTTGCACCCGGAGCGCACCTTTGCTACGGTGGATCACATCATCCCCACGGATAATCAGGCGGAACCGCTGGCGGATCCCCGCGCGCAGACCATGCTTAACGCCCTGCGCGAGAACACCGCAGCCAACGGCATCCGCATGTTCGACCTGCCGAGCGGCTACCAGGGCATCGTACACTCCATCGGGCCGGAGCTGGGCATCACCCAGCCGGGTATGACCATCGTGTGCGGTGACTCCCACACCGCCACACACGGTGCCGTGGGCAGCATTGCCATGGGCATCGGCACCACGCAGGTGCGCGATGTGCTTGCCACGCAAACCCTCGCCATGCTCCCCCTCAAGGTACGCAACGTACGCGTGGAGGGCACCCTGCGCCCCGGCGTTACCGCCAAAGACGTAGCACTTTACATCATCGGCAAGCTCGGCGCGGACGGTGGCTTGGGCTACGCTTATGAGTTCGGCGGCTCCGCCATCGAAAACATGGAGATGGACGGCCGCCTCACCCTTTGCAACCTCGCCATCGAGGGCGCTGCTCGCTGCGGTTACGTCAACCCGGATGAGAAAACCTTCGCCTACCTCAAAGGCCGCCCCTACGCCCCCAAGGGCGAGGCGTGGGATGCCGCCGTGGAGCGCTGGAAGAGCTTCGCCAGCGATGCCGACGCCGAGTATGATGACGTGGTCACCTTCGACGCAGAGGACATCGAGCCCACCGTTACTTGGGGCATCTCGCCGGACATGAGCATCGGCATCAACGGCTCGATTCCCGCCCCGGAGGACGCCGCAGATGCGGAAACCCGCAAGGCTCGCCTCACCGCGCTGGAGTACATGAAACTGCAGCCCGGTCAGCCCCTCAAGGGCATGCCCATCAACGTGGTATTCATCGGCTCCTGCACGAATGGCCGCATCTCTGACTTCCGCGCCGTAGCCCCCCTCATCAAGGGGCGCAAGGTGGCAGCCGGGATGAAGGCACTTGCCGTGCCGGGCTCACAAGAGACCGCTCGCATGTGCGAGGAGGAAGGCATTGCCACCATTTTCCGCGAGGCGGGCTTTGAGTGGCGCTTGGCTGGCTGCTCCATGTGCTTGGCCATGAACCCGGACAAGCTGCAGGGCGACCAAATATGCGCCAGCACCAGCAACAGAAACTTCAAGGGGCGCCAGGGCAGCCCCACGGGTCGCACCCTGCTCATGAGCCCGCTGATGGCCGCCGCCGCTGCTGTAACCGGCACCGTGGCTGACCCGCGCGAGGTATTCGACATCCGTTAACTGAACTTTTCACCATTTTTTTCAACACATGCCTCTCAATAAAATAACCAGCATTCGCGGCAAAGCCGTTCCGGTGCCGGGGGCGGATATGGATACGGACCGCATCATCCCCGCGCGCTTCCTCAAGTGTGTCACCTTTGATGAGCTGGCGGGCACCATGTTCTATGATGAGCGATTCAACGCAGATGGCAGCTCCAAAGGTCACCCCATCGATGCCCCGGAGCACGCCGGCGCCGCCATCATCCTCGGTGGTGAGAACTTCGGCTGCGGTTCCTCCCGCGAGCACGCCCCGCAGGCTATTAAGCGCAGCGGTATCTCTGCTATTGTGGCAGAGTCCTTTGCGGAGATCTTCTTCGGCAACAGCTCCGGCATCGGCATGCCCTGCGTGTGCGCCACTCACGCCGCCTTGCAAACCGCACTGAGCATCACCAAAGACGCCCCCCACACCCAATGGACGCTGGACTTGGAGTCCATGACGCTCAGCTGCCCCATGGCCACCCTGCCCGTCACCATGCCGGCAGAGCCGCGCGAGGCGCTCATGCAGGGCCGCTGGGATGCCGTGGTGGAGCTTCTGAACGCCCCGGAGGCCGTGGCTGCGCTTGCTGCCAAGCTCCCCTTACCCTCCACCAAATAAGTCACCACTCACTTCTCCGGCGATGTTAGCTGTCATCTCACCACTGATTGCACGCGGTATTATTGACAATACCGCGCGGGATCTCATAGACCTGCGCATGTGGTGCACGGATGAACAAGAGCCGCTGCACTTCCGCATGCGTGGCAACTGCCTGCGCGACATCGCCGGTTGCAGGCTGGAGTTCACCAACACCGGCGCCGGCAGCCCCCCGCCACAGGTGCCGGACCTGCTCACCGCCCTGCGCACGGGCTCGCATAACTACACCGCGGGTGACATCACCTTCTCCCGCCGCACGCAGGACAACGACAACCGCGGCGCCATCAGCAATATTCTTTCCATTGAGCTCTTTGTCAATGAGGAGGTGCGCCTGCTGGTGGAGCTCACCGGCATACCCTTCGACATCTCTCTGCCCCAGTGGGAGCAAAGCTGGGAGGATGACAACGTGCAGAAGCTGCTCAACATGGAAGCACTGCGCGCTCACATCAACATCAACGTCGCTAAATACCGCGGCCCGGGTATCGTGGGCATGGGGGATGACCTCCCACCCTGCGATTGGGACTACACCCTCAACCGCGCGGAGGCTTACATGGCCATTTACCCCTCCATCCATGACAAATACGGCCCCGAGCCCGGTGGTTACCTCTCCGCCGCCTTCGTCATGAACCGCACGGAGTTCCTCGGCCGTGAGGCCGCCGGTGATGAAGCCAACATGCCCCCCGACCCGGAGGTGATGAACCGCGACTGGGAAGTGCTGGATTTTCTCCCCACAGACCAGGCGGAGGCCGTGCGCCGCGCCATGCACCATGAGCTCTTCCGCGAGGCCTCACGCATGACCGCCCTGGTGCAGGAGCTTCTGTTACAAGGCAGCGAAAAACTCAAAGCCTCAAAAGAGAGCGCCGTATTCCTCTCTGCCTACGCCTCCATCGTCACGCACATGCTTGCCACTATCTTGCTGACAGGGGAGGCGGACTACAATGCGGAGCTGGCAGAGCGCCGCATTCAGGTGCTGCAAGGGCGCATCAGCGGGCTGAACCGCCTGGCAGAGCCCCTGCCCAAGCCCTGCCGTGAGCCCATTTGCAAAGCGGCGGACGCCCTGCTGCAAAACCTGCAAAGCTTCCGCACCACGCTTCCGCACTAACCCCGCAGCCCCCCTCCGCCGCCTATGTACATGGCTCATGAGCGCCGCCAATACATACTCCGCCTGCTGGAGCAGCGCGGGCGCATTCGCTCCGCAGCCCTTGCGGCGGAGCTCGGTGTGACGGATGAAACCATACGCACGGACCTCGTTGCCCTACAGCAAAAAGGCTTGCTACGCCGTGTGCATGGCGGCGCGGAATACGCCGTACCCACCGCCCCCACCGCGGCGGAGGAGCAAAGCCCGCGCCTAGATGTGCAGCTGGCGCAGCTCGTGGCTGAGCACATACCGGCCGGCGCCGTCATTTATGCGGAGGCAGCCCCCTTCACCCGCGTGCTCGCGGCTCAACTGGCGGATAAGCCCTGCACCTTCATCACCAATTCACCACAGCTGGCTCTCCACCTCTCCCCGCAAGCCCTGCCCCACAGCATCATCTGCACCGGTGGCGAGCTCGACAAAAACTGCCGCCTCTTCCACGGCCCCGCTGCAGAGCAAGCCCTGCAAGCCATGCCCCCGCACCTCTGCCTCCTGCAGCCCAAATCTCTCAGCCCCACCCTCGCGGGCTACAACTCCCCCGTGGCAGCCCATTGGGCGCAACTCGCAAGCAGCCTCGCGCAGCAATGCATCATCGCCGTCCCCTCCGCCGCCCTGCATGCTGCCCCCGCCCCGCACACCGTGGCACTCCCGCACTTCCGCCTCATCACGGAGGACAACCTCCCCCCGCACTTCCTCCACCACCCCTCCGTGCAAACCGTGCCCTACATCTCCGCGGAGCTCCTCCGCCAAGCCGACCGCTTCGATTACTGATTCGCTCTGTCAAGGTTTATGGTTGATGCCACTATTTGCACAGAGCGATAAATCGGAATTTGAAGAACAGTTTGCGAGTCGCAGGCGAGCGGAATTTTAAGCCCCGATAGGGGCGAAAGACAGTAGCCGGTGGTGGAGTCGCGAAGCGACGAAACCACCGGTAGGTTCCCCCCCTAATATTCGAGCCCGGAGCGACGGAGCGATAGCGACAGAGTGGAGGCCGACAGAATGCGATGCTTTGTGTATTTGGAGTTTTTGTGGCGATTCGCAATACCCGCAACTCATTAACAACAAAAAGACACGCGCCCGTCCCGGCTCGGAGCGTCGCTTCGCTCCCGGCTTCGCGTCTCGCTGCGCTCGCTTGCTACGCCGTGGCTCGCCGGTCCTTGGGG
>CAJGCY010000140.1 GCA_904501955.1 uncultured Akkermansia sp. | reverse complement strand
CCACCATGGTGGGCACGCCCGGCTACACCCCCATCGAGCAGATTACCACCCACGGCAAACGCGGCGCATGGACGGATATTTACGCGCTGGGCGCTACCTGCTACCGACTCATCACCGGGCAACTGCCACCGGAGGCGAATGCCCGCTTGGCGGAAGATGAAGACCCCTACCGCCCGCTGTCCTCCCGTGCGGAGCTACGCGCGCGCTTCTCGCCTGCCCTGCTGAGCAGCATTGACAAAGCGCTGGCCATCCGCGCCAAAGACCGCTGGCAAAGCGCGCAGGAATGGACGGCTGCACTGGCTACCCCGGCCACCCCGCGCGTCACCCGCCCTTCCACCCCGCTGCCCACCGAGCAAGCACCGGAAGCCCCCGCAGAGAGCGGTGGCGGCAGTAAAAAGCCCCTTACGCTCATCCTCTGCCTGCTGGGTGCTCTGCTTTTGGGCGGTGGCTATGGTGTGTATGCCTATCTGGATTCCGAGGAGCAAGAGCGCTTGCAAGCGGCATACGCCCGAGCCGAAGCACAGCGCATAGCGCAGGAACAAGCGGAACGCCTTGCTCGCGAAGAAGCAGAGCGTAAGGCTCGCGAGGAAGCAGAACGCATAGCCCGCGAGGAAGCGGAACGCCTTGCCCGCGAGGAAGCGGAACGTAAGGCGCGCGAGGAAGCGGAACGCCTTGCTCGCGAAGAGGCAGAGCGCAAGGCGCGAGAGGAAGCTTGCTCGCAATACATGCAAAGCGTGCTAGCCGTTCATACCAAGGCCATTTTGCCCGATGATGATAAAATCCCCACCCCTCCCAATGATCAGGTGGTGCAAACTCTGCGTGAACTTGCCGATAAGGGAAATCATGAGGCCGAGTTCGTATTCAGCGTGTTGACAGCTCAAGGATTAGAGGTGCCCCAAGATGAAAACAAGGCCATGGATTACCTCCGAAAAGCAGCAAACGGCGGGCAGCCTCACGCACAAACCGCGTTGGGTAGACGTTACCAGGAAGGCATCGGTGTGGCAAAGGATGAATCAGAAGCGGTGAAGTGGTACCGCAAGGCTGCTGAGCAAGGCAATGCAGACGGGCAGAATGAATTGGGTTACTGTTATCTGGACGGAATCGGTGTGGCAAAGAATGGATATGAAGCCGTAAAGTGGTTCCGCAAGGCCGCTGAGCAAGGAAATAATGCGGCGCAGAGCAACTTGGGTTACTGTTATCGGAACGGCATCGGCGTGGCAAAGGATGACGTAGAAGCGGTGAAGTGGTACCGCAAGGCTGCTGAGCAAGGACATGCCACGGCGCAGTGCAACTTGGGGACCTGTTATGGTGAAGGCATCGGTGTGGCAAAGGATGAAGCGGAGGCCGTAAAGTGGTACCGCAAGGCCGCTGAGCAAGGAGATGCCAACGGGCAGTTCTGGATGGGGTGCTGCTATCATTACGGCATAGGCGTGGCAAAGGATGGCGCGGAAGCGGTGAAGTGGTACCGCAAGGCCGCTGAGCAAGGAGATGCCGCGGCGCAGAATAACTTGGGTGGGTGTTATACGCACAGCATCGGCGTGGCAAAGGATGACGTAGAAGCAGTGAAGTGGTACCACAAGGCTGCTGAGCAAGGACATGACGCGGCGCAGTTTAACTTGGGTTACTGTTATCAGAAAGGCATCGGCGTAGCAAAGGATGGCGCGGAAGCGGTGAAGTGGTACTGCAAGGCGGCACGACAGGGAGATGAAGACGCCCAAAAGGCGCTGAAGAAGATGGGCAAAAAATGGTAATCCCGGAGCCCGACACTTGAGGCGGCCGGAATGGTGCGAGGGGGAGTAAGCCTTGACCGGGCAGCGTAAGTTTGGTAGAATGCGGGCATGGCATACTTGGAGATCAAACATGCATGCGTGCATTACCCCGTGCGCAACACCTGGGGCACCACGGGGGAGTACATCCGCGCGGTGGATGATGTAACGCTGAGCCTCGAGAAGGGCTCCATCCTCGGGCTGGTGGGGGAATCCGGCTGCGGGAAGTCCACGCTTTCGCGCGCCATCATGCAGCTGCAGCCGCTGAGCTCCGGGGCTATTTACCTGAACGGCTGCAACCTGAGCGCCCTGAGCGCGGGCGAGATACGGCGCCGCCGCACGGATTTTCAGATGGTTTTCCAAGACCCCTACGCCTCGCTCAACCCGCGCATGAGCATCTACGCCACGCTGCTGGAGGCACTGCAAACACGCGGCAAGATACCGAAGGAGCAGCGCGAGGCCGCCGTGGCGGAGCTGATGAACCGCGTGGGGCTCAGCCCGGAGCACATGTACAAGTACCCGCATGAGTTCTCCGGCGGGCAGCGCCAGCGCATCGCCATTGCGCGCGCCATTGCGCCCCGCCCCGCCCTGCTGCTGGCGGATGAGCCGGTGTCCGCGCTGGATGTATCCATCCAGAGCCAAATCCTCAACCTGCTCACGGAGCTCACGCGCGACCTCGGCATCAGCCTCATCTTCATCTCGCATGATTTATCCGTCGTGCACTACATAGCGGACAACATCGCGGTGATGCGCCGCGGGCAAATCGTGGAGTACGGCAGCGCGGCCGAGGTGTTCCAAACCCCGCAGCATGAGTACACCAAGAGCCTGCTCGCCGCCGTGCCCACCCTGGACTAAAAGGGAATGAACGGCGGGCGGTTTCGCGTGAGCCCGCAAGGGGCATATCGGAGCGCGGGACTTCAGTCCCGCATGTAGATTTCCGCGCGCTGCGCGATAAATCGGAAGTTGAAGGGGTGTTTGCGAGCCGTAGGCGAGCCTAAATTTAAGCCCCGCACGGGGCGAAAGACAGTAGCCGGTGGTGGAGCGGCGTAGCCGCGCAACCACCGGTACAACACAAAAAGAAAATGGAGCCCGGAGCGACGGAGCGAAGCGACGCGCGTAGGCCGACAGACAATGGCGAGGACCGGAGCGAAGCGACGCTCCGAGCCGGGACGGGTGCGTGTCTTTTTGTTGTTAATGAGTTGCGGGTATTGCGAATCGCCACAAAAACACCAAATACACAAAGCATCGCATTCTGTCGGCCTCCACTCTGTCGCTATCGCTCCAACGCTCCGGGCTCGAATATTAGGGGGGAGCCTACCGGTGGTTTCGTCGCTACGCGACTCCACCACCGGCTACTGTCTTTCGCCCCTATCGGGGCTTAAAATTCCCGCTCGCTTCGCTCGCCAACTTCCGATTTACCGTGGCGTTTGAAATCGAGCGAAAACTCAAAGAGGGGGGAGCATTTAAGGCATGCGGTCGTACAATTTGCTTGCAAGAGGGCGGCGAGTGGGATAGAATGCGTGACGAATCATGCTAGCAAAGAGAATCATACCGTGCTTGGATGTCACAAACGGGCGCGTGGTCAAGGGGACCAACTTCGTCAACCTGCGGGATGCCGGGGACCCGGTGGAGTGCGCCATCGCCTACGATAAACAGCAGGCGGATGAGCTGGTGTTTCTGGACATCACCGCGAGCTCGGACCACCGCAACACCATGGTAGACGTGGTGCAACGCACGGCAGCGCAATGCTTTATGCCGCTCACGGTGGGCGGGGGCATACGCACGGTGGATGACATGCGCCGCATGCTGCACGCCGGGGCGGACAAGGTATCCGTGAACACGGCGGCCATCCACCGCCCGGAGCTCATCAGCGAGGGGGCAAACGCCTTCGGCAGCCAGTGCGTGGTGGTAGCCATTGATGCTAAGCGGTGGAGCGACACGCAGTGGAAGGTCTCCACCCACGGCGGCAGAAACTTTGTGGAGCTGGACGCCATCGAATGGGCGCGCGAGGTAGAGCGCCGCGGCGCGGGCGAGATACTGCTGACCAGCATGGACGCGGACGGCTCGAAGAACGGCTATGACATAGAGCTGACGCGGCGCGTGAGTGAGGCGGTGCGCATACCGGTGATAGCAAGCGGTGGCGCGGGGAACCTGGACCACATGGTGGAGGTGCTGCAGGCGGGCAAGGCAGATGCCGTGCTGGCGGCCTCCATCTTCCACTTCGGGGAGTACACCGTGGCGCAGGCCAAAGAGTACTTTGCGCGGCATGGGTTGCCGGTGCGCCCGATGGTATAGTTTTTTCAAGCAAATGATATGATGATGAAGAAGTTTTTCATGGGAATCGCCGCTGTGGCAGCGGCAATCATGCCGGCCGAGGCCGTGGAGTGGATGACGGATTATGAGGCAGCCCTGCAGCGCGCAGAGCAGGAGAAAAAGGCGGTGCTGGTGGACTTTACGGGGTCGGACTGGTGCCACTTCTGCATTGTGCTGCGCCGCCGCGTACTCGACACCCCCGCCTTTGAGGCCTACGGGCAAGACAAGTTCGTGTACCTGGAGGTGGACCTCCCCCGCGCCAACAAGATTTCCGCGGAGCTGCGCAAGCAAAATAACGCCTTGGTGAGCAAGTACCGCGTGGGCGGTTTCCCCACCGTGCTGGTGCTGGATGCCGAGGGGCACGCGCTGGGCGGTTTCACGGGCGGCATGACCCGCCTGCCGGATGTGCTCACCGCGCTGAAAGCCCCGCTGTACGTGCACGGCAAGCTGCTGGAGGCACGCCACTTACAGGGTGCGGAGAAGGCCACCGCCCTGGCGGATGCCTACCTGCACTACCCGGATAACTACCGCTCCCACAATGCCTGGCTGCGTGAGGAGCTGCAGCAGCTGGACCCCACCGGCGCCTCCGGCTGGCAGGCCACCTACGCCGCTGAGCAGC
This sequence comes from uncultured Akkermansia sp., assembly GCA_904501955.1. Lineage (GTDB taxonomy): Bacteria > Verrucomicrobiota > Verrucomicrobiia > Verrucomicrobiales > Akkermansiaceae > Akkermansia. The sequence continues at coordinate 2,055 of CAJGCY010000140.1, read as the reverse complement.
AAATGGCCGCCATGGAACAAGAGCTCAACGCCTGCGTGACGGACCGCGAGCGCATGATGCAGACCTATGAGCGCTACTTGGCACAAGCCCTGCCCGGCAACCGCTCCCGCATACTGGGCATGAAAGAGCGCTACCTGAACGGCATTGCCTCACTCAAGCTGCGCACCGCCCGCACCGTGGAGGATGTGCTGGAGGTAAAAGCCCTGCAAATTCAGGCGGCGGAGTGCTGCGAGAACCCCGAGCAACGCGCGGAAATACTGCGCCGCATTGAGGAAGTGTACGCCCGCCCGGAGGAGCTGCTGCCTGCCCACATCCGCAAGCCGCGTTAACCCCCCGCTTACCCCGCCACCATGCGCAAACGCAGCAACAAAGAGGAAGGACGGCAAATGCTCCTGGTCTCCATGCCGGTAGAGCAGGCGGCGGAGCTGGAGTCCCTCAGCAATGCGAACGCGATGGAGGGCTCAGAGTTCATCCTCCTTGCGCTGGAGAACCTGATGGAGTACCTGGAAAACCAAGGCATCACCCAAGCCCCGCAGGCCAAAGCGCAAGAGCCCCCGCCCTTCACTTACGGCGAGCCGGAGGAGCCCGTGCTGATGGCGGCGGATTTAGATGGCGAACCCACAGACTGTTAACCCACAAGCAAGCTGCACATGACAAGCGCTCAATTACTGGTGCAATACCTGCACTCCCTGCAAGACCGGGGCGTGGAGCGCTTGCCTGTGGATGAAGAAGCCCGCGCCGTGCTGCGTGAGTGGATGCTGGCCGCGCGCAACGGTGGCCGCCCCACCCCGCGCCCGGCACCCCCTATGGCTCAGGCAGCCCCCGGGCCTGCCCCGGCAGCAGCGCCCCCACCCGCCTCCGCTGCGCCGAACGCGCAGCCCCAACCCACGGCGGATACCGGCAACTACCTGCGCTCCGCGCTGGAGGAGGAAGCCCCGCCGGAAGCCCGCCCCGAAGACGCGGAGGAGGTGCCCTTCTTCCGCCCCGGCGGCAGCAATGCGGATGAGGTGTGGGAGAACATGCTGCGCCTGCTGCCCGGCTGGCGCCCGCTGAAGGAGCTGGGCACCCTGCGCAACAAGGCCGTGCCCGGTGAGGGCAACCGCCGGGCTCCCATCATGTTCGTGGGTGATGCGCCCAACTATTACGATGAGCGAGATGGCCGCCCCTTCCGCGGTGAGGCGGGTGAGAAGCTCAACGGCATCTTCAAGGCCATGGGGCTCACGCGCGAGCAGGTGTACACCACCCACCTCGTGAAGTTCCGCCCCTCCCTGCCGCGCCAAACCACCAACAACCGCCCGCCCAACGAGCGCGAAATCCGCTTCTCCGTGCCCGTGGTGGAGCTGGAGGCCCGCCTGGTGCAGCCCCGCGTAATTGTGGCGCTGGGCATCATCGCCGCGCGTGGCTTGCTGCAGCAGGGCGAGCTGCCGCTGGCGGAGTACCGCCGGCAGCGTGGCTGCTTCTGCGGCATACCGGTGATTGTGACGCACCACCCCAGTTACCTGCTGCGCACCAATGACCTCGCGGAGCGCCGCGCCATTTGGGAGGAGTTCTTGGCCGCCATGGAGCTCGCCGGCCTCCCCATCTCCGACAAGCAGCGCGGCTTCTTCACGAAACGCGGTTGATGCCCCGCCTCCCCCTCAATTGCAAACCGCGCGAGAAATCGGAAGTTGAAGGGGAGTTTGCGAGCGTAAGCGAAGCCGAATTCGGAGCCCCGCAGGGGCGCCATATAATAGCCCGGCGGTGGAGCCCCGCCAGGGGCGGCCTGTGAGGGCGTAGAAAGCGCAGACTCGAAGCCCCAACCCCCGGGAACCGCCCACAAAAACAAATGCGAACCCCGGAGGGGTGGCATAAAGCGTGGCTCAAAATACGGCATTGTTTCAAAATGCCGCAAACACCAAAAACACGCGCCCACCCCGGCTCGGAGCTCCGCTTCGCTCCCGGCTTCGCGTCTCGCTGCGCTCGCTTGCTACGCCGTGGCTCGCCGGTCCTCGCCATTATATGTCGGCCTACGCTGCGTCGCTTCGCTCCGTCGCTCCGGGCTCAATTTTCTTTTTT
>CAJGCY010000139.1 GCA_904501955.1 uncultured Akkermansia sp. | reverse complement strand
GGTGAGGTGGTGATGAGCCGTGCTGCGGAGAAAGGAATCAATGTGCTGCCGGTGGACAGTGAGCACAATGCCATTTTCCAGTGCCTGCAGGGGCACCGGGGCGGGGCGGAGCAGGTGAGCCGCCTGATTCTTACCGCCAGCGGCGGCCCGTTCCGCAAAACGCCACGCGAGCAGTTGGCCTCCGTCACGCTGGAGCAGGCGCTCAAGCACCCTACGTGGACGATGGGGCGTAAGATTACCATTGACTCCGCTACCCTCTTCAACAAGGGCTTGGAGATGATTGAGGCGCGCTGGTTGTTCGGCATCCCCATGGAGCGAGTGGATGTGATCGTGCACCCGCAGAGCATTGTGCATTCGTTGGTCGAGTATCAGGATGGCTCCATTCTGGCTCAGCTGAGCTCCAGTGATATGTGCTTCCCCATCCAGTATGCCGTTACGTGGCCGGACCGCACGCAGAACTCGCTCAAGCGCCTCAACTTGGCGGAGATTGCCTCGCTGCATTTCGAAGCCCCACGTTGGGATGATTTCCCCGCGCTGCGTTTGGCTCGCACGGCAGGGCTTACCGGTGGCACCATGCCGGCCATGTACAATGCAGCCAATGAGGTAGCCGTGCAGGCCTTTGTGGAGGGGCGTTTGTCCTTCCCCGGCATTTGGGAAACGGTGGAAGCAGCGCTCGCCAACCTGCATCCGCGCCCCTACCACGGTTCCTTGGATGTTATTTTGGAGGACGACGACCTTGCGCGTGAGGAGGCAGCCCGCATCATCCGCGGCTGATGTGGTAAGAGGGGGGGGAGTTGATGCATTCGCCCTCTCCGGAATGGCGAAAAAGGGAAGCGTGTGTGTTTTTTTTGAGAAATTTCCGTTTTTCTGATTGAAAAGCGAGGGGGTTAGTGCTAGATTCGTATAACTTGCTATCAACAGGTTTTCTGAAGATGAAAATAAGTAATTTTTTAATTGTCATGGCTGCGCTTTTGGCCGGGGGGATGCTCTCCGCCGAGGCTCAGGAAAAGAAAGGCTCTCCCGCGGCCTTGCTCAAGGTGGATGCGTGGAAAAATGCCGATGCCTTGCGCGCAAAACTCTCCGCCGAGTTACAGAATCGCTTGACGGACCTCAGCCCGGAGCAGTTGCGCGCCTTTCTGCGCAATGAGGATAACCGCCGCCTTTTGCTTACCTATTATTTAGCGTGCGCAGAGAAGGATGCTCAGGAAAGCTACCGCGCTTATAATGAGGCTCGTACCCGTGACCTGAATCAGAAGCGAGAACAAATCGCCAACCTGAGCAATGAGGTGAAAAATAAGAAGGGCGCAGAGCAAAAACGTGCTGCGTTCCAACTGGAAAACGCCCGTGCCGAGCTGAAAAAACTGGAGGCAGAGGTGGCATCCCCTGCCGGTCTGAATGGTTGCGATAAAGTGCTCAGCGCAATTTGTGCGGATGCGGAGTGGCTGGAGCAGATTGCCTTCTCCGGTGAGCTGCCTAAGTTCGGCCGCGTGGTGCAAATCATAGCCGCCATCGCGGCGGATGACTCCAAGGCTTTGCGCAAGGGTGTGGAGCGCGATACCGTGACGGCCACCGCGTTGGAATATGCTCGTAATGATTGGGGCTTGACGGATGCCGTGAACCGCGCCAACTACTTCCTCAAGTATTGGCGCAAGGGCCGCCTCAATACCTCTTTTGATGATTTGCCCATTCACCAGCGCCGCGTGGCCTGCGGGTGGAAGAATCAGCACTCATCCGGCACGGTGAAAGCCTTTGAGTGGGCGTTGAACAATGTGCACATTCCGGATTGGCAGTACCCCGCCAGTTGCTGGCGTTGTGGCTACATTGACCCGAATATGTTCGGTGACTCCGTGCAGGGACCGTGGTATGCCGCGCCCTTCGTAGGCGTGTACAGTGATAACCACATGGCCTTTACTCAATACGTGGGCGGTGTGTGCGGTGGCTTGTCACACTTCGGCGCAGCCTCCGCCTGTGCGAACGGCGTGCCCGCACTTACCGCGGGTGAGCCCGGGCACTGCGCCTACATCGTGCTGGTGGATGGTAAGTGGACCCCCGCGTACTCCCTGAGCTGGGAGCGTGGCTTGCACTGGATTCCGCTGGACAATAACTGGACTTATAGCTCACTGCACTTGGTGGATTCATTCAATGACCCCAAGTCCGCCGGTGCTACGCGTTTGTCGAATGCCTACCGCATGCTTGCCCGCCTGTATTGGGAGGCGGATGATATGCCGAAAACGCTCTACTGCTTCGAGCAGTCCGCGAAAGCAGCTCCGCTGAATTACCCCATGTGGCGAGAGTACTCCAGCTTCTTGGCTACAAAGATGCCCAAGGACCAGGAGGCGTGGAAAAAACTCAACTCCGTGCTGTGCAAGGGCATGGCTTCCGTGTACCCGGAGCAGGCTGCAGAGCTGCTCAAGCAGCGCGTGTATGCCCACTTGCCCAACAGTGGCATGGGGTACAATGATTTGGTAGCCGTATCCGCCACCTTCTGGAAGCACGCCAAGGTGATGGGCCCCGACCGCTGGTATATTGAGGCCTTTGCCAATCGCCAGCTTGAGATGAGCCGCTCGGTTGCCGAGGATAAAGAGGAAGCCACCATCGCGCACTATGTGAAGGTGCTGGCCGCTGCTGCCCCGCATGATGCTTACTCCGGCACCATGATGGCTTGGGGTAACTCCATTTCCAATGGCTTGAGCGCGGACTCCAAGAAGAAACTGACGGATGCCATGGTGAAGTCGCTCGGCAGCGGTAAATCGCTCAACAGTGAGCAGAAAGCCAAGCTGCTCGGCGGGCTCATCCTGACGGCCGAGCGCGCGAGGGATGCCTCCACCTTCCATGCCATCAGTCGCATGATTGACCCGAAGCTCATACAGGGCTCTGCCGCCATTCCCTCACCCACGCCGTTCCCCGGCAAGTTGGTGTCTGAGGGTGGCATGCCCTTTGCCAGCTCCACCAGCGAGTGGGATGCCCCGCACACGCACTCCGGCTTGCTGACCCAGCAGGGTGGGCGTATTCACACCGGCAGAGATACCGATGCTTGGATTGCCGTGAAGCTGCCCAAGCATGCGTATGTGACCGGCGTGGTCTTTGTCGGTACCAACGTATGGGAGCTCATTCACCGCTTCCGCCCGCTGAAGGTGCAGGTGTCTGATACCGGGCGCGATGATGATTGGCATGATGTCGGCAGCCCGATTCAGAATACCCAGAACTACGTGAACCGCTTCGATTTGACCGGAGAGCGCCCCAAGGCTCTCTACGTGCGTGTGCTGCGTCCCGGTGGTCCGGAGGTCTTCCATGCCAATGGTATTTATGTGTACGGTGAGCCCGCTGCATAAGGAAACAGTCGCTTCAATACGCTCAAACTTAACTTTTTACCAGAATGATGAAACAGATTTCTATCCTTGCAGCCGGTTTATTGCTCGTAGGCGCTCCGCTTACTGCAAGTGCTAAGGTGTATGATACCTATGCTGAGGCATCCGCCCAGGTGGGGGATGCCGGTTATGTGGCGTTCATCTACCCCAAGGGGTGGGACCGCTATGGCGAGAAGCTTTGCCGCAAGTTGCTGGCGGATCGTGCCGTGCAGGCTGCATTGGGCAACGCCGCGGTGGTGATGGCTCCCATTTACCAAAACCGCACCGCTTCCACCAATGAGGAATGCTCCAAGGCGATGGGCCCCTTGGCTTATCCGCATGATATGGGTGACATCTCATACCCCGCCATCATCTTTTATGAAAAAGGGGGGCGCCAATATGCCTCCCTGCACGGTGAGGAGCTCATGACTGCCACTCCTGAGGAGGTGGCGAAGAGCATTAAAACTCGTTTTGCTGCCAAAAAGAAGCAGGATGACATCCTCAATCAGGCAAATGCCACTGAGGATCCGGAGAAGAAATCACACTTCTATTGGCAATCTACCCGCGTGAAGTGGGTGAACTGGCCCGGTGGCTTGCAGGATGCCATGCGTAAGTATAACCCGGAGGATAAGGGTGGCTACCTCGCTGCTCTCAACTTCGGCTTCTCGATTAAGGATGGTGAATCCGCGGAGCAACTCATGGCTCGCCTCAAAGAGGTGCTCAAGAATCCCCTCTATTCCACGCATCAAAAACAAAATGCCTGTGCTGCTACCATCGGGCATCTCCGCCGCTCGCTCGGTATGATTGCCGGTGCGGCTTACATCACCAAATGCGCCAAAGCCATGCAAAAGCTTGACCCCAAGTCCACGCTCGGCTTGGCTGCGCCTGTGGTGATGCGCGATTGGGTGCGTGAGTACCGCTATGGGCAGGGCTGGAGCCCGGAGTCGCTCCCCGGTTGCGATTCTCCCATTCTCATGACTGATGTGCCGATTGAGAATAAAGGTACATACTCCGTGAACTTCAAAATTGTGACGGGGCGTGACGTGCTGATGGTCAAATCCGTGCGCTTGATGGAAAATGGCCGCTGTGTGGCGGAGGATACCACACCCCGAACCGTTACTTGGACTGAAACGCAGCAGACCTTCACGCTTCATGTGAAGAAGAACGTCCGCAAGGCTTCCTTGGAGTTCATTTTCTCCAATCCGCCGGATAAGCGCAGCACCTGGGGTGAAATTACCGTAACTCCCCACTGATTACGCATTTGATTTGCCTTCCCACAGCGCGCCTCGGTTTTACCGGCTGAGGCGCGCTGCTCTATGTTTAATAACAGTGCAGGGGGCATGCATTTTGCTTGACTTGGCAGGTATTTGGGGGTACACTGCAGGAGTTATGGGAATCTCACGCACTCTGGCCGCAACAGCGGCATTGTTCATGGGGGCTGTATTCGCCGCGGCTGCGGAGGATACTCGGCCGAATGTTCTGTTTATTATATCGGATGACCACTCCGTCAATGCGATGGGCACCAATGAGAAGGATAGCCCTGTGCCTTTGCCGGGGTTCCGCCGTTTGGCGGATGAGGGCATGGTGTTTGACCGTGCTTACTGCGCCAACTCGCTGTGCGGACCGTCTCGCGCATGTATGTTGACGGGGCGTCATTCTCACAATAACGGCTTCTTGTACAATTATGGTGGCCCTGCGTTCAATGGTGCGCAGCCTACCTACCCGCAAATGCTGCAAGCAGCCGGTTACCAAACGGGTATTGTGGGTAAGTGGCACCTGATTTCGCAGCCCACGGGCTTTGATTCTTGGCAGGTGTTCCCCAGCCAGGGTGATTACCTGAACTCCACCTTCCATACGGCGGATGACAAAGGCCGTACCAAGACCATTCGTCACCGTGGTTACGTGACGGATGTGGTGACAAACATGGCCATCACTTGGATGGAGAGCCGCGACAAGTCGAAGCCCTTTGCCTTGATTGTAGGGCACAAAGCGCCGCACCGTAACTGGCTGCCCGCTCCCCGTCACTTGGAGCTCATCAAAAAGCAGGTAGCCAAGATGACTCCGCCCGCCACCCTGCATGATGATTGGGCAAACCGCCCTGAGTTCTTGCAGCACAACCGCCAGACGGTAGGCTGGGACCTCTGCAACTGGAATGACAACCACCTGATGTACAAGGAGATTCCCTTCGATGTGATGAAGGAGATTATCCCCAAGCACCAGCTGCGCAATAAGATTAAGAACGGTGAGTTTGCCGGTCAGATTCCTGCGGATTTCGATATCGAGACGCACCAGCCCAAGTTCGCCCCGAAGACCAACCTCGGTTGGGGTACGGATTGGATTGAGCCCGGCCTGCAGCAGGTGTATGTAGACTTCTACACCAAGCGTACGCGCGAGTTCGTGCAGGCTATGCGCGAGGGCAAAATCAAGACCCAAAAGGACATGACCGAGCAGCGCTGGCGCTGGTATATGGAGGACTACCTCGGCTGCATCCTCTCCTTGGATGAGTCCATCGCCAGCTTGCTGGATTATCTGGACGCCAGCGGCTTGTCCGAGAACACGCTGGTTGTGTATGTGGGCGATCAGAGCTTCTACCTCGGGGAGCATGGCTTGTATGATAAGCGTTGGATTTTCGAGGAATCCATGCGCATGCCGCTCATTATGCGCTGGAAGGGCAAGATTCCTGCCGGCAAGCGCAGCACTGCCATGGTGCAGAACATTGACTATGCTCCGACCCTGCTGGAGGTGACCGGTACCAATACGCCGGAGAACACCCGCACGATGGAGGGTATGTCCATGGTGCCGCTGTTTGCCAACGGTGCAGCTCCGCAGTTTATGGACCGCCCGCTGTACTATGCTTTCTATGAGCAGCCCGGTGAGCACAATGCTCCGCGTCACGATGGCATCCGCACCTCTCGCTACACCTTTGCCCGCATCTGGACGCCGCTTGATTACGAGCGCAAGAGTGGCACCCGTAAGCCCGAGAACGAGTGGATGCTGATTGATAATGAGACAGACCCGCAGCAGATGCGCAACGTGGCTCAGGACCCCGCTTATGCAGAGGTCATGAAGCAGCTTACCGAACTGTACCACGCTACGCGTGCTCAGTATCGCGTGCCTGCTGATTGCCCCGGCTCAGGGCACAAAATCCCGGACTTCAAGCCCTCTTGGGGTACCGGTGAGAATGACCGCATCAAATAAGTTTTCTTTAAGCAAAGGTCATTACTGAATCAAATCGGGCAAGCGCTTCAGCGCTTGCCCTTTTTAATGCCCGAGGTAAGGGCGCAGCGAGTGATAAATCGGAAGTTGGAGAATAGTTTGCGAGCGATAGCGAGCGGAATTCTGAACCCGCGTCAGCGGGTGACCTAACTTAGCCTAGGGCGTAAGCCCTAGGAAATGGGTAAAAAAACAAATCCGAACCCGCGAACCGTTGAGGCTTGCCGAAACGGTATGCGGGTGGCATAACCTTCCC
>CAJGCY010000138.1 GCA_904501955.1 uncultured Akkermansia sp. | reverse complement strand
CCCATGGGCTCCGTGCCGCTGAGCGTATCCTTGAGCAAAATGCTGTGGCGAGTGGGCACACAGGCAGCCAGCAAGCGGAAGGCCTGCGGCACGGGCATATCCACACCATCCTTCACCGTTACCAGCGTTGCCGGGGCGTCAGCCAAAGCTGCCACTTCCGCAGCATTGCGGGGGTCTACCTCCACGGCAGCGCAATCCTCATAAGCAATTTCCGGCATGAAATCCTTCATCTCCGCGGGGGAGAGTTCCTCACAAGCAGCGCGGGGCAGCACTACGCGCACGGGCTCATTCCACCCCAGCGTTACACCACCGCGCTCAATGATATCCGCCTTGCGCTTGGTGAAGGTGAAGGGGTCAAACGGAGCAGCAGGCTCCTCCGCAAGGGGCTCCGCCGCAGCCACCACACCGGGTTGGTAGGGAGCAGCCAGCTCAAAGCCGGGAGCAATCTCATACACGGGGTCCTCCGTGAGGGAGACACGCAGCGTATCACCGATACCGTCCGCCAGCAACGAGCCTATACCGGTTGCGCTCTTGATGCGGGCATCCTCACCCTCACCGGCCTCCGTCACGCCCAAGTGGATGGGGTAATTCCAATCAGCCCCCTCCTCCGCCAGGCGCTTCACCAGCAAGCGGTATGCCTGAATCATCACCTTCACGTTCGAGGACTTCATGGAGAACACCAACTGGTGGTAATCCAGCTCACGCGCCACGCGGGCAAACTCCAAAGCACTCTCCACCATACCCTCGGGGGTGTCGCCATAGCGGTTCAGAATACGGTCGGACAGCGAGCCATGGTTAGCCCCCAAGCGCATGGCACGCCCGTGCTCCTTGCAGAACAGCACCAAGGGAGTGAACGCCTTGCGCACGCGCTCCAGCTCCTCCTCATACTCAGCATCCGTATAATCGCGTTCAATGAACTTCTTCTTATCAATGAAATTACCGGGATTCACACGAATCTTCTCCACCCATTTGGCAGCCTCCATGGCTGCATCCGGCTTGAAATGTATGTCCGCCACCAGCGGCACATGGCAACCGGCGGCTCGCAGCTCGCGGGCAATGTGCTCCAGATTGGCGGCGTACACCTTGGTCTGCGCCGTGAGGCGAATCACCTCACACCCGGCCTCAGCCAAGGCCAAGGCCTCGCGCACGCAGCCGGCGGTATCCAGCGTATCACTGGTTAACATGGACTGAATGCGAATGGGGTTAGCCCCACCCATACCCAAATTTCCCACTACGACCTCGCGCGTCAGACGGCGCGTATATTGAAAGAGACTCGGACAATGCAGCAACGTGCTCATGCCGATTATAGTACGCTAATGCGCGCGGTTTTTCAAGCAGGAATCTGCGCAGGACATGATTTTATATTGACTTTCCGCCGGAATAAGCCTACAGTTATCCGCGATAAATCTTTTTTCCCGAACATGAAAATCACTCGCACATCATCCCTTCTCGCAGTCGGGGTTGCGCTTGCAGCTCTGAACTCATGCGTGTATTACTCCAACCCGGTGCCGGATATTCCCCACCATGCCACCCCCGCCTCCGCTACGCCCGCTGCACCGGTTACCCCCGCTGCAGCCACCCCTGCTCCGGTAAAACCCGTTGCCACCCCGGCCAAACCTGCAGCCAAGCCCGCTGCTAAGCCGGCGGCTAAGCCCGCTGCCAAACCTGCCGCTAAGCCCGCTGCAACTCCTGCTGCCAAGCCCGCAGCAAAACCCGCCGCAAGCAGCACCATCACACAACCGGTTACCCCTGCCGTAGAACAGCCGGTTACCCCGACCTCTGCCCCCGCTCCGGCACCTGCTCCCAAGCCCGCGCAGGACCCCGCCCTCATCACCAATGACGGCCCCATCCCCTACGCCACCCCCGTGCCCGGTGACCCCACCCGCGTCTACAACCCGATTGATCCATCCGTGCGCATTCGCATCGTGAACAAAAAGACCGGCCAGCCCTACCCCCGCGGTACCAAGCTGAAGGTCAAGGGTACTAACTTCCACTTCTACGTGCCGTAAACACCGGCACCCCGCCCATGCAAGAGCTGCCTTTCAACACTGTCGCTATTCTGGGCCCCGGACTTCTCGGGGGCTCCATCGCCTTGGCCGTGCATGAAAAGCTGCCTGCATGCGAATTACGCCTCTGGGCCAGGCGTGAGGACCCCCTCACCCTGGCACAGGCAAAGGGCATCACACATACTTACCGCGATGCCAAACAGGCCGTGGAGGGCGCAGACCTCATCATCCTCGCCACCCCCATCGGCGCATTTGAGGAGCTCTCACGCAGCATCCTCTCCGCCATCCGCAAAGATGCCTTGGTGACGGACATCGGCTCCGTGAAGGCGTACGTGCACCGCACCACCGGCAGCATGCTCACGGATCGCAAGCGACTCTTCATCGGCTCTCACCCCATGGCAGGGGCGGAAAAACAAGGCTTTGAGCACGCATACCCCGGCCTCCTGCAAGGGGCTACCGTCGTCACCACTAACCCACACGGCGTGCCGGATTCCTACCAACTCAGGCTTGAGCGCTTTTGGCAAGCGCTGGGGTGCAGCACCTACAGAATGAGCCCCGCCCACCATGACCGCACCGTGGCCCGCATCTCACACATGCCCCACATCATGGCAGCGCTGGGCGCGCGCAACTCCACCCCGGGCGATGTGGACACGGCGGATTTGCAACGCCTCGCCTCATCCGGCTTCCGGGACACCACGCGCGTGTGCTCCGGGGCTGCCGGCATGTGGGCGGACATCTTGTGGGAAAACGATGTTGCCGTGCGCGAGGTGTTGCACAACTGCGTGGATGACCTACACCGACTCGTTGACCTCCTCGAAAGCCAAAACAAGGCAGGAGTGCAAGCTTGGCTGGAGGAAGCAAAAACCACCCGCGAGCTCATCCTCCGCTTAGATCAATAATCTCCCCCACTCCCTGGGTAGATTTTCGCTTTTTTCCGACATTTCGCTTGATTTTCAAGCAAAATAGGTGTATAGTGTCCCTGCACCCACCCTCTACCCATATTCTTTACGCTATGCCCCCGCTTTACCCCAAGAAGTACATCACCGAAACGTGGAAGTCTTACAAGCACATCACCATCCCCGGTACAGATAAAGTCACCACACAAAAACTGAAGTTCCCCAAAGGCATCCGCTTCGGGGTGGGAGGCGTCACCCCGGAATATGATTCGGATGACGTCATCATGAAGCATTTAGCAGAGGTCTTCCGAAACTCCAAGGACATGGAGCCAAAAGCGCATGATATGAAAATTGATTGGATGAAAGACGTGCAAACCATCCACATCACCTTCATTTACCCCAAAAAACACGTCCACTACTTTTTCCGCTGGTGGTTGGATGCCAAAGAAGTCCCGGAAGACGATGAAGAAGGCGCAGAAAACCTGATTTGCAGTTATTAAAAGCACAGCATCGGGCCCAGGGCTCGATATTTTGCTTGCAAGCAAAACAAAAAAGCGTATAGTTTCAGTGAACAAAACGCCTCATTCGCACGTCTAATAGGTAGAAAAGCCGGGCTGACACCCCACCATACATCTTTCAACTCACACAAACAGCAACCATGTTCATCTTCACCGTACCGCAAAATCACTGCGTCGTTCTGGAAATGTTCGGCAAGCCGGTATCTGTCAAAACCAGCGGCCTGCACATGCGCATCCCCTTCCTGCAAAAGCCCAAGCGAGTGGACCACTGGGAGCGCACCCACAAAAAAGGAAAGTTCATTGAGCTGACGGAGCAAATTCTCGACACCGCACCGCGCCAATGCGTCACCAAAGATAACGCCACGGTCGATATCTCCTGCATCATCCGCTGGCGCATCACCGACCCCATCAAGGCGCTGTATGAGGTAGAAAACCTGCACAAATCTCTCACAGAGCTGGTGCTCAATGAAGTACGCTCCATCATCGGCAGCCGTAATCTGGATGAATTGCTGAGCTCCCGCTCCGAGCTGTCGGAAAAAATCGTCCTCTCCATCGCCACCACGGCAACCCGCTGGGGCTTGAGCATCACGTCCGTTGAAATCCAAGAGCTCACAGCGGACAAGGAAACCCAAAAGGCCATGTTGGAGCAGATGAAGGCGGAGCGTATCAGCCGTGCACTGCGTCTCAATGCTCAAGCAGAGCGCGACGCCGCCATCATGCGCGCAGAGGGTGCCAAGGAAGCCATGCGACTCATCGCGGAGGCGGACGCCGCTTACGTCAATGCTCTGGCACAAACGCTGGGTGCAGACGGGGCGATGAAAGCGCTCATCAACCGCCAGACGCTGGAGGGCTACGCCACCATCACCAAGAACGATGCCTCCAAGGTGTACCTGCCGGCCAACGTACCGGCCATGATTAACATCAAAGAAGGGGAATAATGGACGTAACCTGCGCAATTGATTTGTTGTGGTTCACGGAGCAATCCGTGTTGAACTGGATGCTCGCCATCGGCATCACCCTGCTGGTGGTGGACATCATCTTCTTCGACACAGATTTGCTCACCCTGCTGGCCATGGGCGTTTTCGCCTGGTGGGGCACCGTGTTACTCAATCCCCCGACGGAGTGGTCCGCCCTCACCTTCATCACCTTCCTTTTCCTGTGGACGCTGTTCTACTACGTCTTCTGGAAGCTGCTGATTCGCCGCACCATCAACAAGTTCATCAAAGCGGCGGCGCCCAAAGACCACCTCGGCGAAACCCTGCCCGGCAAGTGCGGTCACATTTGCAGCACCCCGGATTCTCGCTTCATTAAAATAGAAGACCAAATCTTCCCCATCTCGGAGCGTGACCACAAGTGGGTTACGGACGGTGAGCGCGTGCGCATCACTGATTTCAAAAATGGCGTTGCCTATGTAGAAAAAATCATCTGATTCACCACTCCCGGATATTTTGAGCGGATTCCTATCCCCCCCACCGTGGCGGATAGGAATCTTTGCGTTACGGCGCGCAGCGTTTCCGCAGCGGTAGGCATCTGCACGCCGGCGGCCAGCAAGCGGGCATTGCTCATGGCGGTGTGTTGCGGGCGCACCTCACGGAAAAAGGAGGCATCTTTCAGGCGCTGTGCCTGTAGCTCAGGCATGGCAGGCAATGCACCATACTCCACCGCATATTGCAGAGCCAACTGCGCACAGCCATGCCAGCTGATGGGCTCCCCCGTGGCACACACATGGAATATGCCGCGCTCCTGCGTCGGCAGCAACTGCAACACTGAGCGGGCTATATCCTCCGCATCCGTCGGCAGCGAATATTTGTCCGCAATGGCAGCCAAGGGTTCCCCGCGAAGCGCTTTTGCCAGAGTGCCCTCCACAAAAGAAGGCTTGAGCGGATTACCGCACACCCAAGAAACACGTAAAATCAAAGCCGAGCTCAGCGCCTCCGCCACCTGCAACTCCCCCTCGCGCTTACTCTCTCCATACACACTCAGCGGTTTGCATTTGGCATTCTCCGCCCGCAAGCCGGCTTTACGGCCATCCAACACGTAATCTGTGGATAAATGCACAAACCGCGCGCCCGTATGGCGGCAAGCCAGCGCCATGGTCGCCGGGGCAAGGGCATTCGTCACATGGGCTCGCAGCGGGTCATCCAAACACGCCTCCAGCCCGCTGATGGCAGCACAGTTCACCACGGCATCCGCCGCAGAGTGCAGCACGGTCTCCCCCACTGCCTGCGCATTCTCCAAATCACACTCGGCATGCGCCGGGGCAAGCACCTGCCACCCCGCAGCTTCCGCAGCACGGCACATCACCTGCCCCGTCCTGCCACTACCTCCGAATACCAGCATCTTCATTTCCCCTCCATTATAGTCCGCAGGGCACGGTATGACAAGTGGAAACTTGCGCCCCCGGCAATCGTTCTTTTTCCGCCTTGACCCATTTGGGGGATTATGCTACCATGCCGGCATAAAAAACATTCAATTATCAAATGAACCCTGATTTTACAGCATTGTCGGCAGCCGTCTCCGCCGGAGATGAGGAAAAGGTACGCGCCTTGCTGGAGCAGGGGGTGGATGTGAATCTGCGTGATAATTTCGGTGAAACCGTCCTTTTTGACGCAGCCTGTAATGGAAGCACTGCCATGGTGCAGTTATTGATTGAGCTCGGGGCAGATGTGAACGCCAGAGATAACGAAGGCGGGACCCCTCTGTGGGATGCGTCCATCGGCGATAACTTGGAGGCGATGAAGCTGCTGGTGGCAGCGGGGGCGCATGTGAATGTGATTTGTGACGGCGAGACTCCGTTGGAACATTCGTATATTCATTATGAATATATTCACCAAGATGAAGAGTCTAAAGCCTGCATGGAGTTTCTCGAGCAAAGCGGTGCCCATTGGAAATTGATTCTGGATTGCGAGGATATGCCCGAGCTTTCGGCTCCAGACTATCGATTTCTGCATGCGGTGGTGGAGCGTGATGTTAAGGGGATGTATGATGCATTGGATGCCGGCGCCGACGTCAATGCACGAGGTCGCAATGGGGTATCAGCCTTGGAGCAGGCTGTGCGTTATGCCGATAAGGAAATGGTGCTTGCTATTTTAAGCTGTTGCCCTGATGATGCGTCGGTAACGGCGGCTTATGAGGTAGCTCGTTGTTATGAATTGGACAACATGAAAAAACTTCTTTAAGGAAACTTCTAATAAGTCATCTGTGTCCGATAAATCGGAATTTGGCGAGCGAAGCGAGCGGAATTTGAAGCCCCGCAACGCGGGGCGACGGACGTTAGGCAGGGGTGGAGCGGCGAAGCCGCGGAACCCCTGTTAGGGTAAGAAATTTAAATGGAACCCAGGGAACCTGTGGTGACAGAATGCGTGGCTTAAATTGCTGTATCGACCACAAAACAAATGCT
>CAJGCY010000137.1 GCA_904501955.1 uncultured Akkermansia sp. | reverse complement strand
GTGCTGAAGCCATGGCGCTCGCAGTAGCGCAGGTACATGCGCAGCAGCATGCTTGCCCAGTCACACGCCTCCGTACCACCGGCACCGGCGTGAATCGTTACGTAGCAGCCGGCATTGTCGTGCGGGCCGTTCAGCAGGGTGATAAGCTCAAAGTCCTTCAGGCGCTTCTCCCAAGCGTGGTACTCGCTGACAGCCTCAGCAGCCATTTCGGGCTCCTCTCCGGCCATTTCAAGCGCCACTTCCACGTCCTCCAATCCGGACTCCAAGGCGCGGTACTGCTCTAAGCGGCGCTTGAGCGGATTCACCTCCGCCATCAAGGCTCGGGCAGCTGTCTGGTTATCCCAGAAATCCGGGGCGCTCATGCGTTCATCAAGTTCAGCTACTTTTGCTTCAAGTGCTGCGAGGTCAAAGATAGCTCCCGAGCTCGGAAAGACGGCTGCGCATGGCCTCCGTGTCAAGCGTCGAGAGATCATAATTTGTCGGCTGGTTCTCCATACGGGCGCGGAGTATACAGACACACCGCCGCTTTGTCAAGCCATTCTCACACCCGCACAACAAATTATCCGTGCATAATAAGCCTTGCTTATCCCTTTAGTCTGTGAGGACACGCAAAAGCCTTGACGGCAGGATGCAGGAATGATAAATTCGAGCCATGAGTACGAAGTTCAGTTGGGAAATACGCCCAACGGACTCCCAAGCAGACTTTGGAGATGAGCTTAACCGGCAGTTACCGCTACTGGTCAGGCAGTTATTGATTCAAAGAGGCATACGGAGTCCGGAGGAGGCAGAGCATTTCCTCAGACCCCGACTAGCAGATTTAGGGGACCCTTTTGACATGCGGGAGATGGACGCCGCCGTTGAGCGCATCTTCCGCGCGGTAGATCACGGTGAGCACGTCTGCATTTACGGGGATTATGACGTGGACGGAGTGAGCTCCGTCACGCTGCTGCATACCATCTTGACAGCATACGGTATGCGGCCCACCTGCTTTATCCCCGTGCGCACCAAAGAGGGCTACGGGTTGAGTGACGACGGCATCAACCACGCGCTGCAAAAGTGCGGGTGCAAGCCGGCACTCATCATCACCGTAGACTGCGGCACCTCTTCCGTGGATGAGGTGGCCTACCTGAACAGTCAGGGCATAGACGTCATCATCCTCGACCACCATGAAAGCAGCACACAGGGGCGCCCGCCCGCCGTTGCCGTGGTGAATGCCAAGCTGGAGGAAAACAGCCCGATGACTTACCTGTGCAGCGCAGGCGTGGTGTTCAAGCTGGCGCATGCCATGCTCAAGCGCCGTAGGCTGGCTGACTTTGACCTGCGCAATTACCTGGACATCGT
This sequence comes from uncultured Akkermansia sp., assembly GCA_904501955.1. Taxonomy (GTDB): domain Bacteria; phylum Verrucomicrobiota; class Verrucomicrobiia; order Verrucomicrobiales; family Akkermansiaceae; genus Akkermansia. Next base: position 5,569 of record CAJGCY010000137.1, on the reverse strand, counting down.
CGCCATTGCAACGGTGGCGGACATCGTACCGCTGGTGGCGGAGAACCGCTTGCTCACCCGCCACGGGTTGCGCATCATGGCGCGCGGTGGCAACATAGGCCTGCAAGCGCTCAATGAGGTAACGGGGCTGCGCAACACGCCGAATGCCAGCCACGTCTCCTTCCGCATCGGGCCGCGTTTGAATGCAGCCGGACGCATGGACTCCCCCAGTGATGCGCTGGAGCTGCTGATGACTCATGATGTGAAGCGCGCTCAGCAGCTGGCCCTCTGCTTGGAGGCCCACAACCGCGCACGCCAGCAAGAGGAAGAGAAAATCCGCGCGGAGGCCACCAGCATGCTGGAGTGCTCCTTCTCCCCGGCGAATGACCGCGTTATCGTGCTGGGCTCCCGCACGTGGCACCCGGGCGTGGTGGGCATTGTCGCCTCCCTGCTCATGCGCCGCTACCACAAACCCACGTTCATCATCTCATTGGACGAGAACGGCTTAGGAAAAGGCTCAGGCCGTTCCATTCCCGGCGTATCGCTGGTACAGGCCATTCACGAATGCGCGGACACGCTGGTCTCCGGCGGTGGGCACGAGATGGCCGCAGGCTTGGTCATCCGTGAGGAGATGATTGACAAGTTCCGCGAAGCGTTCGACAACTTCGTACTGGAAAACACCTCCGAAGAACAACTGAAGCCCAAGTTGAGAATCGACGCAGAAGTAGAGTTCCGAGACCTCACCTTGGAGCTGCTGGACAGCTATGAGCTGATGGAGCCCTTTGGCAATGCGAATCCGCAGCCGGTGTTCATGAGCCGCAACGTCATGCTCTCCGACGCTCCGCGCCGCCTCCAGAACCACCTGAAACTCAGCTTACGCCAAAACAACTACGAGTGTGATGCCATGTACTTCAACGGTGGCAACATTCCCCTGCCGGACCCGCCTTGGGATATCGCTTTCACCATCGACCGCAACGTGTGGCGCGGCCGCACCACGCTTTCCATGTCCATTCAAGACATTCGCCCCTCTCAAACACACCCATGAAAAGAAACTCCAAACAAAGCAGCATGCACCGCTCCGACCCCAAGCCGGAGTTCGGTGATTGGCGCACGGAGCTCTCCCGCCCGGAAGAGGCGGAGCATTACCCCGCCCCCTCCGTCAACTCGTGGAAAAACGGGCACGCCCGCAACCTAGGGCAAGAGGAGCAAGCCATCTTCCGCCCCATGATCAATGATGCCGTGCGCGAGGCTTACCGCAGCGAGGAAGACCACTCCGGCACAGATGCCTACGGCATACTGCCCCTCAGTGGGTGGGCGAAAACGTGGCGCGCCTTCATCGGCATCGTTCTTTTCGTACCGCTCTCCATCATCATGATTATGGCGCTGGTGAATGAGCTGAGCGATAATACCGCCGTGGTGGAAAACCTGGGCTTCTGGCTGAGCACGCCTGTTTGGTACAGCCTGCTGGGCATCATGACCTTCACCGCGCTGACCATCATGCGCCTGCTGAGCACCGCCTGCGTGTACATGTACGTGCTGGGGCATGAGCTGACGCATGCCGTGGCCATTTTGCTCTGTGGCGGTAAAATCAGCAAAATTCACGTTACGGCGGACCAAGGTGGTTACGTCATGAGCAATAAGAGCAACATCTTCATCTCGCTCTCCCCTTACTTCGTGCCTTTTTGGATGCTGGTGTGGATGCTCGTGCTCTGGCTCATTAACTACTTCAGCCCCTTCGCCGCCTATGAGGGCTGGTTTTACGCCGGCTTCGGCTTCTGGTGGAGCTTCCACCTGTACTGGACGGTATGGAGCATCCGCCAAGAGCAACCGGACATGCTGGACAATGGGCTCATCTTCTCGCTCTTACTCACCTTCGTGCTGAATGTGCTCAGCCTGACCATCATCATGTACGCGTTCGGCCTGCTGACGCTTAACGGCTACTTCTACCACTTCCGCACGGCTGCCGGCGAGTTGTATGACACCTTCTGCAACCTATTGTTCTGACGCTGTAGCGCGTTGACGTAATTTACCATTGCTCAACAAAGGCCCGGCTGTTATACTTTCCGCACGAGATTCTGATGAAACTGTTTCGCCCCATACGCTTGATTCTGCTGACCATGCTTATAGCACTGGTCATAGGTGGCTTATGGCTTTGGCATCACATCAGCAACCTGGCGGACCCCATCATCACCCCGCTGAACGAGAGCTACACGAACCTCTCCACCGTACCGGAAAAACACCTCGGCATTCGCATGTCACCGCTGAACTTCACCGGCTGGGACGGCGGAGAAGTCACGGCCATTCTCGCATCAAAAGACGATGAGGATTCCGCCCGCCAGCGCACAGTCAGCGCGGATTTGCTCATTCGCAAGGCGGAGAATCTCAGCCACATTGATTATGCGCTGGTCTGCGTGGATTGGGACCACGGCATACGCTCCGCCCTGCCCTTGGCGGAATACCTGACGGCAGCAGGCATTACCTGCGTGCTGTGGGAACCCCGCGGCAGCAATAACCGGCGCCCCCATTGCACTCACGGCTTAAAAGAAAGTGAGGACGTACCGCTGCTGCTCGATACCCTGACGCGCCACTCCGGCAAAGAGCGCCCCGTCATCATCGGGGTGGGGCAAGGCTACGGTGCAGGCATGCTGCTGCAGGCCGCTGCAAAAGATGAGCGTCTGCGCGGCATCATCGCGATAGATGCGTACGCCTCCCTGCGCGAATCCATCAGCCGCACCCTCCCGGACAGCCTCCTTTCCATCGTCAAACTCGCACTCATGGACATCAAAATCAACGGTGTAGTCGGCTATGAGTGCTTTGACGTCGCCCCGGTGGAAAGTGCGGCAAACTTAAACCGCAACACGCCCGCGCTCATCATCAATATTGCTCGCAATAACCCCATCTGCACCATTAAAGATGCCATCACCATCTACCGCCAGCTGCCGTGCGATACCAAGGCCATCTGGACACTGCACGGCGAGAATGACCCGGTGGATGCCACCTCACGCCTCTACACCTACACCGTAGGCAAAGGTGAGCGCGCCACCACCGCCGGCATCGAGCTGAGCCTCCTCAAAAACGAGGAGGAGGTTTTCACCTCCATTATCCACTGGTTGGATGAAGATTTCATTAACGCCATCGATAAACCCCACGTCAGCACCCCCGATCGCCCGGTGTTGACTACGGACAAACAACTCTGACAGCCGTCACTCACCATGTCAGCCTACACACCAGCAAAACGCAAAAAAACTAATAAAAGCACCAACCGCCGCCGCAACGGATACGAGCTGACCCAACAGCGCGATATGATGCCCGTTGCGCTGGGCGCAGCCGTTGCGGCCTTAGTCGTGCACATTATTGCTTACATCTTTGCCCCCAGCATTTTCAGCTACGCGCTCAAACCCATTGATGAGCTCGCAGACAAGGTGAAAGATGACACCAAGCGCGTCGTCTTCAAAGTGCGTGAAGATGAACCGGAAATCGAACATGTGGAAGAGCTGCCGCCCCCGGCAGATATCCCCCCGCCTGAGCCCACCCCGCAAGACGTGGACCTGCTGGAAACCGAGCTGACGGAGCTGGAGCTCCGCCCCGGCGATACGCAGCTCTTCGTAGCAGCGGAAAATAACATGGCTACGGAAAGCCTCAAACCGCTTACGGAAACGCCGCCGGCGGAAATTGACCTCACCCAGGCGGAGCTTCCCTCCGTTCCGACGCCTGAGCTCATCGAAAACCCGGACCCCGTCCCCATGAACGCCAACGAGGTTGTCATCAATACCCCCCCGCAAATCGGTGAAATGACACGCGAGGGTGATACCTTGGAGGCGGAGCTGAAAGATGCCGCACGTGACAGCAAGCACGCCCTGCCGGCGGACACGCGCTCGCTCTCCGAGCTCATCGGCGAGACCAACCTGAGCTCTCAGTCCGGTGTGGCGCGCTTGGGAGCGGACCTTCTCTTCGACTTCAATGAGTGCAAGCTCAAAAGCTCCGCCTTGGTCAGCCTGCAGCAGCTTGCCGCGCTCATCCAAATCAACCGCAACACACACTTCATCATTGAAGGGCACTCTGACAGCATCGGCACCGCCACGTACAATGCCTTCATCTCCCTGCAGCGTGCTGCTGCCGTGCGTGAGTGGCTGCGAGAAAACGGCGTGCCGGTGGAAAAAGTCTACATCCGTGCCTGCGCCAACAAATCCCCCATTGTCCCCATCACCGGCAAACAAGAGGATGAGCAGCTTAACCGCCGCGTGGAAATCCACATGCGCAGCATCAATGAAGAATTGCCCGATGGCTGCCTGACGCAAGACAAAAAAGTCCCCCTGAACAAGTCCGTCACTCAGCTGCTGCGCGAAAAACACGCCACACCGAAAACCTACCCCTCCTCATCCAAACTCCGTATGGAGGATGACGAGGATGCGGAAGAGGCAACAGAGTAACCGACCATTCCTCGCACATGAGCCACCCCACCGTACCGGAAGGTAGCACACCACCCGGCAAAACCGCACCGGTAGTAACTGCGGGCAAGTGGCTGATTTCGCTGGATTTTGACGGCACGCTGCGCGAAGAAAGCGGGCCGGCAGTCCCCGCAGCATTCTTCACGCTTATGGAGCAGCTGCGGCCTCTCGGGGTGCTGTGGGGCATCAACACCGGGCGCACCCTGCCCTACCTGCTCAGTGAGCTGCTGCCTTGCTCCCCCTTCCTGCCGGATTTCATCTGCACCTGTGAGCGCTACATCTACTTGGCGGACGCCACGGGCAGCCTCGTCCCCGCAGCAGAGCACAACGCGGAGTGTGAGCGCATCAACCTCGCGCTCCGTCACCGCTTCCGCCCCTCGCTCCATGCTCGGCTGGAGCAAATCCGCCGCGAGCACCCGCAATTATCCTGGCTCATCGCGCCGGATGACCCGCTCTCCGTCGAGGCGCAGGATAGCGCCACCATGGATGCCCTCATCCCCCTCATCAGCGACTTGTGCTCGGAGTCCTGCACCATCCAGCGCGCGGGGCGCTACATGCGCTTCGCGGATGCCCGCTTTCACAAGGGCACCGCTCTTGCCTACGTGCAGCAACAGCTCGGTATTGCGGAGCAGCACCTCTTCATCATGGGTGATGGGCATAATGACATTGACGCCTTCCGCACCTTCCCCGCCGCCTTCTGCGCCGCCCCGGCAAATGCGCACCCCGAGGTCGCCGCTTGGCTTCTGCAAAACAGGGGGCACCTTTCCTCCTCCGCCGGGGTCATCTCCGCCATCAACACTTGGCTGTGCACTCGGGTGCAGGGTGGCGCTTCTGAGTGCCGGAACGCGCAAAAAGCGTAAAAAAATGCGGCATCAGAACTCTTTCGGCTTGACTTTCACCCCAAAAGGTAGTTACATAGTTGCCCGACAGTCAGACAGTCACATGTTGTGACATCGAAAGTTCTCCCCACAAGAGAAACAACACACGAAATCATAAAACATTATGGGATCGCTTAAGAAGAGACGTAAGGCTAAGATCAACAAGCACAAGCGCAGCAAGCGCATGCGCCAGAACCGCCACAAGAAGCGTTTGCGTTACAAGTCCTAAGCTGCGCGCTTAGGCCACGTCCGCAAGCGACGCTG
>CAJGCY010000136.1 GCA_904501955.1 uncultured Akkermansia sp. | reverse complement strand
TCCTCGCCATTATATGTCGGCCTACGCTGCGTCGCTTCGCTCCGTCGCTCCGGGCTCAATTTTCTTTTTTTACGCTACCCGGGGTTCCGCGGCTTCGCCGCTCCACCGCCGGGCTATTTTATAGCGCCCCTCCGGGGCTCTGAATTCCGCTCGCCTGCGGCTCGCAAAATTTTCCCACCATCGCCCCTTCAACTTCCGATTTATCGCGCTGCGCAAATAGCGGCATGACTATTAACATTTACATAGCCAATCGCAAAACTGCCGGTACATATTCGAAGCCCATCCCTATATCGGAAAGCGATTTTCTGCAAAACTCCATAGGACTTTTGCAGATTTTCTCTCTGAAAAGCTTCACAAACGCCCCCAATAAACTTCCAACGCTTTGAATAAACAACCTTTAGAAAACAATTCGCTATTAGCGATATTTGCTAAACATTCTCCTTATCCCCGGAAATAAGCTGCTGCACGCGGTCAAGGAGGGCGGTGCGCTCGTTGGTGAGGGTTTCATCCTGCACCTCGGAGAGGAGGGTGTCGAGCAGGCGCCCCATGGCGGGGGAGGGTTTGATGCCGGCGGCGATGAGGTCGCGACCGTTGATGGCAAGGTCTTTGACGGTGAAAGAGGGCGGTTCCTCCATGAGGTCCTCAATAAGGAGGGCGGCTTGGCGGAGGTGCTGTTTTTTCTCCTCTTGCTCGTGGGTGGATTGGGCGGCGTGGTCCGCCTTTTTCACCTCGAACAACTGCTCAATGATGGGTAAGCCGAGGCGGCCGATGCAGCGGCGCATGCCGGAACGGGTGGTGGGGAACAGCTCATCATGCACGCGCACGAGCGTCACCACGTTTTCCAGCGTAGCGAGGTCGCTCTTGAGGCGGAGGAGAATTTCCTTCGCCAGCTCTGCCCCGCACTCGGGGTGATGGTAAAAATGCCCCTTGCCATCCTCCCCGCAGGTGAAGCAAGCGGGCTTTGCGATGTCATGCAGCAGCATGGTGAGGCGCAAAACAGGGTCCGCCGGGGCAGCCTGCACGGCATGGGCGGTGTGGGTCCACACGTCATAAATGTGGTGCGGGTTGCGCTGGTCGAACCCAAAGGAGGGCACAAGCTCCGGGATGATGGTGCCGAAAATCTCCGGGAAGGCCAGCAGCATGTTCAGCACCCCGGCACCCACCAGTATGCCCTTGAGCTCCACAAAAATGCGCTCCACGCTCACATTCTCCAACAAATGGCGGTTGCGGCGCATAGAGAACGCCGTTTCTCGCTCAATGTCAAAGCCATAGCGCGCAGCAAAGCGCAGAGCACGCATGATGCGCAAGCCATCCTCATTGAAGCGGGCATCCGGCTCCCCCACGCAGCGGATGAGCCCCGCAGCGAGGTCTTGCTGCCCGCCAAAGGCATCCACCAAGCCACGGGTGGGGTTGTACGCCATGGCGTTGATGGTAAAATCGCGGCGTGCGAGGTCCTCCTCCACGCGGGAGACAAAGGTAACGGCGTCCGGGTGGCGGTTATCAGAGTATTCACCATCAATGCGGAAGGTGGTAACCTCCACCGGCTCATGATTCACCATGACGGTGACGGTACCGTGCTTGAGGCCGGTTTTGATGACGTTGAAACGCTTGAACGCACCGAGCACCTGCTGCGGGGTGGCATTCGTACACACATCCCAATCTTTGGGGGTGCGGCCCAGCAGGCTGTCGCGCACGCAACCGCCGACCACGTAAGCCTCATAGCCGAAGTGCTCCAAGCGCTGCACCACGGTGAGCGCGTATTCCGGAATGGCGATGTGAGCAGGTGTCATAGATGAAAAAAAGGGTTATTTATTGATACCGAGCTGCGTGAGGCGGCGCCACACACTTTCGAAAGGCCCATAGCGGAACGACCTGAGCCACAGGATGCAGAAAAGCATTTGCACCAGGTAAAGCACGAACGCCCAATTCATGATGGCGGTGGTGCTCAGGTAGGGGTTCAGCCCATAGCCGAAGCCACACAGCATAATGGCCATGATGATGTTTTGCGTTATGTAGCACGTGAGCGTGCAGCGGCCGATGGCAGCCAGCGGCTCCGCGAGCACTTGACAACGCGGCTGCGCCAGAGCCCAAGCAGCCAAGGGAACAAACATAATGACAAAGCCGATGTGCTCCCACCACTTCATGCACAGCGGAGCATAGCGCTGCCCGGCGAGAGCAGGCAGGTAAATGCACGCCCCGATGAGAGCCCAGCGCAACAAGCGCGCGGGCGCTTGCTCAAAAATGCGGTAGCGGCCGGCCAGCATGCCCAGCAAAAACATGCCCACCAGCGCCCAAATGCGGTGGCTGCACAGGGTGTAAATCCAGCTGTGGGCTATGCCGTTGCAGAGGTTCCACTTACCGGTCTCCCACAGGGACTCTTGCAGCGCGGGGTCCAACCAGCAAAGCCCCAATGACTCACGCAGATTTTCCGCCACAGTTTCCATCGCCTGCGGGGTGCCGCACAGTGAGTGGTACAATGCCACCGGCTGCAGCAAACACAGCGCACAAAGTGCCGCCACCACGTTGGTGGGCACCCGCCACAGCAGTACAGGGATGAACCCCATCACCGCAAAAATCATCAAAATATCACCCGCATAAAAAAAGCTGTGCAGCACGCCGAAGCCCGCCAGCAACACCAAGCGCCAGCAAAAACGCGGGCGAAAATCCACCCCGCGTGCCTCCGCATGGTCCATTTGGAAGAAAAAACTCAGCCCGAACAAAAAGGCGAACACCAAAAAGAACTTGCAGGTGAAAAAATGCTCATACACCCAATCGTAGAGGGCATCTGTAGCAAAAGGCGGAAAAAAATCCGTATAATAATTGAAACGCCCGTGCGCATGCGCCAGCAAAATGCCCAGCAGCGCGAGGGCTCGCACGGCATCAATACTGTGTATACGTTGTGACATTTCCGAAAAAAAAGCAGGGTTAAAACACGGAGGGCACCGCTGAAACTCAGGGGTGCCCTCCGCCGGTTGTGTTAAAGTTACATGTTCACCTGGTACAGCGGCTTGTTGTTGTGAGCCGGGTCCAAGATGGCGAAGGCCTCGCGGTGAATGGTGGGATCCGAGCGGAAGATGAGGCGACCGGCGCACTGGCGCTCGAGCTCCATCAGCAGCTTAGAGTCCTCATTCTTAAAGCGGGAGAGCACATCACTATTCACCACTACCACCATATCGCCCACATTCTCGCGGTACTTGAGGATGGTAGCCTTCAGCTGGCGCTGAATCTCCACGCTCATGGTCATCACGCTCTTGATGCGGCCGCGACCGTGGCAGTACGGGCAGTGGTCGTTCACATAATCCAGCAGAGATTCATTGATGCGCTGGCGGGTCATCTCCATCAGGCCGATGGGGGTAATCTGCATCACCTGCGTCTTCGCCTTGTCGCGCTTCAGGGCATCCTTCATGGCTTTATACACAGCCATTTGGTCCTTGCGGTGGCGCATATCAATGAAGTCCACCACCACCAGACCGCCGATGTTGCGCAGGCGCAGCTGGCGGGCAATCTCGCGGGCGGATTCCAGGTTGGTCTCCAAGATGGTCTTGTCCAAATCCTTGTTACCCTTGTTGCGACCGGTGTTAATATCGATGGCAATGAGGGCTTCCGTCTCGTCAATCACCAAGTAACCGCCGCAGGGCAGCAGCACCTGGCGCTGGAAGGCCTCGTTAATCTGCTTCTCGATGCCCAACTCCTCGAAAATGGGCTGGCGACAGGGATAATGCTGGATGTGGCGCTTGGCGCGGCGGGAAATCTTGCCGGCAATCTCCTGCATGCGCTGGGTGGTCTCCAGATTATCGCACACGATGTTGTCCACATTGTCCGTCAAGAAGTCACGAGCCGTGCGCTCGATGAGATCCGGCTCACGGTACACGCAGAGCGGCGCCGGGCGGGAGGCGTACTTCTCCTCCACCTCCTTCCACTGCTCCAGCAGCATCGCGAGGTCGCGCACAAAGTGGCGGAAGCGCTGCCCCTGAGCCACAGTACGCATGATGATGCCCATACCCTCCGGCACGTTGAGCTTCTGCACAATCTGGCGCAGGCGCTGGCGCTCCTTCGGGTCGTCAATCTTGCGGGAAATACCGAACTGATCCGTGTAGGGCATCAGTACAATGTAACGCCCTGCCAGTGAGATATTAGTGGTAACGCGCGGTCCCTTGGAGCTGATGGGTCCCTTGGTCACCTGCACCATAATCTCGGAGCCGATGGGGTAAATGTCCGGAATGTCCTTACTGGTAATTTTTTTCTGCTGCTTGCGGGGGCGACCCTCCTTCTGAATCTCCTCCAGCGAGGAGTCCAGCGCCAAGGGGAGCGCATCCCAGAAGTGCAGGAAGGCATTTTTCTCATAGCCGATGTCCACGAACATGGCTTTGAGGCCGGGTTCAATATTCTTGACCCTGCCCTTGAAAATGCCACCGACAATGTTATCCTCGCCTTCGCGCTCGATGCTGTATTCCTCGAGCACACCCTCCTCAAGCAGAGCCACGCGGCGCTCCAACTTCTCGGAGTTGATGACGATGGTGGTGCCTTCCTTCGGGTTGCATTGTCCGAACCCGAAGAGGCGTTTCACGGTGTTAATCATTTTGGAAAGAAAAGACAAAGTTTCAGGTTATGTTGAGGGTTGATACTCATGCAGGCGCATGATAACAGAGCCCGTGCACCTGAGCACGCTCGTCTTTGGCTTCCACCCGGCCTTTTTTCCCCTCCGCACCCCGCTACTGCGGGCGGCTGGCAGTGAACGGTCTGATGATGAGCTTTCGGATGCGAGCGCGCTGAGCTGCACTCCTATTACTCTTCATCAAATACGTCGTCGTTCTCCTGCAGGAACTTACCGGTTCCTTCAGCCACTGCACTCAGGGGGTCATCCGCAATGGTAATCGGCAGGCTGGTCTGCTCATGCAGCAGGTCTGCCAACCCTCGCAGCAGCGCGCCACCACCGGCTACCGTGATACCGCGGTCGTACAGGTCACTTGCCAACTCAGGCGGGCAGTGGTCCAGACTCTGGCGCACAGCGTTTACGATGATATCAAGCTTATCCTTAAGGGCTTCACGTATTTCCTCAGAGCGTACCGTCACCGTCTTGGGCAGACCCGTCCCGCGGTCTCTGCCCTTCACCTCCATCTGCAGCTCCTGCTGCAGGGGGTGGGCGGAACCCACGCGAATCTTGATGTCCTCTGCCGTACGCGGACCCACCAACAGGTTGTGGGCGGCCAGCATGTGGCGGGTGATGGTGTCATCCAATGCATCGCCGCCGCACTTCTCAGATTGGCTGTATACGATGCCGTTAAGAGAGATAATGGCCACTTCCGTCGTACCGCCGCCGATGTCAACAATCATGCTGCCCAGCGGCTCGCTCACGGGCAAGCCTACACCCATAGCGGCTGCCATGGGCTCTTCAATCAGGCGCACCGCAATGGCACCGGAGTGCTGTGCGGACTCCTCAATGGCGCGGCGCTCCACCTCCGTAATGCCGGACGGGTGCGCGATGAGAATGCGCGGGCCGCGCAATCCCTTGCGCTGGCATGCCTTCTCGATGAAATGCCTCAGCATCTCTTCTGCTACGTCAAAGTCGGCAATCACGCCTTCTTTGAGCGGGCGAATAGCCACCACGCTGCCGGGCGTACGGCCCACCATGCGCTTAGCCTCCTCACCCACGGCCTTCACCTTGTCGCCCTTCATGGCAACAACGGACGGCTCGCGCAGCACAATACCCTGGTCCTTAATGTAGACCAGCGTGTTGGCCGTACCAAGATCAATCCCGATATCATACGAGAACATCCTGGCTAATTTCTTGAAAAAACGAAACATTGTAAAAAGTTTTTGTGGATTGTGGTTCTGTACGGGTGCTCCCGCTGCATTCCGGCCGGCGAGTCCTCCTTTTCAGGGGATGAACCCATGGCGCCTGTGCTGAGTGCAGCTCTGTCCTACGCGCGTGCATGACTCTGCACACCCATACGCGGGTAGTATATTGAATACCCCCTCAAGCTGTCAAGCTAAAATCAGGTAATGCCTCCCTTTTTTGCGTCTTCACCCCCGCCCCATCTCTCCCGCGCGTTCTAAATGCAAGACCGGAGCGGTCATTCGGAAGTTGAAGGGGTGGTTTGCGAGCCGTAGGCGAAGCCGAATTCGGAGCCCCGGAGGGGCGCCATACAATAGCCCGGCGGTGAAGCCCCGTAAGGGGCGGAACCCCGGGAACCGCCCCAAAAAAATAAATGCGAACCCCGGAGGGGTGGCATAAAGCGTGGCTCGGAATACGGCATTGTTTCAAAATGCCGCAAACATGATAAAACTCGCGCCCACAACGGCTCGGAGCTCCGCTTCGCTACGGTCCTCGCCATTATATGTCGGCCTACGCTGCGTCGCTTCGCTCCGTCGCTCCGGACTCAATTTTCTTTTTGTGTTGTACCGGTGGTTGCGCGGCTACGCCGCTCCACCACCGGCTACTGTCTTTCGCCCCTTACGGGGCTTAAAATTCCGCTCGCTTCGCTCGCCAACTTCCGATTTATCGAGCAGTTTGCAATCTTAAACAGAGCGTACTAAAAACACCCGGGAGTCTGGAGACTTCCGGGTGTCAAAAGGCTGTTTGGCTGCGGTTATCAGGCGAGGGTTGCCTTGTGCGCATTGTGGATGAGCTCCGCCTCGCGCTTGACTCGCACCTGCAAATCCGCCAGAGCATTCATGTAGTAGATGTATGCATCGAACGGTGAGGGGTACGGGGTGAAGCCGTTGCTCTTTTCCATGTAATGGAAGTGGTCTGCGCTCTGCAGCTTGCGCCATACGTGAATCATGTCGCGATCCTCGCTGTCCTTTACGGAGGTCTCCAAGTCGTAAATCTTCTTGAGGGCTTCCTGCTGCATGACGTTGCCGTTCCAGTGCGTGGTGGTGCCGAAGGTGGAGCACGTTACCGGGTTCGGGCAATCGATGGTGCCGGTGGA
>CAJGCY010000135.1 GCA_904501955.1 uncultured Akkermansia sp. | reverse complement strand
GCCACCCCGGCTCGGAGCTCCCGTCTTCGCGTCTCGCTTCGCTCGCTTGCTACGCCGTGGCCGGCCGCTTCGCTACGGTCCTCGCCATTATATACCACCCCTCCGGGGTTCGCATTTATTTTTGTGGCCGGTTCCCGGGGTTCCGCCCCTTACGGGGCTCCACCGCCGGGCTATTGTATGGCGCCCCTGCCGGGGCTTTGAATTCGGCTTCGCTTACGCTCGCAAACACCCCTTCAACTTCCGATTTATCGCTTAGGGCACTAGGGGTATCAAACATAAAGTTTAACAGAGCCGCGCATGCCCCCACTGAGGTGAGCATGCGCGTTTTTTCAGCATATCGCGGCGGGCTATCAGAACTTATAGCTGGCGCCGAGGTTGAGGCTGTGGGAGGAGGCCTTCTCCATCATCTCGAAGGTGTAGCCACCGTTGAGGTACCAGTCATCCGTGAGCTTGTGTGTGGCGCCCACGCTGAGGTTCACGCCGAAGCGGCCGGGGGTAGCGCCTTCCGTGGTGAAGGTGCCGAGGGAGGCGGTGGGGTCATCGCGCATCAGGTCGGAGATGAAGCTGATTTCACCGAAGAGGGCGGTGTTGGGGTCCAGCTCACGTACGGCGCCCACGCCGAGCTCGGCGCGCAGGTTCGAGAAAGAGCCTGCGCTGAGTCCATTGGCATCCCCGGAGCCGGTGGTCATGTACTGCAAGCCACCGAACACCTGCAGGTGCGTGCGGTAGTTCAGCTCATGCTGCCAAGTCAGGCGGGAGTCCAGCATGGCGGTGTCCTGAGTCCACTCACAGGGCAGGCCGATGAAGGTAGCCTCAGAGGTGGTGCGGGTGTAGGTGGCAGCCCAGCTGAGCGTGAGCGTGTCCGTACCCCAGGTGTGCACACGGTGCATGCCGTAGAGGCCGAGGTGCAGGGAGTCCTGGTCCACGGGGAAGGCGGAGAAGGTGCTCACCTTGCCATAGCTGCTCCCGAGGGCAAAGCCCATGGTGGAGAGCTCGGTGAAGCGGTGCTCGAGGCCGAAGATGGCGCCGCTCAGGGTGAAATCCGCGCCGGCGCGCGCGCCATCGGAGCTGATGCGGGTGGTGCTGCCCAGCAGGTTGAACCAAGCGGCGGATTTATCCTCCGCCAGCGTCACGGAGTGCGCCCCGCGGCTGTAAATGCTCTCCGCAAAGGCGCGTGAGGCTGCCACGGCACCCCAAGTGCTCTGCACGAGGGAATCCGCCACCTTGCCCATCAGCGCATCCACGGCAGGAGCAGCATCCGGGGCGGGTGCCGTCAGCATGGTGTCGGCCTCCACCTCTTCCTCCACCTCCGGCAGGGCGGCGGTGGCATCCGCGGTGGCGGCTTCGGGCGCACTCTCGCGCACGGATTCCGCGTAGGCATTCCATTCATCGGCTTCGTTTTCTCCTATCGTCAGCACAATGCCGTTATACTTCGTATTGAAAGCCAACGTATAATCACCCGTGTAACCCAAGTCAATCAGGCTATTGAGCGCTGCATTATCCAACTCACCGGCGTATGATTTGAAGGTGAAGATGGTGTACTGCTTGCCCTTGGCCACATCTTTTTCCGTGACGCTGAAGCCGAGGTCGAGCTGCACGGTGCCGCTGAGTGTGAGCGCACCGCTCAGCTTCACGGTGCTGAGCTTGCCGGCAGCCAAGGTCAGGCTGCTGCCGCTTTCCAGCGTCAAATTCTTCGCGGAGAGCGCGCCACTCAGGTACAGGGATGAGCCCTTGGCGCCGCCCACGGTGAGGTCACCCTTCACGCTCAGGCTGCAGGCTTTGGTGCCGACGCGGTCACGCAGCACGAGCATGGAATCCTGCAGGCCGAGGCTGCCGGTTACGGACATTTTACCCCCGGCAAACACCCCACTGTTCTCCACGGTGGAGAGCATATCTTTGCCCTTGATGCTGACATCCCCGCTCACACGGAGGAGGGAGCTCTCACCTCCCACGGTCAAGCCGCCGCCCACGGTGAGCCCCATCGGCTTATTCTTGCCGGATTTGTCCTCCGCCGTCAAGGTGGAGTCCAGCATCTCCAAGCTACCGGCCACGGACACGCTGCCGTTCACGGTGAGTGTGGAGTCCGTGAGCGCATTGCTTTGGTACACGCCCTTGCTGCTTTCCTTGCGGGTGAGCTTCAGGCTTTGTGCGGGAAGGCCGGCAGCATCTGCGATGGAGATGGCAGTATCCACCGCTGTGAGGGAGGCAGCGCTGAGCACACCGGTCAGCTCCACAGCAGCAGCATAATCCGCGGGCTTACCCTCCACCAGCAGGTCACCCTTCACGCTCAGGCTCTGGGCTTTCGGCTTGGCAGCCCCCGCTACATCATGCAGGGTCAGGTAAGCGTCCTCCACGGTCAGGTTACCCGTCACGCTCATCTTACCCGCGACATCCAGCACACTGTTGGTGATGATGTTGGTCACCTCCTTACCCTTGAGGGTGATGGACTGGGCCTTGGGTGCGGTCTTGGCGGTGACATCCGCCGCATCCATCGCTAGGGTGAAATAAGAGCCCTCCAGCAGGAGCCGGTTCGCCGTCAGCGCGCCGTACAGCTTCACCTCCGCGCCGGACTCCGCCGTAAAATCACCGGCAAGCGTCACCGCCATGGGCTTGGCGTTGCGCACATCCAGCAGGCCATCCCACATGCGCAGGGCGTAGGCGCTCACCTTGCCCGCGGAGTTCAGCTCAGCGTCCTGAATGGTGATGACGGAAGCCTTGCTGTTCATCAACAAGCCCTTGGCGCTCACCAGCAGCACGGATTCATCCATCAAGCTCAGCGCGTTCGTGGTAATCTTGCCCGTGGTGCCCAGCTGCGGGGCGGGGTAGCCGGTTTCCGGGCGGTAGGTCACCAGCACCTCACCCGCGCCGGAGATGGTGCCATTCACCGTGCCGGAGAAAATCGTGGCACTCTGCCCCTCCACGATGTTCAGCTGCGAGCCCTTGAGCAAATCCGCCGCCATAGCCAGCGAGCCGAGGAACTTTTTACCGCCTTTGATGACGCCCGCCCCCTCTAGGAAGATGGTGTTAGCCACCGCCTTGCTTGCCAAATCCAGCGTGCCGCCGTACACATAAACATCCCCCGTGCCGAAGGAACTCTCGCCGCCGGCCTTGAGCGTACCGCTGCTCAGGTAAGTGCCACCGCCGTAGGTATTGCCGTTGTTCATGGTCAACTTGCCCTTGGCGCCCACATCCACGGCAAGAGTCGTGCCCTCACCGGCGATGAAGCCGGAGTATTCACCGGTTTTCTTGTTGTAGGTGGTCTTAAAGGTGACAGCCTTGGGCGAGGTCACGGTGATGGAGCCCGGAGCCACCGGCCCCACAATGCTAATCGTGCCGCCGCCGGTGAAGTGCACATGGTCACCATCCGTATAAGTGGCGGTGCCGTCCTCCGTACCCCACAGCGTGGCGGAGTCCACCCCCCAGGTGGCTTTTTTACCGCCCAGCCAGCTCAGGTCATTGCCCAGCGAGGTGACGGTGAGGTACACATCACTCCCCTGCAAGCCCAGCTCATAGGCAAAGCGCTCACTGCCGAGCAGCGTAATATGCTCCACACTGCCGGCAAAGCTGCCGTAGTTGTCAATCAGCAGGTACTCACCCGCCTTGTAGCCGTCAAAGGTGAAGGTGAGCACATCCTCCAGCTGCAGGGAGCCCATCACCACCAGCGCTTCCCCGCTGAACTCCACCTGCCCGCCCAGCGTGGCATCCGCACCCAGCGTGCCGCTGCTCACAGCCAAGGTACCGGCGGAGCTGAGGGTGGCGTTCAGCTGCGCACCCTGCGTCAGGCAAAGGGTAGCACCCTGCTGCACCTCCACCGCGCCCTCGCCGGAGCCCCAAGTAGTGCCTGCCATCGTAGTTTCACCCCCTTGCAGGGTAAGGCTGCCGGTGTAGTACGAGCCATCACCCAGCTGCACGGCGCCCTCACCGCTCACCACCACGGCAGCCGTGCCGGAGGAGTCGGACATGACACCGCCCTGCAAGCTCACAGAGGAGCCCGCTGCGGTCTGCACCTGCATGGTAGCATTCTTGCCCAGGTACACGTCATTGGTGTAGCCGCCGGCATCCGCCGTGTTGCCTTCAAAAGTCGTATCCGCGCCCTCGGCAGCCTGCACCAGCAGGTTCACCTTGCCGGAGCTCGTTTGGTCATCCACATACACGGCGGGTCCCTCCGCAGCGGCTGTATTGTTGATGAAGCTGCTGCCTGCCCCCACGGCGAGGGAGGCGCCGTCATTCACCACCACGGCACCACCGGCGGTGGAGCTCACCACCACCCCGGGACCGAACTGCGTATCGCCCTCCACGCTGATGAGTGACTCCGCCGCGCTGCGGGAGTTCACCAAGCTCACTTGGCTGAGCGCCACATCCCCCAGCGGCGGGGCTGCCAGCAGGGTGTGCTGCGCCCCAGCGGCGGAGGTAATGGTCACCCCGCTCACGGTGGCGGGGGCTATGTTCACCCCGGAGAGGGAGACATCCGCCGTCAGGGTGATGGTATCCCCCTCAGCCAGTTTGCCCCAAGCCTCGGCAAACTCACTTGCCGTGCCCACGGTATAGTTAGTGGCAGCCCAAGCGCCTGTAGCGCACAGCAGGCTTGCCAGTGAGAGTAAAAACTTTGTTTTCATGGTCGGTATAAGGTTAAAAATGAAGTGTTGATGTTGTATTACGGTTCGCGGATGGACTCATCCATCGCCTTGAGGAAGGGGTGCAAAAGGTAAGAGATAACGGTGCGCTCTCCCACCTTGATTTCAGCGCGCAACTTCATGCCGGCGCTTTGCCAGGCCTGCTGCGGCACACCGGCAAGCTCACCTGCCAGCTGCAGGCGCGCGCGGTACTGCGGGCGCTTGCCACCGGTGGCGGCGGGGGCTCCCTCAGCATCCAAGTTCGAGGCAGATTCATACGTATCTGCCGAGATAAAGTTGATAGTACCCTCCAGCATGCCGTGCTTTTGGAAGGGGAAGGCCTCCATCTTCAGGCGGGCGGTGTCCCCACGGCGCAGCAAGCCCACATCTTTGGGCAAAATGTCAATTTCCGCCTCCAGCGGCACATCCAGCGGAATGAGGGAGATGAGCGACTCCGCCTCACGCACGGCTGAGCCCTCTTGGTAGGGCGCAATCTCATGCACCACGGCGCGGCAGGGCGCGCGCATGTACTCAATGGATGCCAGGTAGGAGCTTTGGCGTATTTTTTCCTCCAGCGCCACGAGCTGCAGCTCGGTTTCCGCCAGCTGCTCATCAATTTGGCTCAGCCACTCCGCGCGGAAGGTCTCCAGCTCTGCAAAGGCGCTTTGCATCATCTCCGTATCCTCCACCAAGCGGGTGCACTGGTTCTCCATCTCAATTTCATTGCCCATGCGCTGCATGCGCACGCGCATCATCTCCACCTTCGAGGCCGTACCCTCTTCCGCCATCTTCACATAGCGGTTTTCGATGTCGAGAATGGGCTCCATGAGCTCGGTGTACTTGCGCAGCGCCTTCTCCAGCGAGGCGGCAGTGCCCTTGTAGCGGTTAATGTTGCCGTTCAGGTAATCACAGCGCTTGGTGTAATAATCCTTACGCGTGAGGAAGAGGCTGAGCTGCTGCTGCGCGGCGGGGGTACCTGCCAGCACATCCGGGAACACGAGCTCCGCCGCCCCGGCTTTTTCCGCCAGCAAGCGGTGTTTGCGGCACAGGTGGTGCTCTCGCTGGGCGGTCAGTGATTTGAGCTCTGCGGCATTCACCGTGGGGTCAAACTCCACCAGCACATCCCCCTTCTCCACCACTTGGCCCACGCGCACGGGCACGCTCTTCACCACGGTGCGCTCCAGCGGTTTCATGGTGATATTCGGGCGCGAGGTCACAAGCTTACCTTCCGCCACCACCACCACATCCACCTTCGCCAGGCAAGCCCACACCACGGCACTGATGAGCAGCAGCACCACCACCCACAGCACACAGTGCGCCGGCAGCGGGCACTTACGTGTCTCCAGCCAAATGGATTCCGGCTCGCAGGCAGCTATGTCCGCATCCGTCAGCTCTCTGAGTCTTTTCTTCTTACGTGCCATGGCCATCAGTCTTCATCGGTTCCCATCTGCTGCTGCCAGAACGAGGCGTACAGCCCCTTGGCTGCCACCAGCTCCTTGTGCGTACCATGCTCCAGTATAGAGCCCTTCTCCAGCACGACAATATCATCCGCCCGGCACAGAATGGAGAGTCTGTGCGAGATGATGAACACCGTGCGGTTGCGCGCAATCTGTTTCAGGTTGCGCCGTATCAGCGTCTCGCTCTCGGGGTCGAGGGCGCTGGTTGCTTCATCGAAAATCAGGATGCGCGGGTTGGGCAGCAGCGCGCGTGCAATGGCCAAGCGCTGGCGCTGCCCGCCGGACAGGTTGCTGGCGTTCTCCTCCAGCATGGAGTCATAACCGCGCGGCAGGTTCTGGATGAACTCCTCCGCCCCTGCCACTCGCGCCGCGTAAATCACCTCCTCCATGGTGGCATCTTTCTTGGTGAGCGTCAGGTTCTCACGTATCGTGCCGTGGAAGAAGTAGTTGTCCTGCAGCACCACACCGATGTGCGAGCGCAGGTGCGCGCGGTCAATCTCGCGCAGGTCGATGCCGTCATACTTAATCACACCCTGCTGCAGCGGGTAAAGCCCCTGCATGAGCTTGGTGACGGTAGTCTTGCCGGAGCCACTGCGCCCCACCAAGCCCACGGTGGTGCCGGGGTGTATGCGGTAGGTAAAGTCGCGGATGGCGGGCGGGGCATCCGGCAGGTAGCGGAACTGGATGTTCTCGAAGGAGATTTCACCGCGCAGCGGCTGGCGCACACCACCGCCCACCTGCTCATCCTTGGCATTCATCACCACGCCCAGCATGCGCACGGAAAGCGCCGTCTGCTGGTACTCATGCACCAAGCCCACGATGCGCACCAGCGGCCCCGTCACGCGCCCGGCCAACATGTTGAAGGCAATGAGCGCACCCACGGAAATCTCACCATCGAACACCGCCAGCGCTCCCACCCATATAATGCACACCCCCATCAGGCGCTCCAGCCAGTGGCTGAGCGTGCGCGCACTCATGGAGATTTTTGCCACGTT
>CAJGCY010000134.1 GCA_904501955.1 uncultured Akkermansia sp. | reverse complement strand
CTCGCACTATATGCCGCCCTCGTCGCCCTCGCTAGCGCTCAGGCAGCTCGGGCTCTATTTCATTTTTTGCTTGTTACCTAGGGCTTACGCCCTAGGCTAAGTTAGGTCACCCGCTGACGCGGGTTCTGATTTAGGCTCGCTAACGCTCGCAAACCACCCCTTCAACTTCCGATTTATCGGCGTGGATGCCAAAGGGAGGGGAGAGGCGCGCCGGTACTACTTCAATTTACCACCGGAAAAGGTGTTAATGATTCTGTAAATACCACGAAGTCCCATGCCGATGCAGAAAATGATAGCAGCACCTTTTTTACCATCAATGTGACCATCCCCCACACAAAGGGCAATTACAAAGAAAATTAGTACGATTGCAGCCAAATAATCCCACACGCCGGCGCGCACATACTGCTCGTCTTTTTGATCGGGGGGCGCAGGCGCAGCAGAGGGCACTGGCGGAAGCGCAGGCTCAGCAGGAGGCACAGGCGGAAGCGCGGGCGCCGTAAACACTTGCGAATAAGGGAGCCAAGTAGCCATTCCCTCCGTCCACACATTACAATTTGCAGGAATTTGGCCGTTTGCGACCATGTTTTTCAGGGACTCCTCATCATAAGGGCCATACTGGCTTCCATCACTCAAGCATACATGATAATAGCGCATAATCCGGATAACTCAACGAATTGTTTTCGTTGCAATTATACAGCAGTATTGCGACAAACGCAACACCAATCATCACATTTCATTCAAATTATGCCCGAAAACGGCGGAGGAGCGACCACTTGCCTCAAGGGCAGCGCGACGGGAGGGAGGCAGCACATCGCGGGAAAGCTGCGCGTAGCCGAGGCGGTCACGGAAGTAATCAACCGCACTTTGTGAGATAGCAAAAATCCAATCGAAGCCCATGGCGCGGGCTTTGTCTTCAATGAAGCGGCACATGGCGCGGCCATAGCCGTGACCTTCATAATTTTTCTTGATGAACAGGCAGCCGAGCTCGGCGCAATGCTCCTGCTCAAAGGGGTAGAGAGCCACACAGCCGACGATGGTATCATCCAGCGTGTAGACGTAGTAGCTATCCAAACGCGCGTGAATGGACTCATACGTACGCTCCACCAGCTTGGCATCCGCAACGCAGCGGGCAATCATGGAGAGCAGCTCCGGGATGTCATCCACATTCAGCGGGCGAATCTCGCGGTAGGAGTCCGCGTGCACCATGGCGCCCACGCCCTCCTCAGAGAAGAGCTCATCGAGCAGCACGCCGCGGTGCAAGCCATCCAGCATGTGCACACGCGGAATACCACGGCGGCAAACCTGCGCAGCATGCAGCAGCTCCTCCGCGCAAGAGCAGTCAGCACACAATTCGGGCGCGACATCGCTCTCCGCAATGGCGAAAATGGGCTGTCCCATGCGGCTGGGCACGGCCTCCACCTGCAGGCAAATGTATTTGGCAGCCCCCAGGGCGACAGCCAGCGCCACACTGCCCTCATCAAAGCGCCCGATGGCCCCGGAGGGAACAATGGCCACCTGCCCTCGCTCCACAATCTCCGCCACGCGGGCAGCAGCAGGAGCAGCCGTGAGCGGCAGCTCCGCCAAGGCTGCGGGCAGCTCACACTCCCCGGTGCGGCGGGCAAGCACGGAGGCCTCCTCACCCTCGCACACCAGCACCAGGCGCACGCCGATTTCATGCAGCGCGGCGGCGTCCAACAGAGCATCCACCAGCGCCTCCGCATGCAAAAGCTCTTTGCAGATGTGTACTACAAAGAGCCTGTTACGGAAATAAGGCACATAAGCAAGGGCGGAGCGCACGTTCATTGTGAGAAGATGTTGTTTCTTAAGGAAATGAAGGTGCGTCCGCCCCGGTGCTTAATGCGGTACTTATTTATCTGAGTTTTCAGCGGGCTGCTCGGGAGCAGGCACGGGCGTAAGCGTCACGCCCGGCACGGTCTCTGCAAGCTCATCCTCGCTCATGAAGAGGGCGGAGGGATTCTCCTCGCGCTTGATTTTCACGGTAATCTTCTTGCGCGGCAGGGTCATCTTCTTCTCCGGCTTCATGGGGATGCCGGGCATGGGAGCACCGCTGACGGAGGTACCCATGGGCAGCTGCATCTCCGGAGCAGCAGCCGGGGGCTCTGTGAGAGCGGGCTCGGCCTCGTCCTCTTCCTCATGGTCCTCCAAATCAACCGCAGGCATAGCGTGCTGCTTCTGGATGCGGGCCATCTGCTCGCGGAGCATGGAGAGGAGGTCGCCCTTACCGAGGATGTCGGTGATGGAGTCATCCTCATCCTCCGCATTGCTGCCGGGGAGGGAAGCAAGGAAGTCCTCGAAGGCGTTGAGGTTGGTGGTGGAGCGGAAGAGGTTGTTGAGAATCTCATACTGAATGCTGCTGATGAGCGCCTCAAAGATGCCGTAGGCCTCACGCTTGTACTCCACGAGGGGGTCGCGCTGGCCCTGGGCGCGCAGGCGCACGCCTTCGCGCAGGGCATCCATGTCCATAATATGCTGCTGCCACAGCTTGTCGATAGACTGCAGCATGATGGAGCGCTCCATGCTATCCACGCGGTCGGGGCG
The DNA here is from genome assembly GCA_904501955.1 of uncultured Akkermansia sp. Taxonomy (GTDB): domain Bacteria; phylum Verrucomicrobiota; class Verrucomicrobiia; order Verrucomicrobiales; family Akkermansiaceae; genus Akkermansia. The sequence goes on along the minus strand of CAJGCY010000134.1, from coordinate 4,536 downwards.
CTCGCCCTCTACCTTCTTCTCATACATCTCACGCACACGGGCGATGATGCGCTCTGCCACCTCGGACGGCGTACCATTGGTCAGGGCGGCGTCATCCTCATTCCAGCCGAGCGGGAAGGTGGAGTTGAGCCACTGCAGGAGGTCCGTGCGGCGGATGGCGCCGGTGTTGTCCTCGCTGAGGTAGTCCTCACACTTGGTGTGAATGCCCTCCGTGAGCTGCTCGTAAATCATCTCACGCGGTTCCTCGCAGAGCAAGGCATCATTACGCATAGCGTAAACGATGGTGCGCTGCTGGTTCATCACGTCATCATAATCCAGCACGTGCTTACGCCAGATGTAGTTGCGCTGCTCTACGCGCTTCTGGGCGCCCTCGATGATCTTGTTCATCATCCAGCTCTCCACAGCCTCACCCTCAGCCATGCCGAAGCGGTCCATCACGCGGGTCATGCGCTCGCTGCCGCCGAAGTTGCGCATCAGGTCGTCCTCAAAGGAGAGGAAGAATTGGGAGGCGCCGGGGTCACCCTGGCGGGAGCAACGGCCACGCAGCTGGCGGTCGATACGGCGGGACTCATAGCGCTCCGTACCCAGCACGAAGAGGCCACCGAGCTCTGCCACGCCCTCACCGAGCTTGATGTCGGTACCACGGCCGGCCATGTTGGTGGACACAGTCACGGCGCCACGCTGACCGGCACGGGCGATAATCTCAGCCTCGCGCTGGTGGTTCTTGGCGTTAAGCACCTCATGGGGAATCTTGGCGTACTTGAGCATGCGGGAGAGCGTCTCAGACGCATCCACACTGGCAGTACCCACCAGCACGGGCTGCCCCTTGGTGTGCAGCTCCTTAATCTTGGCTACCACGGCGTTGAACTTCTCGCGGCGGGTCTTGAAGATGAGGTCATTGGAATCCTCACGAATGCAGGGCTTGTTCGTGGGGATGGGCAGCACGTCCAGCTTGTAAATGTCATGGAACTCAGCGGCCTCCGTCTCAGCCGTACCGGTCATACCGGCCAAGCGGGTGTAAAGGCGGAAGTAGTTCTGAATGGTGATGGTGGCGTAGGTCATGTTCTCCGCCTCAACCTCCACACCTTCCTTGGCCTCTACAGCCTGGTGCAAGCCCTCGCTCCAGCGGCGGCCGGGCATCTCACGGCCGGTGTTCTGGTCAATGATAATCACCTTGTTATCCTTCACCACGTACTCCTTGTCTTTCTCGTAAATGGTGTAGGCCTTCAGCAACTGGCTGATGGTGTGCAAGCGGCCGGCGTTGATGTCCAAGCGCTTGATGAGCTCGCTCTTGCGGGCCTCTTTCTCGCGCTCGGTGAGAGTCTCATTCTCATCAATGTCCACGAACTCGGAGCCGAGGTCGGGCAGCACGAAATCATCCGGCTTGCCGGGGCTGATGAGCTCACGCCCCATCTCCATGAGGTCGGCATCATGGGTCTTCTCATCCATGCAGAAGTAAAGCTCCTCTTTGAGCTTGAAGAGCTCCAGCTTGCGGGGGTCCTGGTAGAGGAAGAGCTCGTACTTCTCCACCATGCGGCGGAACTCCACGTCCTCCTGAGAGCGCATGTACTGGCGGTTGCGGGGCATGCCCAGCTTCACCTTGAACAGGCAGCGCCCGGCGGCGGAGGTGTCACCCTGCTTGGCGTATTCAAAAGCTTTTGTCATCAAGCCATTGCAAAGCTCAATCTGAGCCTTGACCACCTTCTCGATGAGCGGCTTGAGGGTATCATAATGCTGCTCACGCTCAATGATGGAGGGGCCGGAAATGATGAGCGGCGTACGGGCCTCGTCAATAAGGATGGAGTCCACCTCGTCAATGATGGCGAAGTAGTGACCGCGCTGCACCTGGGCATTGCGGGAGGTGGCCATGCCGTTGTCGCGCAGGTAGTCGAAACCGAACTCGGCATTCGTACCGTAGGTGATGTCGCAGGCGTACTGCACGCGGCGGGCATCATTGGGCATCATGCTCTGGATGCAGCCAACGGTGAGGCCGAGGTACTTGAAGAGCGCGCCCATCCACATGGAGTCACGGCGGGCGAGGTAGTCGTTCACCGTCACCACGTGTACACCCATGCCGGTCAAGGCGTTCAGGTATACCGGCAGCGTTGCCACGAGGGTCTTACCCTCACCGGTGGCCATCTCAGCAATGAAGCCGCGGTGCAAAGCGATACCGCCGATGAGCTGCACGTCAAAGTGCACCATGTCCCACTTGATGGGGGTGCCGCACACATACACCTCAGTGCCGCACATGTTGCGGGCGGCGGATTTCACCACGGCGAAGGCCTCCGGCAGAATCTGCTCGAGGTACTTGGCGCGCATCTTGGCGAACTTGGGCTCAATCTCAGCAAAAGCCTTCTTACCCACCTCAATGGATTCCGGCGTGGGCTCCACGGCGGGCAACTTCGCGAAGTCATCTTTCAGGGAATCAAAGCGGGTATTGAGCGTATCCGCATACTCCTGAAGCTGAGCCTCATCCGCAGCGAGAATCACGCCACGGGCGGGCAAATCAATGGGGGTCAGGCGGTGCAGGTACTTCTGCCACTCGCGAGTCTTGCCAATCAGGTACTCCTGATCCTTCCCTTTCAGGGTTTCTTCTATCTCAAGAATATGTTTAACGACAGGGCGTAATTTACGCACTTCTCGTTGATTCTTAGAACCTACGATTTTGTTGAGAATCCATTTAAGCATAAAAAAACTGAATATTGAGTGACACTGAGGCGCGCTCGTACGTTGCACGCGGTGCGGGATTATAGCACAGAATGCGCCCCCTATCAAGCACAAGTCCGCTCTCTGCAATGTCTTTTGCAAAAAAGTTGTGTCATGCCACCCACGCGGGCAGCATGACACATGGCTAAGACAAAAATGGCGTACGGCAGCTCTTACTTTCTGCGCTTACCCATGGCGGTATCATCATCACGGAAGAGGCCGAACACGCTGTCGAACAAGCCGCGCTTCTGCCCTTCCTCATAATCCACCTTCCACACAGGGCTCTTGTGGTCGAAAGGAGGTCCCTCCATGAAGCCCTTCACGCGGTAATCTTTACCACCGGCAGTCAGCGCTGCTTCAATCGCGCTGAAGTCCGGCAAGCTTTCATTCGTGCGGAATAAGTACAACTCCGGCGAATCCTTCGGGGCAAATACGCCGTGCGGCGCCGTGCCGGGGGATTTTACCTTCTGCATTAACAGGCAGAAGCCGAACTCATTACCGGGAATCTCGGACACGAGAATCTCTATGGGGTACTTCTTGCCCTTCTTCACGCGGAACACCTCACCGGTGGGGATACCACCCAGCACGGCATTCCAATGCGGGGTCTGCTTGTACTGGTAAAGCGCGCATTTGTTCTTTTTGGATGTGATCTCTTGCTGGTACTGCTTTTTGGTACCCAGCACCATATCGCCACGGGTGGGGATGCTCCAGCCGGCCTCCAACACCAGTTTGTTATCAAAGCGCACCATCAGCGTATCATCCCCCATACCGGCAAAGCGGAAGAAGCCATCCTCAGGGGCGGTCACCACACCGCGGTACACCACCACCCAGGCAGAGGGCGCCACGCGACGGCCGGAATCCGTCTCATTGCACTGGAATGCCTCCGGGCCGTAAGATGCCTTGCAGCGCGGCAGGTAGAAGTACGGCGCGTACAAGCGCACCGCAGGGCTGTAGTAGTCCTCGAACACGCGCTGGTCCCACTTCTTGCCGTCAAACTCTTTGATTTTCTGCACAACTTCGCCACGAGTCAGCGGTTTTGCGCCCTCGCGCAGAGGCTGCTTCAGGTCATAGAAGCGACCCACCAGCGCGGACTGCTCATCCACATCGCCCCCGAAGGCCTGCATGAGCACATAGTTCACATCCAAGCTATCCCAGCGCTTCTTGGCATCATCCCACACCTTCTCCCCCAGTTTTTTGCCTTCCTCTCCCAGCTCTTCGCCTTTCTTTTTGGCGTCATCCCACAAATCAGCCCAGTCCTCACCCCAATCAGCCTTCGCCTGCGGGGTGGCAAACATGGATACTATACCGACTAACAGTGAAAACAGTGCTGTCCTTTTCATGAGCTTGAGTTTAGCGAAGTAACGCCGACTTGGCAAGCCGTTTTTTCAAGAAATACCCGGTTTTTGCAAAAAATCCTACTAAAACACTTACAAAAACGCATTTATTACGACCGGCAGCGGCGCAAGAATGAAAAAGAGATGTTTAAGTTTGGGCTTGATACCATGATTGACGCAGCCCGATAAATCGGAAGTTGAAGAAAAGCTTGCGAGCCGTAGGCGAGCGAAATTCGGAGCCCCGGAGGGGCGGTATAAAATAGCCCGGCGGTGGAGCCCCGTAAGGGGCGGAACCCCGGGAACCGCCCCCAAAAACAAATGCGAACCCCGGAGGGGTGGCATAAAGCGTGGCTCAAAATACGGCATTGTTTCAAAATGCCGCAAACACCAAAAACACGCGCCCACCCCGGCTCGGAGCTCCGCTTCGCTACGGTCCTCGCCATTATATGTCGGCCTACGCTGCGTCGCTTCGCTCCGTCGCTCCGGGCTCAATTTT
>CAJGCY010000133.1 GCA_904501955.1 uncultured Akkermansia sp. | reverse complement strand
GTAGACGTGTTCGAGCTCGTGATGAACGGCCAGGAGCTGTGCCCCGGTTACTCTGAGCAGAATGACCCCGTGGAGCAGCTGGAGCGCCTCAAGCACCAGGCCGGTGAGGAAACGCAGAAGATTGACTTCGACTTCGTGGAGACGCTGGAGTCCGGTATGCCCAGCGCCGGCGGTATCGGCATCGGCATTGACCGCCTCTGCATGCTGCTGACGGGTGCCGGTTCCATCCGCGATATCATCCTCTTCCCGCAGCTTAAGTCCCGCTCTTAATCGCCGTTTTTCGGGAAAATATCAACTTCACCGCCCTCATGGTAAGATTTTGCTTGCCATGAGGGCTGCTTTATGGTAAAGAGCAGTGCAGGTGAATGCAGTAGTCGCACAGTGGATCGGTACCCGTGAGAACCAGGAGGATGATTACGCCGTCAGGCATTATCCCAGTGGTACTCTCACCGTGGTGTGTGATGGTATGGGCGGGCACAGTTACGGTGCCATGGCCTCGCGTGTGGCTGCGCAGGCTTTTGTTGAGCATTTTGAGGCGGATGAAGGCATGCCGATAACGGAGCGCTTGGAGGAGGCCTTGTACTATGCCAATGCTCAGGTAGGACAGGCGTTCGAGGAAGCCGGAGCGTTCGGCGGCACGACTCTGCTGGCTGTTTTTGTGGGAGGTGGCGTGATTTGGTGGGTCAGCGTGGGTGATTCCCCCTTGTACCTGTGGCGTCAGGGGCGTTTGTTGCGCTTAAATGCCGACCACTCACTGCGTGAGGTGTACATGGAGTACGTGCGCGAGGGCTGCATGAACTTTGCTGATGCCGTCATGCGTGGGCATGCGCTGCGCTCCGCCATTACCGGAGCGGAAATAGAAATGGTGGATGTTTCCGCAACTCCCTATCCGCTCATCCCCGGTGACCGTGTCATGTTGACGACGGACGGAACGGATGATTTGTTGTATGTGCAGGCTTTGTCTGATTCCGTTAAAAAATTGCTCAATGACCGTGAGAAAAATCTCGCCGTCAGCGTGGTGGAGGCATGCCAAGAGCTCGGCATGCCTAACGCCGACAACGTAACGGTCGTTGCGCTGGATTGGAATGGCTTCCACGCTTGATTTTTACCTTGTTTAGGTTTCTTGACGGGGCGAACTGTCGCTTCAATCTGTTTGCTCTCCCTGCGCTTCCGATTTGGGGCTGCGCGCGTTGGTATATGCTTATTTTCTCTGCCTGATATTGAGTGCGCTGTGCGCCCGGCGGGTCAGAACCTGCATGAATCATATCTTTCTTACCCACGGTTTTGCGGATGGCCATTACGTGCTACCGCCCTTACCCTATGATGAAACGGCGCTGGAGCCATTTATCGGCGCGGAGACGCTCATTCTGCACCACGATAAGCACCATGCCTCATACGTGGCCGGCGCGAATGCTGCTGCTGATACCTTGCGTGCCATCGCTTGCGGCAATGCCCCGGCGGAGCTGTCCTCATGCGCCATGCAAAAGCTGGCGTTCAACTTGGGTGGCCATGTGCTGCATACGCTCTATTGGCATAGCATGACACCTCGTGCGGAAGGAGCACCGCATGGCCTCCTCGCGGAGTTGATGCGCGCCTCATTCGGCTCTTATGAAGCCTTTTGTAACTTGTTCACCTCTGTATGTGAGGGCGTGCAGGGCAGTGGTTGGGGTGTGCTGGGGGTGGACCCCGTCAGTCACAAGCTGTTGGTGCTGGGCATAAGCCGCCATCAGGATGTATTGGTGCCGGGGCTGTTACCCGTGCTCGTGTGCGATGTGTGGGAGCATGCATACTACCTTACTTGGAGGAACAACCGTAAGGGGTATGTAGCGGCTTTCATGCAGCACATCAATTGGCCCACTGTTGCGTTAATGGTTGAAAAAGCTCTGACTGTATGAACCCTGAATCACAGTATACCGTGCGGCGGTGGATAGGCAACGCTTGGTTGTCCGGTATTTTAGCCGTGTTGGAGTTGGTGCTGGGCTTTGCCATGCTGAGCTTCCCGCTTTTGCTGGGGGCTGCTGCCGTGTGGGTGTGCGGATTCGTGCTGTGTGTGCTGGCCTTGGTGCACTTCTGGCACGTTTTTGTGCGCGCAGGGCAGCGGTGGTGGAGCCTTTTATCCGGCATCATGTACTTAATAGCCGGCGCGGCGATGGTGCTCTCCACCATTCCCTCGCTGGAGCTCATCACCTTGGTGGTAGGCTTAGTATTACTGCTGGGGGGAATTGTACGCTTGGTCGTTGCGTTTACTCTCCTGCGCGAGGAAGGTTCCGCTTGGCGCTTTTTCAATGCTGTGGTATCATTGGTGTTGGGCGGCATGGTGGTGTGGAGTTGGCCGGCCTCTTCCGTATGGCTGCTCGGCACGATTATCGCGGTAGAGATGATTTTCTCCGGGTGGACGCTGCTCTTCCTCTCCCTTGCACCTAAGCGCCCTGCGCCTTAACTTGCTGCGGAGAACGGATAAGACAAGCACACCCGCAGTGCGGTAGGCTGGGGCCTGTAGCACTGCGGGTGTTTGTCGTTTGTTATAAAGCCGTTACGCTTAATCGTTCAGTCGGTGGTGTGAGGGCAGCTTCACCCTTTCATCCGGCTTTTCCGTATGGATGACCATGGGGGTGATGGTTCGCTTGAAGGCGCTGGAGATGATGCTGCGCTGTATCTTGCGTACCTCATCTTCAGTGAAGGGGCACACCGTGCGGAAGAGCAGGGCACCGGCACTCAGGTTGCGGTCCGCCAGCTCGTGAATGATGCGGTCCACCTCCGGGTTCTGCGGTTCCTCTTGCGTGCCGAAGAGCGCCGGGTTCTTCTCTTTGAGGTAGCAGCGCATCATGTGCGTGTCCATCTCGTACAAGTTGCCGAGGGGGGCGAGGTACGCCCCGGCATCCCCAAAGGGGGTGAAGTTGCCGGTCATGAAGTCTCGGCGGGTGAGGGCGGTGATGGGCAGCAAGCCGTGTGCATCGGCGTAGGTGGTGAGCAACGAGGCTTGTATGCGGCTTTCCAATGCCGTATTGGCCGTTATGCCGATGGTGCTCGCGGCGCTTTGCACTTGTGAGGCAGCGTCCATCTCTTTGCAGGGAATGCCCAGTGTCTTGGCATCCACTGTATTGTGGCGGAAGGTGAGGGCGTGCACATTTTTCGCTCCCAGAGCCTCGGCGCACAGGGCTGCCAGCAGGGCTGCGTTCGGGAGGTCCATGCTCAGGCACACGCCCGTGAATCCGTTGTTTTTTACTGTATCGGCAATGCCTCTCTGTATGGCTCGGCTCATGAGCTCTTGCTCTGCGGGCAGGGCTTTGGCGGTTGAGGCCGCTGCTGTGTTCACCACTTTGGTGGCGCTTTCAAAGAAGGGAAGTCGCGCAAGTGTTTTGCGCCCCGGGGCATACACGGCGGAGCCGCCTCCGTATACATCTCCGTCCGCAAAGCCTACATTGTTCACGCTGAGCACGATGGCATCATTCTCATCGGCCTCGCGACTGTGCCTGGTGGCATCTTCCTCCGCCTTGCCTGCATACCAAACGGCGTTGCTCAAGTGCAGAATGACGTCCGCCTGGGCGTCTTCCAGGTATACCTCATCGTCATACGTATCCACGTAAATGCTGTAATCGCCCAGCTCCAGCACCTCGGCGTCAAAAAGCTCCTCCACACAGTTATTCTCCAGCAAGTAGGGTACCAAGCGACCGCGTGCCGGCATTTGCAGGATGATTTCATCCGCCTCTGCCAGCAAGTCATCTTCCTCTATATCCTCCGGGATGAATAGCGGCAAATCCGTGTATGCGCCCAGCAGCAACGGTACGCTACCCAGCTCTTGTGACAGGCAATCAAGCGCTGCCCGTAATTGGCGTTGGAAGGATTCCCTCCTCGCCAAATCAGCAGGGTTCGCCCCGCTCAGGGCGTATGCTGATGCTACAATGAGCTCTGCTCCGTGGTCCAAGCATTCTCGATAGCCTTGAACTATTTGGCGCAGGTTGTTGGAAAAATCTGCCGTAAGCGGCGCATTTTGGATGATGCCTATCTTAATGTTTTTAGCCATGGTGAGTGGGGGCTCGGGGGTTCTCGTTGCCCGCACAGTTATATTGCCTTACTTTAATTCAAATTGCAAGCTAAATTTATGTATTACATTGTATATTTTGTTTTATGCTGCCATTATTGCCGAATTTAGCCAAGCGAAGGTTGAATTTCCATCCTCCGGAGGGGGGCTCCGGTGCGCATTTCCTCCGCCGGCTCTGATTTTCCGCGCAGAGTGCAGATTGTCCGTTTGAGGCGTCGAGACAAACAGTCGAATCAACGCAGCTCGATAAATCAGAATTTGAAGAGGGGGATTTGTAACATTCATTCACTCTGAGCGAGGGACTTTAGTCCCTCTTATGGATTAGCCCCGCACGTATTTGTGGGACTAAAGTCCCACGCTCCGATAGATTTTGTTGCCCTTCAACTTCCGATTTATCGGGCTGTTGGGAATAAACTTATGGAATGAAAAAAGCCGCGCTCCTCGGGGGAACGCGGCTTTTTTGAAATGGTGTGGTTTCTCTTACTTGAGAATCATCTTGAAGTCAACCACAACGGCGCGGTCGACGGTCACGAGTACCGGGTTGCCGTCGATGGCGGTGATCTCCGGAATCTCGAGTACGAGCTTCTGCACCTTGGCAAGCGTATCAGCCAGCGGACCCACAGCCTTCGGAGCCTCGCCACGTACGCCGTTCAGGATGGTGCCTACCTTCGTCTCCTTAATCATGTCGGAGAAGTCGTCAGCGGGCAGAATGCGCATGGTCGTGTCGCGCATCACCTCAGTGTAGATACCGCCGGTACCGAACACCATCACGCGACCGAAGTTCTTGTCGCTGTTCACACCGATGATGGTCTCCGTAGCCTTGGTGATCATCTCCTGGATGAGCACGGAAGCGCCCTTGAGCTGGAACTTGGTGATGGAACCCCACAGACCCTCCCAAGCCTCGGTGAAGGAAGCCTCATCATTGATGTTGAGGTAAATACCCTTCATCTCGGTCTTGTGCAGAGCATCCGGAGCGGAGAGCTTGAGCACCACAGCGTTCGGGAAGATGGTCTTGCAGAAGGCAAGAGCTTCCTCCTTGTCGGTGAAGTTGCCGCACTTCGGATAATCGATGCCGTAGTGGTCCATGAGCATGTTCACGGTGTCCTGGGGCAGGGATGCCAACCCGGCCTCCTTGGCGGAGGTAACGGCAGCCTTAATCTCAGCGGGAACCTCACCCACCTCGCAGGTGGCGAGCTTCTTGCCACGGTAAGCCATCTGAGCCTTCAGCAGACCGAGCAAGCGCACGATGTCCGCCGGGTACTCGTAGTTGAGAATCTTGGCCTCGTTGAGCAGCTTGCGACCCTCGTCTACACGGGCGCCACCCACGAAGGAGCAGAAGATGTTCACGTTCGGGTACTGCGGAGCAAGCTTGATGATAGCCTCTGCCGTCTCGGGGCACTCCGTCACGCGCTGCGGGGTAAGCAGTACCAAGATGTTCTTGTACTCACCGCACTCGCAAAGTACGCGCAGGGCAGCCTCGTAGCGGTCAGCCTTGGCATCACCCACCACGTCAATCGGGTTGCCGAGGGAGGCCTCGGGCGTCAGCACGGCACGCAGAGCGGCCTTCGTCTCATCGCTGGGGGGAGCAAGGTCCAAACCGGCCTCCTCGCAAAGGTCGGAGGTAAGCACGCCCACGCCACCGGCGTTGGTCAGCACGGCCAGCTTGCCGTCAAACTGGTTGTGGTTGCAGTACTGCAGCACCTCAAGCAGACCGAACAGCTCGCGGTCGTTGTAGGCCTGAATAGCGCCTGCACCCTGCAGAGCCATCTCCAGCACGCGGTAGTTCGGTGCAAGAGAACCCGTGTGAGACAGAGAAGCGGCCTGAGCCTTGGCGCTCTTGCCGGGCTCCATAATCACGCAGGGCTTCGTGTCGGACACAGCCTTAATCACCTTCAAGAACTCCTTACCGTTCTTCAGAGACTCCAAGTAGAACACGAATGCGTTGGTGTTCGGGTCATCCTTCAGTGCTGCCAGCAGCTTGTCCTCACCCATCACGGCCTTGTTACCGATGGAGATGAAGTGGGAGAAACCGATGTCCTTGCCGGCTGCCCAGTCCATGATGGCGGAGCAGTATGCACCGGACTGAGACACGAAGGCCACGTTACCGCGCTTCGGGAAACCGTCTGCGAAAGAGGCGTTCACGTTGTCGAAGGTGGAGATGTGACCCAAGCAGTTCGGACCCAGCAGGTTGATGCCGTTGTCCATGCACTTCTGGGCGATGCGCTGCTCCAGCTCCTTCTCACCCACCTCACCGAAACCGGCGGTGATGATGGAGATGTTCTTCGTGCCGTTGGTAATGCAGGCGTCTACCACTGCCTCCGTGAAACGGGCGGGTACCAAAATAACCACCAAATCCATCGGCTCGGGCAGGGTATCCACGCTTGCGTAGCACGGCTTGCCGCACAGCTCCTGACCAGCCATCTTCGGGTTTACACCGTAGAGGTTGCCTTTGTAATCAGCTGCAACGATGTTGTTGAATACGACGGCTCCCAGCTTCGTGGAGTCGGCGGACACGCCTACCACGGCGATGCTCTTCGGGTTAAAGAATGTTTCGAGTGACATAGTTTTTATGTATGTGTAAAATTGATGCCGCTGGCGGCTCTGCCCTTATTCTAGCACTTCCCCTCCGTGTTTTCAAGCCTGTTTCTCGCTTTTTTCCCCTTTTTTTGCGTTTTATTTTTGCTAGATATTACTCTAACTTTTACCCTGAAAACGCCTCGGTATCCTTGCCTGCATGAACAACTGCCTCCGTTCAGCGTGCCACCTCGCGCGCGTAATTGAGGTTTATTATAATGCGGCTATAGGCTCTGCTCGATAAATCGGAAGTTGAAGGGGTGATTGCGAGCCGAAGGTGAGCGGAATTCAGAGCCCCGTGGTAACGGGGCGGCAGCTCTTAGGCAGGCGGTGGAGTGAGCGTCAGCGAACGGAACCCCTGCTAGGATTAAAAAATTAAATGGAACCCAGGGAACCTGTGGTGACAGCACGTTCCTTTCGCGTGGATTGCCCTTGATTTATGGGTGATGAACAGGGCAACGGTGCTGTCGCCCTACGCTGCGTCGCT
>CAJGCY010000132.1 GCA_904501955.1 uncultured Akkermansia sp. | reverse complement strand
GTATAGCAACAAAAAAGGAAATGGAACCCAGGGAACCTGTGGTGACATATAATGGCGAGGACCGTAGCGAAGCGAAGCTCCGAGCCGGGGTGGCACGTTTTTTCAAAGCATTTGTTTTGTGGTCGATACGGCAATTTAAGCAACGCATTCTGTCACCACAGGTTCCCTGGGTTCCATTAAATTTCTTACCCTAACAGGGGTTCCGCGGCTTCGCCGCTCCACCCCTGCCTAACGTCCGTCACCCGCTGACGCGGGTTCTGAATTCCGCTCGCCTGCGGCTCGCAAACACCCCTCCAACTTCCGATTTATCGCGTAGTTTGAATCAACTGAAAACGCAACACCGAGCGTACCAAAAAAACTCAGCCTGCGGGAGCAGGCTGAGTTTGTGAAAGGGATTTGCTTTGTAAGGTTTAGCGGATGGTCTTAACGGTGACAGCCTCCTTACCAACGCGGTCGCGCAGGTAGTTGAGCTTGGCACGGCGAACCTTACCACGGGTAACAACCTCAATCTTGGCGATCTTCGGGGTGTGTACGGGGAAGGAGCGCTCTACACCCTCGCCGTAAGCGATCTTGCGAACGGTGAAAGCCTCATTCACGCCGGCGCCACGCTTGCCGATTACGATGCCCTGGAAAATCTGCACGCGTTCCTTACCACCTTCGATCACGCGGCAGTGAACCTTTACAGTGTCACCTACGTTGAAGGGCGTTACGTCGTCCTTCAGCTGTTCTTTTTCGATTGTATCGAGAATGTTCATCTTGTCTCCTTCTTGTATTAGTAAATGTTTCAGGAGCCTTTCGGCTCTGGCGGTTGCGGGAGTATACACTATTTTTATGCGCTTGGCAATCCAAATTTGTGTTGAAAACGCATTTTTTTTAATTTTTTTGCGTTGCAGCGGGTTCACTGTCGCTTATCAGCAAGGCGGAAAGGCGCTGCTTTTCCGCTTCGGAGTAAGGCGCAGGGCTGAAATCCGGGTTGCGGCGTGAGGTGACGATGCGCACGACGGCGCATGCGCCTGCTGCCCCGATAATGGTGAATTTCCAGTGCAGGGAGGTGCTGCCTATTTGCTCCAGCTCGGCCTCCGTGCGGAATTCATCCCAAAATCGGAGCGGTTTGAGAAAATCCGCCGTGGCATTCACCCGCGGGTAGCGCAATTCTTGGCGCGTGAAGCCCAGCGAGGCCAGCGCATATACCTCCGCCTCTTGTGCGTAACGGAAAAAGTGGGCAAAGTAGACAATGCCGGAGGCATCCGTATCCGCAAAGGCTACGCGTGAGTGGTGTGTGTAGGCCGGCATGGTTTATAGGAAAATGGCGTTGTTGAATTGGTAAATCTCATCCTCCAAGTAGGGGTGGGCGCGGCGCTTGTCTTCCGCGCTATCCCAGCCGTTCTCGAAATACTGGGGGAAGTTTATCTTGGTCTCCGGCAGGATGAGGGGGGCACCCGTGGCGGAATCTTTGTCATTCGTGTTCAGATTGAGCACCATGACCGCCTGCAGCCTGCCGTCCGTAATGCTCAGGAATCGCGCATACGGCACGCTGTCCTTGAGGCGCAGCGGCATGAGTGTCAGTGCCTCTATATCCTCATTGCGGATGAGCTCGCGGTATGCTGCCGGGGCGCGGTCCAGTTGCAGCCAGCGCTCGGCTTCTGCCACGGTTTTGTTGTCGAGGCTGCGCTGCTCTGTGGCATACTTCATGACGCGCAGCGCGGCATACACGGCGCGGGTGGTGCCCACGGTGTTACCCTCGGCATCCACCGTGGTTTCATACATGGCCTCCAAGTCACGCTCCAGCGCCTGCTGCTCATCCGGCATGGGGTAGAGCAGGAACCACAGCAGCACCGCGCAGGCGGCGCCCAGCCAGCACAGCCCTCGCACCGTGCGCAGGTACTGCATGCGCTGCAACAGAGCGCGCAGGTGCGCGACCAAGCCCTTGTCCGCCTCCCCGAACTTGAACTGCGGCTTCACCGCCTGCGGGTTGGCGGCTATCTCTTTCACCGTGCGGGCGTTCTCCGCATCAGGCGCTATGTCCGCCGCATCCACCGTGTTGAACTCATTCTCCTCCGGGCGGTGCTTCAGGCTCATCAGGTACCCCAGCACCACGGAGCGTATGAAGATGCTCAGCCCCAGCAGTGCCCACAGTATGGGCAGCCCGAATGCCAAGCACCTGTCGCGATAGGCGGAATTCTCGTGCAGAAGGCTGATTTTTTCCGCCACTTCCTGCAGCTCGATGTTGTACACCATCTCGCGGAACATGGGGTGCACCAGCTCCGGCCGAGTCGCTTGGATGATTGGGTAGGCCAGCATCAGCAACACCATGAAGCCGCCCAACCCGCAGTACCATACAAAATTGCGCTTTGCCCCCATGATGGCGGCCAGCTCCATCAGCAACCACGGTGCCAACCACAGCCAGTTCTGCCACTCTACCAAAAACTCGTGTCTTACCCCGGGGATTATCACCGTCGGCTCCGGCCCCACTACGCTGCTTGGAAATGACGCCAGCAGCAGCAACATAAGCGCTCCCACCGCTACGATGATGATGCGCACTCCCACACTGAGCATTCCCGGTATCTTACTGATGCAAAAAGTACCTCCCATGCTCTTATTCTATAGTGCCCGCCCCGCCCTGTCAAGGCTTTTGCTCCGAGTCTATTTGTTTAGGGTAGTTCCGGAATACCCAATTGTTTCAAGTAAAGGTAAATGCCCTCATAGTATTCCGGGGCTCGCGTGTGGTCTGTTTCGCTTCCTGTCGGTACGAAGATGACCATGCCCTGCCGTGCTCGGGTCAGCAGCACGCGATAGGCATTTTTCAGGTATAGCTGTTTTTCTTCCGCTCTGACCCTCTGCCATTGTGAGCCGCTGAAGTTGTTGTATGTCCACGCTCCGTCTACGTAGCGCAGGTCGGCATCCCAAGCAACCAGGGTATAATCCAGCTCTAATCCCTGAATGTCGAACTCTGACACAGTATCCTCCAACGCGTAGCTGGAGCGAACGTCGCTTTTGTCATTCAGGAACCAATTAGCTACCGAGACTTCGTTTTTGATGAAAATACCCTCCGGTTTCAGTCGCAGTGCACCACTGCTGGCTAATAAACCGTAGCGGGTGTTGCCACGGCACTGCTCCCGAACCCACTTTCTGGCTGTAGCTAACCGTCGCGTGAGAACGATGGGGTATTTATCCTTGATTTCGCTATGCAAGCGCTGAGCCTCGGGAATGTCAATGTCTAACAGTGCTTTGATGAAAGCAGCAAGCGCCGGGGTGCGGAAGGAACGCACGGAGTTTGCCAAATGTAGCTCGGCTTTTTCGTGAATGCTCAAGCCCTGAATCATGCTTTGCCAGCTGCGCCCGTGGCGGTACTCTGAGTCATTGAGTTGAGGTGTCAAGTATACATCCCAATCCGCAAAAGAGCGTTGCAGGGAGTCAAACCACTCCGGCAAACCGGCTTCTCCCGTGTTGATTTCCTGCCCGCCGCCGATAAGGCAGATAATGACTGCCCAATCACGATGGCGATTCATGGTGCTGATAAGAAACTCCGGTTCACTGTAGGAGAACTCCGGCACTTTTTTCTTATCTTTCATGAATTTGGCGATTTGTTCATGAGTCCACGCCCGCTGCGCCTCATCAAAAATGACGATACGCTCCGGTGGGATGTTGTCATTCCCCACAAATTCATCGCGGTATTTGTGGATGATTTGAATGAAGGCCGAGGTTTCTCGCAGGGCATCCTTTTTGGTGATTTTGGCACCCTCTTCTTTGGCTCGGAGCGTTTTATCCCGCGCAAGGGCTTCTTGCAACACCGTCACCAAGGGGAAGTTGCCGGAAAGGAACACAGCGTGCTCTCCTTTTGCTGCCTGGGAGTGTTCTATAGCGATATTGAGCCCGACGAGCGTTTTACCCGCGCCCGGCACTCCCGTTACAAAACAAATGGACTTGCGTTTATTTGATTTGCTGTGAGCAATGATTCCGTTGATGGCGCCGGTGGTGGTGGTGAGGTTGGTGGCGTCGGCATCGCTACGCGTTATCTCGCGTACTTGGTGCCCGTGGTACAGGGCTTGCGCAGCCTCCACAATGGTGGGTGTGGGGAGGTATTCTGCCCGCTCCCACTCAACGTAGTCAAATGCCGGTTCATCATACGCAGCTGCCACTTTTTCTATAGCGCTGCGGATATTATGCGCATTGCAGCGAATGGGGGAGATGATTCTCTGCTTTTCTTCCACTTCCTGCTCTGCGGCGGGTGCTTCATCTGCCACCATGAGGCAGGCAATCAGTTTGTCGTGGCTGGCTTTATGGAAATTCCGCAAATCCAGCGCATAATCCAGAACTTGGTCGCGGGCGTATGCTGCGTATTCACGAGCCCCGCATTTGAACTCCAGCAGGTAAACGACATTGCCGTGTAAAATGACAGCATCCACGCGTTTGCCCATGCGAGGAATGGTGTATTCAAACATGATGCGCCCTTCGCGCATGCCGTGGAGCGCTGTCTTGAGAATGCTGATTTCTTTGCTCCACGCGTTGCTCTGCTGTAGCGTTACCTGAGCCGCCGGGTTGCGAGCGTTGATTGTGCCGAGTATTTCGTGCTCGCTTTGTTGCAGAAATTGCGCGATGGGGGCAGCGTAAAATGCTCTTGCACAAGCGGAAGTCTGTTGGCCGGAGCTCATGATTGCAGCTCCTTTTCCAAGTCGCATATAAAGGTGGTAAAGTCTTTACCCAACGCGTGTATGATTTGGCATAGTGTCAGCACGGAAACATTATGTTGCCCGCGCTCTACCATGGAGATGAACTTGCGATGCACCCGGCAGCGCTCACTCAACTTTTGTTGGGTGAGATTTTGTGAACGGCGTAATGCCTTAAGCGATTCTCCGATACGCTCCAATATCTTGGCGTCCGACTGCATTGGTTGCAAGTATAGCCGATCGCCCTTCTTGGGACCAGGAGAAAGATGTCGATGGAATGTATATTTCTCATTTCTCCGTGCACAACATAGTGTGCAGCGGTGGAATATGCTTTCGTTTACCCTTGCAATGGATTATAATGAGCGGATGCAAGTTGATGTTCGCTTATTGAATGATGTTGTGGAAACGCTTGGGGCTATTACCGAGGAGCTGCTGGCCTTGGGGGATAGGTATCGGTATGGTACTGCGTCAATAAAATCTGATGTCGCTTTAGCTGAGTCTTATTATCGAGTGGCCGCCGAGTTGGGGGATTGGGAAGGCATGCGCAAGCTGGCGGCAGTGCTGGAGGAGCAGGGGCGGAGTAGTGAAGCGGAGGCGTGGCTGATGAGGGCAGCGAGTGAGGGGGATGATCAAGCGGAGGACGAGCTTCACGCCCCGCGCGGATAGCAGAAAAGAATCACCCCCGCTGCGGGATAATCGCGGCGGGGGTGGGGAAAGATATGGCAGCAGAAGCCGATTACTTGGCCTCAGGCTTGCAGATTTGCTTCCACTCGAGGGCTTGTCTGGCGGGGCCGTTGTAGAGTACCTGACCGGAGGCCGTCAAGATGGTAGCGGTGGGGATGGTGCGGGGGATGATGACGGAGGGCAGGTTTTTAACGACCTGAGTGCGGGCGTAAAGGCCGGGGAGGCCTGCCTTGTAGTGCTCGATGTAAGCCTTAGCTGCTTCCTCGGAGTCATCGACGCTGATGAGGATGATTTCCACCTTATTGGCCTTCATATCCGGGTACTGAGCAACGAACTCGGGCATGATGGCGCGGCAGGGGCCACACCAAGAGGCGGAGAAGAGGTAGATGTAGAAGTCCGCATCAGTGGCGGGTGTACCGGTAAGGAAAGTAGCCGTTTTCAGATAAGCCGGGACGGCGGGGAGTGCGGCCTCCGTAGCTGCAGGAGCAGCGGGGGCGGGCGCATCGGCAGCGGAGGCAAAGCCTGCAAAGAGGCTTGCCGCCAGAGCGAGGGAGGTGATGGTGCTCTTCATAATAGAGAATGATTTAATAGGTTGCCGGAGAGGAGTTTTACTTCTTCTTCTTTTTAGCGGGTTTGCAGATTTTCTGCCACTCGAGCACCTCTTTACCGTGACCGTCCACGATTTGGTTGCCCTCAGCATCCACAATAGTAGCGTGGGGGATGCCCGCAAAGTTGGCGGTGTAGCCGGGCAGGGAGTTCACGGCGGGATCCGTGTAGAGGATGCAGGGGAAATCCGCCTTGTAGTGCTCAAGGTAAGCTTTTGCTGCCTCCGGGGTCTTGTCATGCCCGATGAGGATGACCTCCACCTTCTTTTTCTTCATCTTCTTGTAGTCCTTGACAATCTGGGGCATCAGGGCTTTGCAGGGACCACACCAAGAGGCGGAGTGCAGGTACACGTAGTATTTAGCACCTTTGAGGGGCTTGCCGCTCAGTAGCTCGATGTTGCTGAGAGCCTCGGCAACCGGGGAAAGATTGGACGCGGTGTCATCGTCATCCTTGCCTTTTTTGCTCTTTTTGACTTTCTTTTCCGTCTTGGGGGCGGAATCTTCATCCGCAAAGGCGGCAGGAGTCATTACTCCGGCAAAAATGCCGGTCAGTAGAGTGAGGTATAAGAAGGTGCGCTTCATAACGCCACACAGGGTAACAAATTGCAGGGCGCGGGTCAAGTGTAATTGCTTCTGTAAATGAAAGTTTTTCGCTCATTGAATAAACAATGCCCTGATGTCCCCGAATATCATTCCCGGCCTCTCGCCGTTGCACCGTGATGCAGCAGGGACGGTATTAACGCACCGATAAATCGGAAGTTGAAGGGGTGATAGTGGGGGATTTTGCGAGCGCAAGCGAGCGGAATTCTGAACCCGCGTCAGCGGGTGACCTAACTTAGAGCCTAGGGCGTAAGCCCTAGGAAATGGGTAAAAAACAAATCCGAACCCGCGTACCGTTGAGGCTTGCCGAAACGGTATGCGGGTGGCATAAAGCGTGGCTCAAAAATGCCGCATTGTTTCAAAATGTCGCAAACACAAAAAAACACGCGCCCACAACGGCTCGGAGCTCCCGGCTTCGCGTCTCGCTTCGCTCGCTTGCTACGCCGTGGCTGGCCGCTTCGCTACGGTCCTCGCCATTATATGTCGGCCTACGCTGCGTCGCTTCGGGCTCAATTTTCTTTTTTTACGCTACCCCGGGGTTCCGCGGCTTCGCC
>CAJGCY010000131.1 GCA_904501955.1 uncultured Akkermansia sp. | reverse complement strand
GGCGAGCGAAGCGAGCGGAATTTGAAGCCCCGATAAGGGGCGTCAGCCCTTAGGCAGGGGTGGAGCGGCGTAGCCGCGCAACCCCTGTTAGCGGAAAAAATAAAATTGAGCCCGGTGCGACGGAGCGTATGTCGCTCGCAAACTGTTCTTCAACTTCCGATTTGTCGCGCAGTAGAGACTAATTAGAACTCCCCTTGTAACGTAGGGGGGATGGTAGTCGAACCCACACGAGTCTTGTAGAGGGAGCTACAAGGGGGGGGCGAACTCACAGGGCCTCTGCCACCATTTTTTTTGCTGCTCCGTTCGGCCTACAACTCAGACAAATGGCATTTTAATGCTTGGTTCGTGTCCGTTGTCTGGGATTTCCTGAAAGATACCTAGCTCATGTTATGCAGACAACGAAAACACTAAATCAAGCCGAATGTGGCAATTTCCAAAATGGAAATAACCACTCCAACTTGTCGGATTTTCCGACAAGTTCATTGCTTCTCTTATCTTGATTCTGTTGCCTTAATGTGTTCGCATACTTGGATTGTTCTTTGGCGAACATGTTGAACCAAATGAGCAAACGGAGTCGAAGCAATATTGTATTGTGAAGCACTTAGTTCCATCGAGTCCAGCGCTTTCAGGATGCTTTGAGTGGTACTCATGACCATCTTAAGAACAGCCTTATGTGGTAGGTTGACCGAATCTGCAAACAGACACCATCTTCTGTGCGAGAGGTAGAAGGATTGACTTTTCCCACCCAGTCGCATGGCCATTCTACGCAGCAACCTATTACCATAGTATGTTGTCGTCAGCAAATCGTAGAATGGAGCAAGCCTTATCCCGTTGCCTTCACGCAGCATGGAAAGATTTTTGGCGTGAGCATCATTATTGCCGATACATAGATTGAATACTGCCCATTTTACCAACAGGGTCAAATCCACGGCCGGTTGCATGGAGTAACGCCTGATGAGCTTGGCACAATCAGCAAAGGACGGCCCTCCATCGCGTTCGTATTTAATTTCTGAAAGCAAAGCTGACATCTGGCAGAAATCTTCCTGCGGAAGACGCTTCGGATGAAAGTCAGCGCCTTGTCGGTCGTATCGTTCAATATGCAGCACATTGTATCCATCCAACTGAAGAATGGAACTTTTAACAACAGGTAGCCCTATTTCTCTGCCCAGCTCCAGACAGAAATGCTCGTTCTCAACAGTATGGGCAAATCCCGGTATAGGCAATTTCAAAATGCAATTACTGGAGGCTCCCTGTATGGGGAGGTAATAGATTCCATTTTTGTGAAACAGCGGCAACTTGTTTTGAGCACCTGCCAGAGAAAGACTTGTTCGCCTTTCGCTCGCCCCCATCGGATATACCGGCAACTCATTGAGTAGTTGGTTCAGCCTTTCCCCCGTCAGCTCTTCATACGAGCCGACGTTTCCCGGACCACCTATACTGAAAGCTCCGGCACAATCTCTTCCTATGTGTCGCAACAATCCAAACACATTGGCTTCATCAGTACCAATCCGGCGAGCTAAAGTGCGGCGTATAAGCCCCTCCGGTAAGATGTTTTCAAAAAATGTTCTCACCTCCGGCCCTCTGTGTGTCTGTTGAATGCGAGGTAAGGTTACGGAGATATCGAAGCCGGAGCGCTGCCAGCTCTCGCTGTACTCCAATTCAGGAAACCCGTGAGAATCAAAACTCACGTTAGCAACTAGCTTGGCTTCATAGTATATGGGAAGTGCATTCATCATTCATTTTCCTCTCTCCCTTTTATATCAACAGTTAATCCCAGCAGCGCAAGCAACCGGAGAATTACGCCAACACTAACTCCTCGTTTTCCTCGCTCTAGCTCACCCAGTAAGCGAGGACTGCATGGCACCATCATCGAGAGATCCGCGATGGTAAGCCCTTGCTTCTTGCGGCGCTCCCGAATGATTACGCCTAATTCTGATTCTGTTACAATATTCATGTTCCCTTTTGGGATTATTATAGGTAATTTGAGTAAAAATGCAAGAATATATTCCCAATTAGGAAGATTTTGTTCAAAAAAGTTTATCGGATACACAAATATTCCTAAAAGGGAATAAGAACAGACGTAGAGAAAAACAAAACGCAAGAAATGCCATTTTGAGCAGTTTGCTGCTCCGTGCGGCCTACAACTCAGACAAATGGCGTTTTAATGCTTCGTTCGTGTCTTTTTTAACATGAAATGAAAATTTTTGTTGATAATATACCCACATTTGTATACATGGAAACTTCTAATAAGTCATCTGTACCCGATAAATCGGAATTTGGCGAACCAAGGGGGGGACTAATGTTGTCGCGGCTTACAAGGCCTCTTCCGCGGCGGAGAGTTTTTTCGCGGAGGCTCGACCCTTGACGGCTAGGGTGGGGGCAAAGATGGAGAGTCTGAACTCTGCCACCATGAGCCCGTACGCCAGCCAAGCCGGGGAATTGGCGTGGCGGGGGTATTGCTCATAAAAATCCGCGCGAATGGCGGCATTGAGGCTGTCCATGCGCTCCAACTCACGCACGGCGGGTTGTTGCGCGATTTTTTGCAGGCGCATGAGCATGCCACGGGCAAAGCGCGAGAGATCTTGCAGGGTGTCCGGTGCGGCATCGGACAAGAAGTAGGGGCGGGTGAGCCACTGCCACTCGCGCTGCAAGTCTTCCGCAATGCGGGCGGCGTAGCGGTCTCGCCCGGCGGTCAGGCAGTATTCACGCAAGGCGCGGTCGGTATCCGCCAGCTGCTCCCAGAGCTTATTGAGGGGGCCGGCGATGTTATCATACAAGCGCTCACGCATGCGCAGGCACGCTGCGTCGAACTCCGTCGCCGTGCGGGGCATGGGGGAGCACAGGGCGGCATCCATGGCAGCGTAAATGGTATCCGCCGCGTTGTTTTTCGGCACAGAGCCGAGGGTGGTGATGGCCAGTTTGGCCTCCATGGACTTGAGCGGGAGCTTTTTGCGGATGCTGTTGACAAAATCCGCATGGCGGATGAGCGCCAGCCTGCGCACGCCGAAGCGGTGGGCGCGGTCCGCCTCCTCTTGCGAGGGGAACACCTTGATGCGCACGCGCTCGCCGTCATCTTGCAGGGCGGGGTAGCCCAAGCCGTTGCCCACATCCACGGTGGCGGGCAGGTCTCCGCAGTCCCAGCGGGTCATGGGGGTGGCGGAGAAGCTGCGCGAGGCCTGCTTGCGGAAGCGTTTTTGGCAGTAGTCCGCCAAATGCTCGCGGAGGGCAGCGGCATCCGTGCCGAGAGCCAGTTCATCGCCCTTGTCATCGCACACCCATATCTTGGTAATGAGCTCCGCGGGCAGGCGTGAGAAGTCGAACTGCTGGGCGTTGCAGAATTTTTGCGTGCGGCGCATCACGAACTCCGCCAGCGCTTGCCCCAGCGGGCGATCCGGCTCGCGGTCATACCAATCCTCCGCAAAGTCATCCGCCGTGGCTGCTATGGGCATCAGGAAGTTGCGCACGTCTTTCGGCAGGGTGCGCAGCAGTATCTCTGCGCGGTCCGCTAGGTGCGCCTGCACGCCCCAAGAGGGCAGCCAATCCGGGAAATCCGCCAGCTGGTCAATGTGCACGCCCAGGGTCACGCCGTCATCCGCTTCACCGGGGGCATGGCTGTAGTACACGGGGTATTCTCCGCCTGCCACCTGCAGCTCATCCGGGTACAAGTCGCGCGGGGCTTCGTCTTCCCCGGGGTACACGCAATCAGAGTAGGGGACAAAGAGGAGTTTCGGGTCTTTTTTCTCCTCGCGGTCGCGCCAGTTACGCAGGGCTTTCTCGCTGGCGCAGTCTTTGGGTAGGCGCTCGGCAAAGAAGTTGTACACGCCTTCGCTGCACCAAATGAGGTCGCGGCGGCGCAGTTTTGCCTCCACGGTGCGCACTTCTTCCCGCATTTCCGCCAAGTGTTTGAGGAAGGGGGCTTTGTCGCGCATGTTGCGCTCCAGTATGCCATCGCGAATCATGATGTCGCGCGCGGCGGGCAGGTTGACGCGCGCGTAGCTGATGCGGCGCCCGTCCACAATGGTGAGCCCGCCGCAGGTGACGCGTTCTTTGGCAAAAACGACACCCGCTGCGGCATCCCACGCGGCATCATAGGCGTGGTGCGAGCACAGCTGCGGGGCTATCTGCTCTATCCACTCCGGATTCAGCACGGCGCAGCGGCGCATGAAGAGCCTGCTGGTTTCCACCAGCTCCGTGCCGAATATCCATTCCGCCCGCTTATTGCGGCGGAACATGCCGCTGCCGGGGAAGATGGAGAAATCTCTGCCGCCGGCACCGCGGTACACCTTATCATCCGCCCGCCAGAAGCCGAACTGCAGCGGGGCACCTGCCAGCAGGGCGCGGTGCACCATTTCCGGCGTAGCTTGCTCTGCCTCTGCCGGTAGCTCGGGAATGCTCCACCGCATGGTGTCTTTGAGCGCCGCGGAGAGGTCTTGCTCCAGGTTGTGCCACTCCACCATGCGCAGGAAGCTGAGGTAATTTTTGCTGCACCACTTGCGCAGTTGGTTGCGGTTGAGGTTGCGCTTGTTTTTGAACTCCAGCGAGCTGCGCCACAGGGAGAGCATGGAGAGGAAGTCGCTGTCCGCGTTTTTCCACTGCGCGTGGGCTTGGTCTGCCTGCGTGGCGAACTCTTGCGGGCGCTCGCGCGGGTCCATGATGCTCAGCCCTGCGACGATGACGAGCATCTCCGGCAGGCAGTGCTGGTGCTCCGCCTCCAGCAGCATGCGCCCCAAGCGCGGGTCCAGCGGCAAGCGCGCCAAGCTGCGCCCGGTGGCGGTCAGTTTTTTGTGGCGGTCAATGGCGCCTATCTCGCGCAGGGTTTTGTAGCCCTCGTTCACCAAGCGCGGGCTGGGTGGGTCCGGCAGGGGGAACTCGCCCAGCGGCGGCAGGTGCAAATCCGCCATGCGCAGGATGACTCCTGCCAGTGCGCTGCGCTTGATTTCCGGGTCGGTGTAGGCATCCCGCGTTTCAAAATCGCTCTCCGCGTACAGGCGTATGCACACACCCTCCGTCACACGGCCGCATCGGCCGGCGCGCTGGCGGGCACTGGCTTGGGAGATGGGCTCCACCTGCAAGCGCTGAATCTGCCTGCCGGGCAGGTAGCGAGAGATGCGCGCCAACCCGCTGTCCACCACGTAAATGATGCCCGGTATGGTGAGCGAGGTCTCCGCCACGTTGGTAGCCAGTACAATGCGCCGCCGCCCGCGGGTGGGGTGGAAGATGCGCTGCTGGTCCGCCAGCCCCAAGCGGGCAAAAAGCGGCAGAATATCGGTATGGGGCAGGTGCAGCCCCTCCAGCTCATCCGCGCAGTCGCGGATTTCGCGCTCACCGGGCAGGAAAATCAGCACATCCCCCTTGTTGTCATACTCAGACAGCCACTGCACGGCGCGTGCCACATGCTGCGGCAGCTCTTCCTCCGGGTGGCGCTGGGGCATGTAGTGGTGGTCTACGTGGTAGGTGCGTCCTTCCACATTGATGACGGGCGCTTTATCGAAGAAATCGGAGAAGGCGCCGGCATCCATCGTGGCGGAGGAAATGATGAGGCGCAAATCTTTGCGGCGCTCGAGCAGCAGCTTCATGTAGCCCAGCAAAAAGTCAATGTTGAGGCTGCGCTCGTGTGCTTCATCCAAGATGATGGTGTGGTACTTGCGCAAGTCGCGGTCATCCTGCGTTTCCGCCAGCAGAATACCGTCCGTCATGAGCTTCAGCTTGGTGTCTCGGCTCGTTTTGTCGTCGAATCGCACTTGGTAGCCCACGTAGCCGCCCAGCTCGCTGCCGGTCTCTTCCGCAATGCGGCGTGCTACCGCCACGGCGGCAAGCCTGCGCGGCTGGGTACAGCCCAGCATGCCACGCCGCTCGCCCGCTACCTCCAGCGCAATTTTGGGCAACTGGGTGGTTTTGCCACTGCCGGTCTCACCCACCACCACCACCACGCGGTGGCGGCGCAGCGCCTCGGCAATCTCGCGCCTGTGGCGTGAGATGGGCAAATCCGGGTACTGAAAACGCGGCTGTTGCTGCTGCTGTGCGGGGGGCTCGGCCATGGTTGCAGGGGGAGGGCGGGGTTACCATTCCTGAATGGCGCCCTGTGCCAAACGCGATTTTTCCGCCAAGAAGACGATGCGGTGCCCGTGCACGGAGTCCTCCAGCAGCGTCTTGCCGGGGGAGGTGGGCTCACCGCGCAGCTGGGCAATGAAATCCAGCACCACCTCGCGGTCGCCACCGCCATGGTGGCAGCCCTCTTGGCTGGCGGAGATATCCACCATGTGTTCGACGCGACCACTCGGCGCGCCCGGGGCAATGTGGGAGATGGTGAAGCGCCCGGTCTCAAAGGTGCCGTATATCTCTCCCCTCGTGCCGATGATGTGCACATTGCGCGCGGAAACGGAGGCGCCGCCCGTCATGGAGAAGGTGCCGGTGGCGCTGTCCTTGAAGTGCATGAGCACGGATTGGTGGTCCACGATGTCCGTGGTGCAGCGGTACACGCAGCGGCTGTAGGGATTCTCCGGGGCGCGGAGCATGGCTTCTTTCTCCTCATCCGTATCCGGCGGGGCGCAGTTGCTGTCGTACCACACATTATCCGCCCAGCGCTGCGGGTTTTCGATGTAAAGTCGGCGGGCAGAGTAGGGGCACTCACGCTCCACGGGGCAATTATTCAGGCAGTGCGTACCGGCGTTTTCCGGGGCGTGCTCCGGGACGAATTGGTACATGCTGCCCACGCTGGAGATGCGCACCGGGTGGTTGCTGCCCATCAGCCAAGCCATCAGGTCCAAATCATGGCTGCACTTGGTCAGCAGCATGCCGGAGCCGCAAATCTCAGACGAGGCATATTTGCCGCGCACAAAGGACACGCTCTCGTGGAAGTAGTTGACCTGCGCCGCCATGTGGATGTTGATGACGTGGCCAATCTCACCGCTCTCAATCACTGCCTTGAGCCGCTGGTAGAAGGGGGCGTAGCGCAGCACGTGGCACACCATCACCGTGCGGCCGGTCTCGCGTGCGCAATCCAGCAGCAGCTGTGCCTCCTCTTCGTTTTGGGCAAAGGGTTTCTCCAGCAGCATGTCATAACCGTGCCGCAGCAGCGGGAGCGAGGTGCTCACGTGCAGGCGGTCCATCGTGCCGTTGATGACGGCATCCGCATATTTC
>CAJGCY010000130.1 GCA_904501955.1 uncultured Akkermansia sp. | reverse complement strand
CAACGCGCTCTGTAGCAAAGGAGAACTTGCGCTCCACGGCATCAAGCACGCGTAAGGCCTGCTCCATTACTTCAGGTCCAATACCATCACCGGCCAACACTGCTATCTTGTACGTATTCATGTCTGCCCCTATCATACCCCCTACTGCCACCTCTTGCAAGTGTTAAATGTTGCATATTTTTCACGCGTACACACTTTTTCATCTTGGCACACTCAAAGAATGCCCATTTTCTTTACTCTGATAATCAACATTTTGCAAAAATATGCACTATTTTTGCATTTTTGTTGTAGAATTTTCTGTTGAGCGTGCGTTCTCCCGACTGTAAGGTTTACACGAACCGCAACACTTAATCAAAAATACACACGATTATGAACAAATCCATCATCCTCGCTCTCGTAGCAGCCATGCCGCTGTTCGCTCAGGAGGCAGCTCCTGCCCCCGCTCCGGCACCGGCTCCCGCTCCTGTAGCTGCTCCTGCTGCCCCGGTTGACGCCAAGGCCGCTTTCCTTGCTAAGTATGACGCCGACAAGGACGGCAAGATCAGCGCCAAGGAGGCTTACGCCGCCAAGAGAGACTTCATGAAGGCTCACCGCGCTCAGTTCGCCGGTAAGAAGCCCGGTATGCGTCACGGCAAACCCGGCATGCGTCATGGCAAGCCCGGTATGCGTCACGGCAAGCCCCACGGCCCGAAGGCCGGTAAGCCCGAGGGCCGTCGCCCGCAGGGTCCCCAGTTCGGTGGTCCCAAGGGTCCGAAGGCTCCCAAGTGCGGCAAGTTCCAGGGTCGTCGTCCCATGGGTCCCCAGTTCGGTGGTCCTAAGGGTCCGCAGGGTCCCAAGTGCGGTAAGTTCCAGGGCCGTCGTCCCATGGGTCCCCAGTTCCGTGGTCATCAGGGGCCGCAGGGTCCCAAGTGCGGTAAGTTCCAGGGCCGTCGTCCCATGGGTCCCCAGTTCCGTGGTCATCAGGGCCCGCAGGGTCCCAAGTGCGGCAAGTTCCAGGGCCGTCGTCCGATGAACTTCCGTGGCTTCCGCGGCCATCAGGGTCCCAAGTGCGGTAAGTTCCAGGGCCGTCGTCCGATGAACTTCCGTGGCTTCCGCGGCCATCAGGGTCCCAAGTGCGGCAAGTTCCAGGGCCGTCGTCCGATGAACTTCCGTGGCTTCCGCGGCCATCAGGGTCCCAAGTGCGGTAAGTTCCAGGGCCGTCGTCCGATGAACTTCCGTGGCTTCCGTGGCCATCAGGGTCCCAAGTGCGGCAAGTTCCAGGGCCGTCGTCCGATGAACTTCCGTGGCTTCCGTGGTCACCAGGGTCCCAAGGCTCCCAAGTGCGGTGGTTGCCGTTGCGGCAAGAAGCACGCTCCCGGCGTGCAGCCCCGCAAAGCTGCCTAAGCCTGAGCTAAGCAAATGATTCCTATGAGGAGGCACCGCAAGTCGGTGCCTCCTTTTTTTGGGCGTGTAATTCAAGTTTCCTGTTGAATACAAACAGCGCGATAAATCGGAAGTTGAAGGGGTGATGGTGGGGCAATTTTGCGAGCATCAGCGAGCCTAAATTTGAGCCCCGGAGGGGCGCCATAAAATAGAGCCCGGCGGTGGAGCCCCGTAAGGGGCGGAACCCCGGGAACCGACCCAAAAAAACAAATGCGAACCCCGGAGGGGTGGCATAAAGCGTGGCTCGGAATTCGGCATTGTTTCAAAATGCCGCAAACACCAAAAACACGCGCCCACAACGGCTCGGAGCTCCGGGCTCAATTTTCTTTTTTTACGCTACCCGGGGTTCCGCGGCTTCGCCGCTCCACCGCCGGGCTCTATTTTATAGCGCCCCTGCCGGGGCTCCGAATTCGGCTTCGCCTACGGCTCGCAATCTGATTTTCAACTTCCGATTTATCGAGCAACACAAACGACGGAGCGAACCGTAAACAAAACAGCCCCTATCAACGATGAATGAAAGCACAGAAGGCCACTCCCCGCGGCGGGGAATGGCCTTCAAAAACTACCGGCAAGGCTGCTCAGGGGGCAGGTTCTGCAGGAGGCGGCGTGTTTTCCGCGGTCTGCTCCTCCGTGGGCGGGGGCGCGGGTTTCTCCTTTTTCTTCTTCTCCTTGCGGATGTTGAACTGATTTGCAGCGGCATCAAAACCATCCTTCAGCGCCATCAACGCAGCAGCGGTGGATTTCAGCAAGGCCTCCTCAAGCAAGGGGCGCTCATCCGGCGCAAACTTGCCGAGCACATGGCTCACCATCTGTTTTTGCCCCGGGGCACTGATGCCCACCCGCAAGCGCGGGAACTTCTCCGTACCCAAATGAGCAATGAGCGACTTCATGCCATTGTGCCCCCCCGCAGAGCCCCCTGCCCGCAGGCGCAGAGCCCCCACGGGAAAGGAAATATCATCATAAATGACGAACACCTGCTCCGGGTCGAACTTGAAGTAACGCATCAGCGGTCCCACGCTCTCGCCGGAGGCGTTCATGTAGGTCTGTGGCTTCACCAACAGCACGCCGGGGCCTGCAGCCAGCTCCGCCTTTCGGGCTTTGTCCGCCTTCCACTCCACGCGGAAGTGCTCCGCGAGCCGATCCAACACCATAAAACCGACGTTATGGCGCGTTTCGGCATATTCTCTGCCGGGGTTACCGAGACCTACGATGATGCGAATGGGCTTCATGGCAAAAAATCACGCTCAAATACCGAGCTGAGCAAAGGTAATGTTGCGATTCACGGCATTCAGGTAAGCGCGGGCGGACGCCTCGATAACGTCCGTAGCAGCACCCTTGCCGGAGATGGGCTTAGAGCCCTGCGCACAGTCACCGAACTGCACCTTCACGCTCACCTCACCGAGGGCATCTTGGCCGATGGAGGTTGCGCGCACGTTGTAGTCCACCAGCTCACCTTGGGCAGAGGTAATGCGGTCAATCGCCTTGAAGCAGGCATTCACCGGGCCGTTACCGATGGCGCAATCCGTGTACTCCTCGTCATCCTTCACCAGCGTTACCGTGGCGGTGGGCAGCGCCGCAGAGCCGGCAATGAACTGAATGCTCTTGAGCTGCCAGACGCCGTTGGAGGTATCCAGTGAGTCGTCCACCAGGGAGGAGAGGTCATCATCATACACGAACTTCTTGCTGTCACCCACCTTCTTGAAACGCTCGAACACGTGGGTGAGCTCATCATTGGAAAGCGTGTGGCCCAGTTTCTCCAAACGGGCTTTCACCGCAGCGCGACCGGAGTGCTTGGTGAGCGGCAGCTCCGTCTCACCCCAGCCTACCTCCACAGGGTCGATAATCTCGTAAGTCTCGCGCTTGGCAAGAATGCCGTGCTGGTGAATACCGGAGCTGTGGGCAAAGGCGTTCTCACCCACGATGGCCTTGGAGCGCTGCACCACCATACCGCTCATGCGTGACACCACGCGGCTGGTCTTCACAATCTCGCGCGTATTGAGGTTATGCGGTTTCTCACCGGCAGCAAAGCCGAAGGCCTCCGGGCGGGTGGAGAGCGCCATGGCGCACTCCTCAATAGCGGTGTTACCGGCGCGCTCGCCGATGCCGTTGATGGTACCCTCCACCTGGCGAGCACCGGCCTGCACAGCAGCCAAAGAGTTGGCCACGGCCATACCGATGTCGTTGTGGCAGTGCACGGAAATCACGGCATCATCAATATTCTTCACATTGTCCTTGAGGTACTTGATGATGGTGTAGTACTCCGTGGGTGTGGTGAAGCCCACCGTATCAGGGATGTTCACCGTGGTAGCGCCGGCGGCAATCACCGCCTCCACCACCTGAGCCAAGTAGTCATGCTCGGTGCGGCTGGCGTCCTCCGCGGAGAACTCCACATCATCCACCAAGCTCTTGGCAAGCTTCACGCCCTCCACAGCCATCTGCAAAATCTCCTCTTTGCTCTTCTTGAGCTTGAACTCACGGTGCAGCGGGCTCGTTGCCAAGAACACGTGAATGCGACCGCGGTCGCCCGCAGGTGCCACGGCGGCCGCAGCCTTGCGAATGTCGTTCTCCACGCAACGGGCAAGCCCCGCAATGCGGCAGGTCTTCACCGTCTTCGCAATGGTGTACACCGCCTCAAAGTCACCGTCTGAGATGCAGGGGAACCCTGCCTCAATCACATCCACACCTAGCTTCTCGAGCTGACGGGCTACCTCCAGCTTCTGGCGGAGATTCATGGAAGCTCCGGGGCATTGCTCACCATCGCGCAGCGTGGTGTCGAAGAATTTCACTTTGTCGCTCATTGCTTAAATAAATGTGGTTGTTAAGTTCCTGCATTCTACACCATGATACACGGGATTTCAAGCTATTTGCTCTTTGCATGACAAAATCAAAACATTTACCGCCTCAGCAACCACCGAACTCCGTTTTAACGCGCCAATGGTTATCGACAGAACCAAGGAAAGATTCCGTTAAAGTTTATGGTTGATGCCGCTAGTTGAACTGAAAACTTAAACCGAGCGAAAAGGAAAAGCCGCGTAACATGCCCTAAGAAGCAGAGGTTGCGCGGCTTATGAACCAGAGCCGGATGTCAGGGTCGAACTGACGACCGTCCGATTACAAATCGGGTGCTCTACCACTGAGCTAATCCGGCGAGGTGGGCGCATTTTACAGTAAAAGAAGTGGCAATGCAAGCCTTTTTTTGATAAAAGGGTAAAAGAAGCGTAAAAAAAGCCCCATGGGGTCGCGTATAGCAACGCCATGGGGCGAAAATGGGAGAATGGGCAGGTATCAGAAGCGCCAGCCTACGTCCAAGCCCACAGTGAACTGGAAGTGATCCACCACGCCGGTGCCGCCGGCGGTGCGGTCAATCTTGGAATCATTGCTGCCGGAGGTGCTCATCTGTACCCACGGAGCAACCTGGAACTTGGCGTCACGCCCCATGGTACCACTGGCAGTGTACAGGGGGAGAGCAGCCTTCAGGCGGTATGCATCCACACCTTCAACACCGGCACCCCAGTAGCCGAAGGAGGCGGAAACACCGGCGGAAAGCTCGAGGTCCGCTCCGAAGTTACCGGTACCGATGACATCCGTAAAGCGGTAGCCGAGCTCTAAGTCAAAGTAGTGCCCGGTAAGCCCTTGGAAGCCAAGCCCCCACACAGCGCTGCCGAAGAAGCCCTTCTGGCGGTCGTTGAAAGCCAAGGTGAGGTTGAGGTCCTGAGCGAAGCGGTGCGGGGCACCGTTCTCAAAGCGAGCCATAGCGCCCTCCAAGCCACCGTAGCGAGCGGTGTAGCCGAGCTCTACGGTGAAGTTGGGGAAGATTTCCTTACCCAAGGCATAGCTGGCGGTGAACATGGGGCAGTCACCCAGCACGGAAGCGGCCCCCCAAATGACGCCACCCTCAGCGGAGATGCGCTGGTACACGCCCTTGTTGAAGAGGTTGCGATTGCCGACTATCATGCTACCCTCGATAGAGGAATAGCCGTTGGAGCTCATGAAATCCGTAACCCCCATACCGCGCACTTGGTAATTGGAGGAGAAAGCGTTGATGTTGATGTACCCCTTCGACTCAGAGGAAGAGGAAGCTGTAATCGGTGCAGGAGCAGCAGCCATGGGAGTGGACGGCTCATCAAACACATAATCTGCACCGGCCATAGGATCCTGATAACTCACAGAATCATATGTTACGGGACCATCGGGGATGGCGGGCGGAGCCTCCGTTGCCATGGCAGGAATGCTCAGCGCAAGCAGTGTGAGAAAACTTTTTTTCATACGCGGGTATTTTACCTTAGTTAAATAAATCATGCAAGCCCAAAAGGCGTCAAAAACGGATTTTTCAGCAAAATGCATTGACGAAGCGAGGGAAAGGGGATAGAATACGGGCATGAGATTGATACAATACATAACCCTGATATGCGGATGGATGATGGCAGGCAGCAGCATGGCAGAGCCCACCGCCGCGGTACAACCGGCAACAGTGGACACCATGACAATGAGCCAAGACGCGCGCTGCCGGCAGGTGCTTGTAACCTGTGTCATGAACGGAGTACCCATGCGCATGATGCTGGACACCGGCGCCACCAACACCGTGCTGCACAGCGGGAGCTTGAGCAAGCTGAAGAACCCGCAGAAGATGGATACCCGCAACATCAACTTCAGTGGCAATGCCAAGGAGCGCCCGGACGTATACCTGCTCAACATCAAGTTCGCGGACGTCAGCGTGCGCTCACACCCTGTCATGGCGCTCAGTTTGGATGCAGCCCGCAACATGATGGCGGAGAAGATAGACGGCATTCTCGGCATGGACTTGCTGGGGGTGATGCCCTTCACCTTCGACATCGCCAACGGTAAGATGCACTGGGGCTTGCCCGAGGGTAAGCTGCGCTTGGTACCGCTGAGCGGTGAGCGCGATGCCGCGGGGCGCCTGTTCCCCATCGTACAGAGCGGTGACTGCAAGCATGAGATTTTGCTGGACTCCGGAGCCACGGTGACACGCCTGCCCCAGAGCGCATGGCCCGCAGGCGCTGCACATGAAACGGCGCTGAACGTGGGTGATGTGAATGAGCAAGCTGCGCTGACGGTGAAGGTAGGCGCCCCGGCCACCATGACATTGGCCCCCGGCGTAAGCGTGGAAGGTGTTACCCCGGTGTTCTGCAGTGAGGACGACCGCTCCATGCTGGGCATGGACGTCATCAGCCGCGTGCGCCTGATTCACCTCCCCTCCGCGCACAATCCGGCAGGCTACTTCTACCTTGCACTCTGACGCAGCAGCGCATGAAGATAGCACTTACGGTATTGTTGCTGATTATCAGCAATGTTGTGATGACTTTCGCTTGGTATGGTTTCCTGCGCAAGCCCGGGCAGGAAACCATGCCCTCCACATGGCTGAAACTCATTTTCCTCAGCTGGGGTGTGGCGTTTTTTGAATACTGCTTCATGGTGCCCGGCAACCACTTAGGGCGTGAAGCCGGGCTCAGCTTGGCCCAGCTCAAAATCACGCAAGAGGTCATCACGCTGATGGTGTTTGTCCCCTTCATGATTTTTTTCATGGGCGAGCAGTGGAAGTGGGATTACCTGTGGGCGTTTTTCTGCATCCTCGGCGCCGTATTTTTCGTGAACCGAGAGGCGCTCATGATGCCCTGAGAATTGCTCGATAAATCGGAATTTGGCGAGCGAAGCAAGCGGAATTTTAAGCCCCGATAGGGGCGAAAGACAGTAGCCGGTGGTGGAGTCGCGCAGCGACGAAACCACCGGTAGGCTCCCCCCCTAATATTCGAGCCCGGAGCGACGGAGCGATAGCGACAGAGTGGAGGCCGACAGAATGCGATGCTT
>CAJGCY010000129.1 GCA_904501955.1 uncultured Akkermansia sp. | reverse complement strand
GGTTCCCTGGGTTCCATTTCTTTTTTGTTGATATACAGGGGCTCGGGGCTTCGAGTCTTCGCTTTCTACGCCCTCGCAGGCCGTTCGCTGGCGCTCACTCCACCACCTGCCTAAGAGCCGTCGCCCCATACGGGGGGTTAAGTTAGGCGGGCATGCGCCCGCGGTAATACACATTTCAGTTCCCGTCTTCGCGTCTCGCTGCACTCGCTTGCTACGCCGTGGCTGGCGCCTACGGCTCACGCGAACGTTCGTTGTCACTCACTCGAACGCTTGGGGCTTACGCCCCTACACGCGAACGCTCGCTGTCGCTCGCGCGAACGTTCGGCCTAACGGCCTCACGCGAGGAGCACCTAACGGTGCTCCAACTTCCGATTTGTCGGACATATATAACTTATTAGAAGTTCCCGAAGAGCTTACCGAATAAAAGCGCGGGCACTCGGCGCAAAACACCGAGTGCCCAGGAAAAAAGCTAATCGACGTGTATCAGCCGCGGATGACGTAGCCCTCTCTGCGGGGCTTGACGGGGGGAATGCCACCCTCAGCAGCATAGCCGAGAATGCAGATAGCCAAGCCCTCATACTTCGCATCCACACCCCATTGGGTCATGATTTCCTTACCCTCGGGCAGCTCGAACATGGCTTTACCACGGTTAATCCAGCAGGAGGCAACGCCGACGGCGTGAGCAGCCAGCATCAGCGTACCCATCAGCAGGGAGGCATCGAGAATGCCGTTCTCATTCGTGCTGTCAGCAAACACCACCACCGCCGTAGGAGCACCGTACATGGGGTCGGAATCCGTACCCATGATTTGCGCGTTCAGGCGGGAGAGGCGGGAGAGCATCTCAGGGTTCTGCACCACCACCATTTGCGGGGATTGCTTTCCGCGACCGGTGGGGGTCCAAGTAGCAGCCTCGAGGATGGTATCCAGCTGCTCATCCGTTATCTGACGGCTCTCGTACTTACGGCAACTGCGGCGAGTACGGATATCGGTAATAGTCTCAAGCATAGCGATGTATTACTGTTTGTTGGTGATTTTGCGCCAATCCTTGTAGTTAGAGGCATGACCGGAGAAGAGCACCTTACCCTCAGCATCCGTGATGGCGATATGGGGGATACCCTTCACATTATCCGGAGCACCGGGCAGCTTTTTGCGAGCATCACTTTCATACATTACCACGGCAAAAGGGGCGGAGAAGAGTTCCATATAGCGCAAAGCGCCACTCACGTGGTGATCGCAGCTCAACACGATAATCTCCAAGTGATTATCCTTGATCATCTCTTTATATTCCTCGATGATGTGAGGCATCTCTCGGCGACAGGGGGCGCACCAATAAGCGGTGCAAAGGTAAAGATAATACTTAGCCTGAGCGTTAGGCTTGTGCTCCGTCACAAAGGAAATCTCAGAAATGGCTTTACCGATAGCATGCGGAGCAGCAGCCTGAGTAACAGAGGGAGCAGCCTCAGCAGCAGGAGCGGCGGCTTGCGCCGTAGCAGTCAGCATGGCAAGCCCCGCGGCTGCCAGCATGGATGAAATGTGTTTCATATACCTATATACTACCACCGAGGCTTCACGGAGTCAATCAAAAATTACCGCAACTTGTTATCTGTTATGCTATTATTTTTTGATACACAAAAAGAAAAGCGCCACAATAAGACACAAAAAAAGCTTACAGGCGGGGAGCAATGGCGCTGATCTGGCGGGTGATATTCTGATGGCGTTCCTGCAGGGGCTTGAGCATGGCATCATGCTGAGCCACCTTCTTGCGAGGCTCAATGTAAAGGCGGCGGTAGGCAGCCACGCGGGAAATGAGCAACTGCTCTACATAGCCACTGAGGGTGGCCAACATCTCCTCCTGCAAGCACTGCGCGCGCTGCACCACCTCACGACGAATGCGACGCGAGGCGATGAAATGAGCCACAGAACCACAGAGCCAGGTGATAGCAGCAGCAAAAAGCAGCCAGATGGCAGGCGCATCCTGCCCGATGAAGCCCAGAACACCGGCAAGCACCAGCAAGAAGCACAGCAAGGCTATACACACGCACATCCACGGAATACGGCTGTTGAACACTTGCGCAAAGTTACGGCGCAACTGACACTGAGTAAAAGGCTTATACAAATCACGCCCCAAACGCATACGCAGCTCAGCCAACTCTGACTGCAGAGCGGTTTCCGGGAAATCACCAATCTCGCATTCGAGCGTTTTTTTCATACGCGGGCGCACGTGGCGCCAGTGCCCGGCACAGGAAAGTACGAAATTGCCGTCGCTCATCTCCTGCAATTTCAAAATCTCCGTGCGCAGCGTACGGTAGTAGAACTTCTCCGCCCCGGGGCCGAAGAGCTCCATGCGCACCAGAGTAACCGGAGAAAGCCACCACCCGAACACGCGTGAAAGCTTGCTGAGCGTAGTAGGCAAGGCCTGCAGGGCAGCCTCAGAATAAGCATCCGTATAGCTCTTAATGCCGGCCAACTGGTGGGAAAGGAAGTGATCTATCTCCTGCTCGATACCGGCGAGGAAACCATTATCCGTACGAGAAACCGCGGAGCGGGCGTTCAGAATGCGGCTTTGCTTGCGCACCAGCTCCGTGGTACGCTCTAAGAGGCGGCGTATGGCGGAGCGCACGCCGTGGGGCTCCGCAAGAGCCTCCTGCACGCGGTGGGTAAAGCCCTCCATCCCCTTCATGGTGGTGGGGCTGATGAAATATAAGGCCGGGGTGGCAGCCAGACGCTTACGGCAGAAAGCGCGCAGCGTTTCCTTGAGCTGCAAGGCGGATTCCGCTGCCAGCATATCCGTATGAGTAACAGCGACCAAGCAGGTATTGCGGCGCTGCTCCGGCAACTCCGCCAAAAGCGCCCATACCGGGGAGGACTCCGCCTCACGGGCATCAAGCACGGCGATAATGGCATCCGCCCCCTTCATCAGCACGCGCACGGTATCCGCCACCTTGGCATCCGCGCAATCTGCGGTATCCACCAACTCCAGGCCTTCCAAATTCTCCAAAGGAATGAACGCAGAGCATGTAGCATCACCATCTTTGCTGCGATAACGCCAGCAAACATAGTCATTTTGCATGGGAGCACGAGCCGGGAGAGAATACTGAGCAACACCCGCCAAGAGTGAGGACTTGCCACTTTTCGCAGCACCTATAAAGATGACACGGCGGTCATGCTCCAAAGCAGCCTCCGCCTCATGAATGGGAGCAATAAACTCCGTTTGTGTTTCGTCATCAATATCTTGGCAGAGCTCAACCGCTTGACTCGCCCAATAGCGTGCCAAGCTCTCTTCCGTCCTGAATCCTCTGCGCAACATGTCTGCGCGTATTATACGCACCCGCAGGCGGTGTGTCCACCACAAAAATCATAAATCTGCGTCACTTGCAACCATAAAAGGGAGTTGACAAGACAGGCAGAAGATATTACAATATCCCCACACCGCTTAACCACATATTTTTATGGCAACAGAGACAATGACGGACGCTGAGACTGCACTTAACGCCCTCTATGGTAGTGATACCTTCGGCATCAAGACCATGGAGAAGTACCTCTCCAAGAGCGCATTCAAGAAGATGATGCTCACCGTCCAAAAAGGCGGCAAGCTGGACACCGGCATTGCGGACGAGGTAGCGCAGGCCATGAAAGTGTGGGCACTCTCCAAGGGCGCAACGCACTACACCCACTGGTTCCAACCGCTCTCCGACGCCACGGCAGAAAAGCATGATTCCTTCGTGGAGCCCGATGGCAAGGGCGGCATGATTTGCGAGTTCACCGGCAAGAACCTCATTCAGGCAGAGCCGGATGCCTCCTCCTTCCCCTCCGGCGGTATCCGCGCCACCTTCGAGGCACGCGGCTACACCGCTTGGGATCCGACCAGTCCCGCCTTCATCAAACGCACGGAGCACACGGTAACACTTTGTATTCCCACGGCATTCTGCTCTTACACGGGCGAGGCGCTGGACAAAAAGACCCCGCTGCTGCGCTCCATGGCAGCCGTGGCTCAGCAGACCACGCGCGTGCTGCGCTGCTTCGGCATTGAGCCCTCTTACGTGGTGAGCAACTTGGGTGCTGAGCAAGAGTACTTCCTCATCGACCGCGACCTGTACCTGCAGCGCCCGGACCTCATCGAGACCGGCAGAACCCTCTTCGGCTGCCTGCCGCCCAAGCACCAGCAGATGGAGGACCACTACTTCGGTTCCATCAAGGAGCGCGTGCTGGAGTTCATGATGAGCGTGGACCGCGCCCTGTGGACGCTGGGCGTGCCGGCCAAGACCCGCCACAACGAGGCAGCCCCCGGGCAGTTCGAGATTTGCCCCCTGTTCGAGCCCTGCAATGTGGCGGTAGACCACAATGTGATGATTATGGACATCTTGCAGCGCCAGGCACTCAAGTACAACTTGGTATGCCTGCTGCACGAGAAGCCCTATGCCCATGTGAACGGCAGCGGTAAGCACAACAACTGGTCACTCTCCACCCCGGAGATGGGCTCCCTGTTCTCCCCGGGCAAGACCCCGCACAGCAACCTGCTCTTCCTTACCTTCCTGAGCGCCGTGCTCGCCTGTGTGGACAAGCATGCGGACCTGCTGCGCGCCTCCACCTCCAAGGCCGGTAACGACCACCGCCTTGGTGCTGCGGAAGCCCCGCCCGCCATCATTTCCATCTTCTTGGGCGACCAGCTCACCGACATTATCGAGCAGATTAAGGCAGGCGGTGCCAAGTCCTCCGCCTCCAAAACCACCATGGAGCTCGGCGTGGATGTGCTGCCGGAGCTGCCGAAGGACACCACGGACCGCAACCGCACCTCACCCTTCGCCTTCACGGGCAACAAGTTCGAGTTCCGCGCCGTCGGTTCCTCTCAGACCTGTGCCTGGCCCATGGCGGTGCTCAACACCATCATGACCGAGGCGCTGGACGAGGTAGCCACCCGCTTGGAGCCGCACGCAGGCACCCCGGAGTTCAAGAACGTGGTGCGTGACCTCATCCGCGAGCTGGTAACCAAGCACGACCGCATCATCTTCAACGGCAACGGCTACTCCGCCGAATGGGTGGAAGAGGCTGAGCGCCGCGGTCTGCCGCACATCAAGACCACCCCGGAAGCGCTGGAGGTACTCTCCCGCCCCGACACCATCGAGCTGATGGAGAAGTACGGCGTGCTTTCCCGTGCGGAGTTGTTGGCTCGCAAGGAGATTCAGCAGGAGAGCTTCGAGAAACTCATCGACATCGAGGCAAAGACCTGCCTGAACATGCTGCGCACCATTTACCTGCCCGCCGTTGCCACGCAGATGACGGAAATCTGTGGCACCGTCAGCGCCATCAGCGCAGCAGGCATTACCGCAGGCCTCAGCGCAGCCACTGCCAAGGCCAACGAAATCGGCGCCATGTACGATGAGCTTGAGCCGCGCGTAACAGCCCTTGCACAAGCCATCGAAAACGGCGAGCCCTTCGCCATGCGCAACGCGATGGAAGCCGCACGCGAAACGGTGGATAAGCTGGAGGCCGTGGTAGATGCCGCCTTGTGGCCGGTGCCGACCTACGCGCAGATGCTCAATATCCACAGCCGCTGATCTCATTTTTCCTTCATGCTCGGGCGGGGGCGGACTTCCCCCACTCGAGCATTTTTACTACTCTATGACCCATGGACAAACTGACAGCAGAACAATTAGATGCGTACCGGCGCAGTATACCCGAAGAAGAACAAATTCGGCGCAACTGGAAGTTTCTGTACCCCGCGGGCTCTAAAAAAAGAAAGAAAAACCCTTGGTACAACATGTATAGCAGAGGCTGTGGAGACTTTTTCAAAAACAGCCACAAAACACCGCACTCTGCCCGCAAAGCCTCACACGCGGCGGTAAAACGCAATTTTCCCAAACTGACAGAAGAGAACATACCTCAACCTTACCCTTATGAGGACTACGATGATATGTTCGATAAACAATAATCCCCACCTACACTTCTATGAAACGCCTGCTCTCGCTGATAATCGGCCTCTTCCGCAAAAATAAAAGAAATTCCACAAGCTACACGGCCAAGTGCAAACATGTTTTTGACGGTGATTCATTCTCCGCTCTCAAGGATGGAGATACTGAGCCCTTTGAAATCAGACTGTACGGCATAGACGCCCCGGAGCGTGGCCAAGAGTACGCCAAACAATCACGTGAGGAGCTTATTAAACTCATTCGCAACAAATCCATTCGCGTAGAGGTCATGGATACGGACCGATATGGGCGAACGGTGGCCAAAGTGTTCAGAAACGGCCTGTACATCAACCTCGAGTTATCGAAACGAGGTCTGGCATGGTTCTACTCTTACCACGCAGGCGCTGACGATGAGCTGCGCCAAGCGCAAGAATACGCGCGCGCTCATAAAAACGGGCTCTGGCAATCCGATACCCCCATCTCGCCGAGAAAACGCCGCAAATCAAACCCTTCCACCCGACACAAAGGTGTCAAATAACGCCACAGCGTAGAGCGGGCATACGGAATTCGGGATTGACAAGCCTGCTACATAAGGGTAGAATGAATCCAGACATCATGTTGCTTCCCATCACACAATACGGCAATCCGGTTCTGAGGGTAAAATGCGCCCCCGTAGAACAAGTAGACGATTCTATCAAAACCCTCGTGCAGAACATGCTCGAAACCATGTACGAGGCCAACGGCATCGGTCTTGCAGCCCCGCAGGTCGGTGAGAATATCCGTCTTGTTGTCATTGACATCCCCGAGGATGAAGAAGACGGTGAAGAGCCCGAGATGGCTACCATCAACGGTGTGGTGCGTCCCATCCGTGACATCATGCCCCTCGTATTCATCAACCCCACCATTGAGCCCTACGGCAAGCAATACCTCTTCAAAGAAGGCTGCCTGAGCGTGCACAACATCCGCGCCAACGTGTCCCGCCCCGATTCCGTGCGTGCCACCCTGCCCCAGTTGGATGGCTCCGTGCTTGAGGTTGATTGCTCCGGGCTGCTCGCCCGCTGCCTCCAGCATGAGTGCGACCACTTGGACGGCTTCCTCTTTGTGGACCGAGTCTCCTCAGCTGCCAAGCTCACGCTTACCAAAAAGCTCAAACGCCTCGCGGAGGGCTACTAATCAGCATCTCTTCTCAAGCGGGTTTTCACAAACCCGCTTTTTTGTATCGTTGATTCCGCATGATAAAGCGGAATTTGAAGGGGAATTTTTTGTATAATTTGCGAGCGTTAGCGCCTGCCTCGGCGTAGCTGCGCAGCAGCGAAGACGGGAGCCTAAATTGGAGCCCCGTAAGGGGCGAAAGACAGTAGCCGGTGGTGGAGCGGCGTAGCCGCGCAACCACCGGTACAACACAAAAAGAAAATGGAGCCCG
>CAJGCY010000128.1 GCA_904501955.1 uncultured Akkermansia sp. | reverse complement strand
GGACATGTGGCGCCTGTCCGGTATTTTCCGTGACGTGTTCATGTACAGCACCCCGCAGGTGCTGGTGCGTGACTTCTTTGTGCACACGGATTTCCCGCAGAATGCCGATGGTACCTCTGACTACTCCAGCTCCGACCTGCGCGTGGAGGTGGACGTGAACAACCGCACGAATGACGCCGCCGGTTACACGGTGGAGGCAGAGCTGCTGGATGCCAACGGCAACAAGGTGACCTCCCTGAGCACCGCCACCGGCAAGCTGAATGCCGGGCAGAACGTGCGCACCACGGTGAGCGCCAAGGTGATGAACCCCGCCCTGTGGAGCGCGGAGAAGCCCAACCTGTACCGCCTGATGATTTACCTGAAGGACAGCAAGGGCGTGGTGACGGAGACCATCTCCCGCAAGATCGGCTTCCGCGACGTGAAGCTGCTGGACGGCCGTTTCTTGGTGAACGGCATGCCCGTGAAGCTCAAGGGTGTGAACCGCCACGAGAGCCAGCACGCCAACGGTCACACCGTGACTGAGGAGGAGTGCCTGCAAGAGCTGCTTATCATGAAGCGCGGCAACATCAACCACATCCGCAACTCCCACTACCCGCAGCCCGCATTCTTCTACGAGCTGTGCGATGAGCTGGGTATTTACGTGTGTGATGAGGCCAACATCGAGTCTCACGGTTACTACTACGGTGAGCTCTCCCTCTCCCACCCGAAAGAGTGGCGCGCCCAGCACGTGTGGCGCAACATCAACATGGTGGAGCAGAGCAAAAACCACCCCTGCGTGGTCATCTGGTCCTACGGTAATGAGGCCGGCCCCGGCGACAACTTCGCCGCCGTGCGTGATTGGATTAAACAGCGTGACCCCTCACGCCTCACTCAGTATGAGCGTAATAACGACTTGGCAGACCTGTGCTCCAACCAGTACCCCAGCGTGAACTGGGCTCGCGAGATTGCCGGCCGCAAGTTGCTCAAGCCCTGGTACATCTCCGAGTATGCTCACATTCTCTGCAACTCCATGGGTAACCTGCAGGACTACTGGGAGGCCATCGACTCCAGTGATTCCATCATCGGTGGTGGCATTTGGGAGTGGATTCACCAGAGCTATGACCAAGAGGTAACCCTGCCGGACGGCCGCAAGGTGGTGCGCCAGAGCTATGGCGGTGACCACGGCGAGTTCCCGAATGACGGCATCTTCTGCATCAAGGGTGTGATTTACAGTGACCGCACCGTCACCCCGTTGTATGATGAAATCCGCAAGGTGCAGCAGAACGCTGAGTTCAAGCTGCTGGGCCTCACGGAGGACGGCAAGGGCGTGCGCATCAGCGTGCGCAACAAGCACCTCTTCACCAACCTCAATGAGTACTCCGCCGATTGGGCAATTCATGAGGAAGGCAGCCGTGCCATCATTGCGGATAGCGTGAGCATTGCCGCCGGTCCTTTGGAGACGGTGGAGGTAGTCATCCCCACGGCAGCCCTCGGTACGGGTGTGCTGCGTGAGGACTGCCACTACTACCTGACGGTGAACCTGCGCCTGCGCGAGAATACTGCTTGGGCAGAAAAGGGCTATGTGATTGCTACTGAGCAGTTGCAGCTGCCGGATGCCTTCAACAAGTACAACGCCCAGAGCCGCCGCATGGAGTTGGATTCCTCCGTGAAGCTCGACGTGCGCAACGAGGATGGCCGCATGGTGGTGACAGGCCGCAACTTCACCGTGTCCGTGGATAAGGCTACCGGTGGTATCCGCAACTACATTGTGAACGGTCAGGAGCTCATCGGCAACAAGGCGACCCTGCACCTCAACTCCTTCCGCGCCCCCTTGGCCAATGATAAGTGGGCGATGAACCAGTGGCTCAACAACGGCATGCGCAATTTGGTGCATGATGCTACGCCGCTGCTCGTGGAGCGCCTGCCGGAGGGTGCCGTGCGCATCTCCTGCGACGTGGTGTCCCGCGGTCTCCGCAAGGAAAGCTTGGACAGCCGTGAGTATGACCAAGGCAAGTTCACGCTGACGGACAACGGTCCCATCACCGAGAAGGATTTCCACTACACCACGCAGTTGGTATACACCATTCTGCCGAATGGCTACATCAGCGTGGCTGCCGGCATCATCCCCAGTGAGAACAACATCGTGCTGCCCAAGTTGGGCTACATCCTCAACCTGCCGGAGCGCTTCAGCCACGTGAAGTGGTACGGCCGTGGTCCCGGTGAGAACTACCCGGACCGCAAGGCCGGCTTTCCCATGGGTATTTACACCGCTGCCGTCAAGTCCATGGTAGAGCGTTACCCCCTGCCCATGGAGCAGGGCAACCGCATGGACACCCGCTGGGTGGCTGTGACGGATGATAAGGGCGTAGGCCTGATGGTGGCCAGCGTGGCCGGCGAGAGCTTCAACTTCTCCGCGCTGCCCTGCACGCCGCAGGCGTTGTTCGATGCCCCCCACCCGGAGGAAATTGAAATGCCCGGTCAGACCGTGCTGAGTGTGGATGCCTTCACCCTCGGTCTCGGCGGTGCTGCCTGCGGTCCGCGCCCCATCAACCGCGATATTCCGCTGGCTGCTCCCACCACCTTCATCTTCTCCCTGCGCCCCATCCTCTCCGCAGACAAGCCGGAGGAAGTGGGTCGCAAGACGCTGCCGCTTGCCGGTGCCGTGACCATCTCTCGCGATGCCATGGGCTACGTGCACGCCTCCAGCGCCACGCAGGGGGCTACCATTCACCTGACCACGCCGGATGGTTCCGAGCGCATCTACACGGAGCCCTTCCTGCAGCGTGAGGAGGGTATCGTGCGTGCTTACGCTCGCGCTGAGGGGTGCATCAACTCCGCACTCTGCTTCCAGCAGCTGGACACCTGGCGCCCCGCCAACCTGCTGCGCATCGTGTCTTGCTCCAGCTACTCCGGCAAGGCTGAGTCTCCGTGGAGCCTGATTGACGGTCGCCGCGACACCTACTGGCACTCCCGCTGGCACGAGCCCTGCGCTCAGTACCCGCATGAGGTGGTGGTAGACCTCGGTGTGCTGTGCGAGCTTTCCGGGGTGAAGGTAACCCCGCGCCAGGGACGCTCCTCCTCCCGTGTGGGCAAGATTGCCTTCTACTTCAGCCGCGACGGCAAGACCTGGTCTGCAGAGCCTGACAGCCTGCTGCAGATGGCTGATACGGATGACGAGCAGTCCGCCCTGCTGGCGGAGCCGGTGGAGGCTAAGTACATCAAGATGGTGTGCCTGGAGTCCATCAGCAAGAGTGAGCCTTACGCCGCTGTGGCTGAGCTCAAGCCCATCGTCACCCGCACCGTGGGTGAGTACCCCGCCAATGCATTCTTCTCCGTCAGCTACGTCAGCTCTGACCTGCCGGAGGGTGGCCCCGCTCTCAATGTGCTGGATGGCAACCCGGACACCTACTGGCACACCATGAAGGGTGTGACCGTGGCGAATTATCCGCACGACATCCGCCTCAACCTCGGCGGTGAGCGCCACCTCAAGGGCATCAAATACCGCGGAGCCAAGGTGGAGGGTGCCTACGTGAAGGATTACGAGGTATACGTCAGCGATGACGGCGAGAACTGGGGTTCCCCGGTGGCTCGTGGCGTGCTCGAGAAGAGCAGCGAGGAGCAGCAAGTGCTCTTCTTCTCTCCCGCTCGCGCCAAGTTCATCCGCTTCGTGGCCCTGTCCTCTCATGATGGTGGCGATTTCGCCGCTGTTTCCGAGCTGGACATCATCCCCGCCAACTGATAACAGCAATTCATACCACAAAAATCGTCCTCTTCGCTCCCCACGGGTGAAGAGGCGATTTTTTTTGCCCACACGGAGAGAGATAAATCGTGCTGTTGGCGCTTATTCCTCGTTTATTTCCTCGCTTGGGGCGATGAGGGAGAGGAGCTCGTCGCCGCTGAGGTGGAGGAGGAGTTTCTCCAGCCCGCCGGCGAGTAGGGCATCCGCCATGGCGTTTTTGCGGCGGAGCATGTTGTGGATGTTTTCCTCGATGGTGCCGCGGCAAATGAGGGGGTGAATGAGCACGGGGTTCTTTTGGCCGAGGCGGTAGGCGCGGTCGCTGGCTTGATTCTCCACGGCGGGGTTCCACCAGCGGTCGAAGTGGATGACGTGGCGCGCGCGGGTGAGGGTAAGGCCGGTGCCCGCCGCCTTGAGCGAGAGCACGAAGAAACGTGGGCCTCCCGGGGTCTGGAACTGCTCCACCAAGCGGCGGCGCTCGCCGATGGGCGTGCCACCGTGCAGCGTGAGCCCCGGGGCGCCGAATATCTCCGCCAAGAACTCATGCAGCGGCTCAATCATGCTGCGGTATTGAGTGAACACCA
This sequence comes from uncultured Akkermansia sp., assembly GCA_904501955.1. Lineage (GTDB taxonomy): Bacteria > Verrucomicrobiota > Verrucomicrobiia > Verrucomicrobiales > Akkermansiaceae > Akkermansia. The sequence continues at coordinate 3,032 of CAJGCY010000128.1, read as the reverse complement.
GGCAGCAATCCCCCGCAGCGGCAATGCTGCGTGCCAAGTGCCCCAGGCGGGCGAATTTGCCGCTGGCGGCGGGGTCGAACCACTCCTCCCCCAGGTACTGGGCGGGGTGGTTGCAAATCTGCTTGAAGCGCCCGAGCATGGGCAGCACCAGCCCGAGGCGCACCTGTGGGTCCGGCTCAGCAATGACGGCGCGCAGGTTCTCCACCTCGCGGTGGTAGAGGCGCATTTGCTCCGGGGTGAGCAGGCAGAAGGCGGCTTTCTCCGTCTTGGGCGGGAGCTCCGGCAGCAGGGTGGGGTCCGTCTTCAAGCGGCGCAGCATGAAGGGGCGCACCAGGCGGCGCAGGGCGGTGTAGTCGTTGCCCATGTCGCGCACCAGGGAGTTGAACTCCTTTTCCGTGCCCAGTAGGCCGGGGTTCAGGAACTCGAAGAGGCTGCGCAGCTCCGTCAGCGAGTTTTCCACCGGTGTGCCGGTGAGGGCAACGCGGCGCGTGGAGCTCAGGCGGTAGATGGCTTGTGTGCGCTGTGAGTCCGCGTTTTTGATGGCCTGTGCCTCATCCAGCACCAGTGCGGGGAACTCCGTGGCAGCCAGCAGCTCATTGCGGGTGGCAATGCCGTAGGTGGTGATGGCTACGTGGGCACGGCGCATCAGCCAAGCGGGGTTGGTGCGCAGGTAGTCCGCCTCCGTGCGGCGCAGGGCGTAGGGGTGCAGCAGCATGACCTCCAGCTGCGGGGCAAAGCGGCGCAGCTCTTCCTGCCAGTTGCTGAGCAGTGAGGCGGGTGCGATGATGAGCGCGCAGCCCTTGCCGGGGGCTATGGTGCCCTGCCCTGCCAAGTGCACCAGCCAGCTGATGACCTGCAGGGTTTTGCCCAAGCCCATGTCATCCGCCAGGCAGGCGCCGAATCCGCTCTCCGTCACGTTCAGCAAGAAGCGCACGCCATCGCGCTGGTAGTGGCGCAGGGTGCTGTGCAGGGCATGCGGCAGCTGTGGTTCTACGGAGCCGAAGTGGAGGTTCGAGAGCGCGAGGGCGAGCCGTGCGCTGAGGGCGGTGCGCATGCCGTCCTCCGGCGGGGGGATGTTCGGCAGGGCATCACTGCGCTTGCCCAGCAGGTAGCGCAGCCCCACCAGCATGGGGATGCCGCCGGCGGCCATGCGCGTGGCTTGGCGCCAGCTGTTGAGCAGTTTCTCCAGCTTGTCGCGGTCCAGCCGCACCCATTCACCGCGGAATCGCACCAAGCCATCCTCATTCGCCGCGAGCAGGGCTGCCAGCTCCTCTTCCGTGAGGTTGTAGTCCCCCAGCACCACCTGCGGGATGAAGCGCAGCAGGGAGTTGATGTTGATGGAGGGGGCCGCGCCCTCTTTGCCGTTGCCGGGGCTGTCCACCGTGTCCAGCTTTACCTCCAGCTCTACGCGCTGCGGTTGGGTTTTCCAGAGGTTGACGATGCGGGTCTCAATGCCGCAGCTCTCCAGCAGGGGCATGGCCTCCAAGTAAGCATGAGCCTGCCGTGCACTCCATGCGCAGGGCTTGTACACGGCTTGGGAGTTGATGAGCTCCGCCAAAAAGGCATTGCCGGCGGCGGCTTGCTGCAGCGGACGCAGCAGAGCCAGCAGGGCGGCATTATCCCCCGCCAGCAGGCGGGCAGCCAGCCCCAGCGGTGCGTGGCGAGGCTTGCCATCTTGCCCCGCCTTGTGCACAAAGGTGGCTAAAAAGGCAAAGGGGGTCTCCTGCGCGTTCTCGCCGGCGTTCTCCGCCAAATGGAAGCAGAGCATGCCCAGCTGCTGCCAGCCCTCGCCCAAGCGGCTCAGCCAGGCCTCCGGCGTGCAGCACTCACGCGCTGCCAGCCACTCCACCGCCGGGTGCAGTGAGGCGTGCCACTCTTGCAGCATGCCGGCGCTCACGGGTAGCCCCTCGAGCGCGGGCATGGCCTCCAGCAGCTTGGCTGCCTCTGCCCCGCTCAGTTGCAGGGCATGCTGCGGCTCCTCGCCACGGCGCAGGGCGCGCAGGTAGTGCTCCATGCTGCGGCGTGCGCGCTCTTGCAGCCAGCCCAGTATGGGGGCTGCCCCGCTCGGCAGGCCGTAGCGCAGCAAATCCAGCATGCCGCGCCCGGCAGAGGCGGCAAACGCGCGCTCTAAGCGGGGCGCTTTACCCGCCGGGCTCAAGCGCAGGCCTCCATCGCTGTGGCTCAGTGTCAGCTCCATTCGCCGCTTATTGTACGCCCTGCCCCCGCCCCTGACAAGCAAATTCCTCCGCTCACGGGCATCTGCCCACGGGCGGAGGTTGGATTCAGCTCGCTTTGGGATAATCAGAAATTGAGTTTGATAGCCACGAAGAGCAGCAACAGCAGCGGGATGGCAAGCAGGCACAGTCGGTAAGTGAGGGAGCTCTTGGCTGCCTTTGCGGCGGCTTCATATTTCCCATTGTTGTACAGCGCATTGCAACGGGCGGACATGACAATGGCCGGTATGCCCAAGGGGCCGAAGAAAATGGTCATCAAGATACTTGCTGCCAAGCCGCTGTTCGGGCGCGGAGGTTTGGGGGATTCCGGGTCGGTGAATTGATTGTTACGCACGCTCATCTTGCCATTGGCATTGGGGGCAAATTGACCGGCGCGGGCGGGGCGCTGCAGGAGAGCATTCAAAGCATAAATGGGTTGCCAGTCTTTCATCCCGGTTTTGATGTATGACCATTCGCGATTGATGGTACCTTGGCGGATTCCTTCGCGGATATCTTCGAGGCTCAGAGGTCCCATGGGTTCCTGTGCACCGGGCTTTGCTATGTAGTAAGTTTTCATGATGTTTGTTGTGTCTTGTTTCGTGTTTCTATTCTACAGACGGATGCAGGAGGAAATTTGTTTGCTACTTTTTTTCGGAAAAGTGATGTGTTTAGGTTTTAAGTTGATTTCAAACGGCCCGATAAATCGGAAGTTTGAGGGGGGGATTTGTAACATACATTCACTCGGAGCGAGGGACTTTAGTCCCTCTTATGGATTAGCCCCGCACGTATTTGTGGGACTAAAGTCCCACGCTCCGATAG
>CAJGCY010000127.1 GCA_904501955.1 uncultured Akkermansia sp. | reverse complement strand
TATTCGAGCCCGGAGCGACGGAGCGATAGCGACAGAGTGGAGGCCGACAGAATGCGATGCTTTGTGTATTTGGTGTTTTTGTGGCGATTCGCAATACCCGCAACTCATTAACAACAAAAAGACACGCGCCCGTCCCGGCTCAGAGCGTCGCTTCGCCTTTGTCTGTCGGCCTACGCTGCGTCGCTTCGCTCCGGCGCTCCGGGCTCCATTTTCTTTTTGTGTTGTACCGGTGGTTGCGAGGCTACGCCGCTCCACCACCGGCTACTGTCTTTCGCCCCTTACGGGGCTTAAAAATTCCGCTCACCTTCGGTTCGACAACTTCCGATTTATCGCGCTGATTGCAATCCGCTGAACACATATACGTCGAGAGCCTCTCAAAAAAAGGCTAATGGCGGTTTTTCACCTGTTCGGGATGCCATTTCCGGTCATCAGCAGGATAAATAGAGAAAAACAAGCAAAAAAAGTCTTTACAAAAGGGGCGGTATCGTGCATGCTTGCCCGCGTCTATGTCATTTGCAGAACTCGGAATTTGCCCGGAAATATTAGAAGCGATTGAGGTGCTCGGCTTCGAGACCCCTTCCCCCATTCAACAGCAAGCCATCCCCGCCGCCTTGGAGGGGCGGGACATCGTGGGTCTTTCCCACACCGGCTCGGGTAAAACGCTGGCATTTTCCATTCCTGCCTTGGAGCGCATCGACCCGACGGTGCGCGGGGTGCAAGTGCTGTGCCTGGCGCCCACGCGAGAATTGGCCGTGCAGATTTGCCGCGAGGTGGACAAGCTGGCGCTGTTCATGGATGGTGTATCCGCCGTGCCGATTTACGGTGGTACCTCCTTTGCACCGCAGCTGGCAGCCCTGCACCGCGGCGTGCAATTCGTGGTCGGCACGCCCGGGCGCGTGATTGACCTGATGGAGCAAGGCGAGCTCAAGACGGAAACCATCACCACCCTGGTGCTGGATGAAGCGGATGAGATGCTCGACATGGGCTTCCAAGAGGACATTGACCGCATTGTGGCGCAGCTGCCGGAAGAGCGCCAAACCCTTTTCTTCTCCGCCACGATGTCTGCTGCCATTCGTGCGCTCATCAACCGCTTGGCTCGCGACCCGCAGGAAATCAGCATCGAGCGCCCCGTGCTCACTGTGCCCACCTGTGAGCAAAGCGTCTACGAGGTGGTGTTCTCCTCACGTATCGAGGTGCTCAGCCGATTGATTGAAATGGGCCGCATGAAGCGCGGGCTCGTCTTTGCCAACACCAAGCGCGTGGTGGATGACGTGGTGGATGGTCTGCTGGCCCGCGGTTACTCCGTGGACCGCCTGCACGGCGACATGCCGCAAACACTGCGCGAGCGCGTGATGGATTCCTTCCGCAAGGGTAACCTGAACGTGCTGGTAGCCACGGACATCGCCGCCCGCGGGCTGGATATTGATGATGTGGACATCGTCGTGAACTTTGAGCTGCCCCGTGACCCGGAGGACTACGTGCACCGCATCGGCCGCACGGCGCGCGCCGGGCGCAAGGGCAAGGCTGTCACCTTCATCGGTCGCCGCGACTTCTCCCTGCTGGCGCGCATCGAGCGCTTTGTAGGTGTCAAAATGCCGCGTGAAAAAGTGATGACCGCCACCCAGGTAGAGCAAGCCCGCCGTGAGGCGCTGGTGGATGACATCATTGAGCAGGCTGCCCAAGCCACAGAGCTGCCGGACGAGCTCAAAGACATTGAGATGCCTGCCGAGCAATTGATGGCAGCCATGTTCAACCTACTGGTGAGCAAGGGCAGCTGCGAGCTGCAACCCATACCGGAGGATCGCCCCAGCCGCTACGGCAACAAGCGCGACGCCGCCGTGGCAGAGGAGGCGCCCATTGCTGCTGAAAAAGGCAATGACTGGAGCAGCCTGCAGGAGAGCACCTCTCTCTTCATGAACGGCGGTAAGCTCATCGGCGTACGCCCGAAGGACATCGCCGGACTCTTCTACAATGAGGGTGGCGCGCCCAAGGGATGCGTGGGTGACATCAAAATCTACCTCAAGCACTCCATCATCGAGGTTTCTCCGGAAATTGCGCCGCAGCTTTGCGAGCGTCTCGCCACCTGCAACATTTGCGGGTATGAGGTGAATGTGCGTGTTGATAAGGGCATACCCGGGCAAGATGCAGGGCCCCGCACCAACGTGCGCGACCGCCGCAGCTCCGCCGCAGATTCCTACCCCGGCCGTGAGGGCTTCCGCCGTGAAAAAACGGAGCGTTACGAGCGCAACAAGGAGCGCGGCAGCCGCTTTGAGCGAGCAGAACGCTTCAGCAATGCCCCGCGCCGCGAAAAAACGGAGCGCTACGACCGCCGTGACTCCTTCAACGACCGCCCCGAACGTTTCGACCGCTATGAGCGCCGCGAGCGCGACTCCCGCGACCGCTTCGACAAGCGCGACAGCGGCTTCCGCAAGCGCTCCGACCGTGATTTCCGTGACAACGGCGACGGTTTCTACACCAAATTCGCTGGCGGCAAGAAAAACCGTAAGAAGTAACCCGCCATTTATCACATGAACACCACCACGGCAGAGGAAACAGCGCTGGAGTATTTTCACCGCGGATTTAACTGCGCGCAATCCGTATTTGCGGCATGCGCGGGGGAGATGGGGCTGAGTGAGGAGCTGGCGCTGAGGCTCTCTGCCGGGTTCGGTGCGGGGGTGGGGCGCATGCGTGGCATGTGCGGTGCATTCAGCGGGCTAACGCTGGTGGCGGGATATTGCAAGGGGAACCTGAGCGGGGTTCCCGAAGAGAAAGAGAAGGTCTTTGCCCTCGTGCGCGAGCAGGCGGAAGCATTCAAATGCGAGTTCGGCACCCTTACCTGCCGAGAGCTCCTGCACCTCGACGAGAACACGCAAGAGGGAGCCCGCCCCAGCGAGCGCACACAGGCTTATTATGATGCCCGCCCCTGCGAACGCTGCGTGGCTTTTTGCGCCCGCAAAGCAGCGGAGCTGTTAGCGGCGCAAGAGGGGCTTTAGGCCAAGCCACGCGCGCATTTATGGGACTGAAGTCCCATGCACCGATAACTTTTATCACCCCTCCAACTTCCGATTTATCGAACAGCTATTCGCACGCGGCAATTACTTCATCTTGCGGGCGAGCAGGCCGGCGCCGACCACAGCCAAGCCACCGGTGAGGAATACGGCTTGAGGGCCGCCGGAATAAGACCATATCAACCCGCCGACAATACCGTAGGTGATGGACGCCACGTGATTGATGGCAATGCCGGTATAAATGCAAGGCGTAATATCACTACGGCGCTCACCGCAGATGCGCGCAATATAGGTTGTGCGTGCCATGCCGAGGTCAAACAGAATCTTATCCAGCACAAAGCAGCAGGCAATCACCCCAACCGCCCACGCAGCGGGCAAAAGCGAGGGGGCAAAGGCATACGCCAGGCAAAGCACAGAGAGCGCCATGCTGTCGAAAATGGTCACCTTCTTCTCCCCGAAGTGCTTAATGCTACGCCCGATAAGCGGCTGCGTGAAAAGCCCGATTACACCGGCAATAAGCATGATTTTGCCGACCTGGGCGGGAGGCTGCCCCATGGTATTCACCAGCAACCAATAACCGAAGGTGATGTAGAGCTGCTTGCGGATGCCGTGCAGGGTCTCGATGCCATAATACACGGCGTATTCCTTGCGCAGAATGAAATTCTCGCGGAAGCTCTTACGCTTCGGGAACTGCGGGGCACGCACGCAGAACAGCAATGCTGCAGCCACGACAAAAATGACCACCACCAGCACGTAATCCACCGCAAAACTGCTGTTAAACTGCCACTTGAGCCAAATATAGCCTGCGCCCAGCAGCGTGGCAGCTGTGCCTAGGGCACGCATCTGCCCCAAGCGCAGGCTGCGGTTCTCCGGGCGGGCGGTGTGCATCACGATGGAATCTACCGTGCCCATCAAAATATGCAAACCCAAGCTGGCAGTCACCACGCACACGCTCAGCTCCCACATGGAAGCCCCGGGGCCGAGATTCATCAGCATGTAACTACCCAATGCCGCCAACAGCACGGACACGGCAGCCAAACGCACCTCATTCAGGAAAAACAAACTGCCCATCACCAGCAGGCTCAGCACCCCCGGCAGCTCACGCGGCAACTCCAGAAAACCGCGTTCTTGCGCGTTCAAGCCCTGGGCATCACTCAAATAGTTGGTGAACAACAAATCATACACCCCTGCCCCCAGTTGTGCCAAAAACAAGGCAGCCAACACCGCCAGCATCACCTTGCGGATGCGTGGGGTCTTACTCTCTTCTGCATTCATAAATTACAACTGCCCGTTGCCTCAATCATCCAAATCATCGATAATGGCGGGCATATACGGCTCCAACTTGCCATCCTCGGTCATCATGGTCGGAATGGAGGAGATACCCTCCAGCGTCAGCAGCGGGAATGCCTCATCCGGGTTCTCTCCGCGGGCAACGGCGGCCATGGCAGACTTTGCGCCATCGATGAAGAAATCCACCAGCTTCATGCTGCGTGCCAAGTTCTCGCGCAGGTCGTGCAAGTTTTGGCGGGCGGTCGTGAGCATCTCCAAGCGGTGGGGCAAAGAATCGCTCCCCTTGAGGGTTTGGTCGAAAAACTCCTTAATCTGAGCCAGCGTCAAGCGCGCCTGCTTCATGCACAAGGCGCCGATGAGACAGCCGACACTATCCTCGCCATACACGCGGCGACCGGAGGATGTTCTCTCTACATGACGAATGATACCCTCCTTCTCATAAAAGCGAAGGGTATGCACAGACAAACCGGTCTTGCGCGCGAGTGCTGAAATAGAATAACGAGGTTTCTTAGTCATGCAAGCGCGTGATTAGACCATTTTTCAAGACTCAAGTCAAGTCTAAGTTTAGCTAAATGCACAAAAATCAGCTTATAACAACTAAAAGTTAGTGTTATTTACATACTTTTGAAAAATTCTAATAAGATTTCGTCCTCGATAAATCGGAATTTGAAGAATAGATTGCGAGCGTAAGTGAGCCGAATTCAGAGCCCCGAGAAGCGGGGCGAAAGTACAATAGCCCAAGGCAAGCCGCGTAGCGGCGCAGCCTTGGGTATGGTAAAAAATGAAATCGAGCCCGGAGCGACGGAGCGTTAGCGACGCGCGTAGGCCGACAGATAAGGGCGAGGACCGGCGAGCCACGGCGTAGCAAGCGAGCGCAGCGAGACGCGAAGCCGGGAGCGAAGCGACGCTCCGAGCCGGGGCGGGCGCGCTTTTTATTTGGATGTGTGCCAATAATTTGCGGGGAATGGATGGGGCACGACTGCTGTCGGCCTCCTCAGCTCCGCTTCGTCGGACTCCAATACCTTTTTTCGTTTATACCCAAGGTTACGCTGCTGTCGCAGCTCCACCTTGGGCTATTACACTTTCGCCCCGCGTTGCGGGGCTTCGAGTTCCGCTCGCTAACGCTCGCAAAATTTCCCCACCATCACCCCTTCAACTTCCGATTTATCGAACACGGAAGCCATTAGACCTTCCCATTTTATTCGGCAATCTGAAAGGTCGCGCAAAATTCCGCTTATATGTCATGCAGAATACTTGCAGAGTGAGCGGCGAGATGTTACACTGGAAGGCACGTATATGGACACCTTTTTATCAACACTACACACCGTCGGGCTCATTCTACTCATCATCCTGTTTTTCAACCTGATGATATTCGTGCACGAGCTCGGGCACTTTTTGGCGGGTAAGTGGCGTGGCGCCTACATAGACCGCTTCCAGATATGGTTCGGCAAGCCCATTTGGAGCAAAACCATAGGCGGCGTGAAATGGGGCATCGGTTGGATTCCTGCCGGTGGCTTCGTATCCCTGCCCCAGCTGGGCGACATGGAGGGCATTGAGGGTGAGGCGAATATCCCGAAAGACCTGAAACCGCTCAAACCGCTGGACAAAGTCATCATCGCTGCGGCGGGGCCGGTTTTCTCACTGCTGTTGGCCTACGTGTTCGCCTGCATCGTGTGGGTAGGCGGCAAGCATGTGCCGGAGGTGCCGGATTCTCAGGTCGGGTACGTGATGGCAGGCAGCCCGGCGGAAGCCGCGGGGCTGAAAGCCGGTGATACCATCATCGCCATTGACAACAAGCCCGTCAGCAAGTGGGCGGGCAACATGCAGGGCGTCACGGACCTCATCGCGCTGAGCGAGAATGAGACCATCACGCTGACGGTGCAACGCACGGCGGAGGACGGCACCAGCGAGACACTGACCATCAACACCGCCTACACCCAACCGGAAACTAAGTGGTGGCAGCGCTCCTCCATGCGCAAGGTCGGCATCATGCCCGCCATGGATTTCACCGTGGGCACCATACAGCACAACTCCCCCGCGGAGCGCGCCGGGCTGAAAAAGGGGCAGAAAATCACCCACCTGAACGGCCAACGCATTTACTCCACACAGGCCATCACCGTGGCCTCCAAGACCGGTAAGAGCATGGAGCTCACCGTGCAGAATGAGGATGGCAGCACGGCGGCCGTACAAATCACCCCGGTTGTTCCGAGCAATTGGGAGGGCCATGCAGATGCCTACCCGCTGCTGGGCTTCGCGTGGGATTTCCCGCGTAAAGAGCCCCGCTTGGAGTACCCCACCCCGCAGCAGCAGGTGAACCAAAGCCTCTCGTGGATGGGCACCTCCCTGAGCGCCATCTTAGCTCCCAACAGCAGCGTGGGGGTGGAGCACCTTTCCGGCCCCATCGGCATCGGTTCCAGCATGTACAGCATCCTTGAGCTGCCGGCGGACCGCAGCTGGCGCATTTTGCTCTGGTTCGCAGTCATCATCAATGTGAACTTGGCTGTGCTGAACTTCCTGCCGCTACCGGTGGTGGATGGCGGGCACGTGGTGCTCGGCCTTACGGAGATGGTGAAGGGCAAGCCGGTGGAGGGCAAGTTCCTGAACTGGATTATGGGCGGATTCATCATCCTCATCATGGTCATGTTTATCTTCATCACCTTCAAAGACATCGGCGACCACGTCGGTAAAGATGACGAGAGCAGCCTGCCCATGCCGGTATTCAAGGCGGAGCCACAAACGGCAGCCCCGCAGCACTGACAACCGCACACAGGCACCTTACTGCGCCCTCCCCGGCTAGCCCCATTCCCGGCTACTGCGGAGGGCGCAATGCATAAAAGCCCCACCCCGCAAAGCGAAAAACACAGCTATTTTTTCATTTTAGGTTTTGTTAACGTTTGCGGTTGATACCATGATTGACTCTGCTCGATAAATCGGAAGTTGAAAAGGTGTTTGCGAGCGAAGCGAGCGGAATTTTAAGCCCCGATAGGGGCGAAAGACAGTAGCCGGTGGTGGAGTCGCGAAGCGACGAAACCACCGGTAGGCTTCCCCCTAATATTCGAG
>CAJGCY010000126.1 GCA_904501955.1 uncultured Akkermansia sp. | reverse complement strand
GTAGGTGTTTTGTGAGTTCCATCTGTTATTACCGAAAGAATTTCTCCTAATCTCACCCACTCCCAAGAATCAGGAATATCAAAGGGAATTTGCTCATCAATACAGGCAGGTTCGCCGCCATTGACGCTTTCATAGTAGTGCTTATATTCGCTATTGCTATAATTTATTCATTTATCAATACCTATGACTAACAGCTTGATTTATTAGGTGTTCTTGCGTATGATAATAAAAAAATATGTCTAAAGAATCAGCGATACTACAAGTAGCGGCAGATACAGGATACTCGACGAAGCGCATCACATTGTACAAGTACATTACTCCTCTCGCGTTAGAGGGGCTAATAGAGCATGGTGATTTTAAGCTCACGTACCGAAATGATGCGAATGACCCTTTTGAATGTCTGCCAAGGAGTTCTATTTTTTCAGACGAAATGCTCTCTCATATCGGAATCATATCATTGACAAGCAATCCAAGTAACCATCCGATGTGGGGAAACTATGCAGACAAATTTAAGGGCGCGTGTGTAGAGTTTTCCTTTGATTACTTTTACACCGATCCAGATAAAGAGCCTGCAAATAAAGGGGAGGAGTTAGCTCTCGAGGGGATAGAATACAAAAAAATGGGGACTCTTGTTTATTTTCTTCAATATTGGAATGATGGTGATGTAAAGCGCATCGACATGCGAGGGGGAGATGTATTACTCAAATGCCACTATTCTTCAGAAAGAAGTGAGGCCGGCTGTATGATGTTTGATTGCGTCCCTTTAGCATACACCAAAACTGAGCAGTATAAGAAGAGAAAGAAGGAAAAAGCAAGAATCTTTAATCAAAAATTATGGAGGCAAGTATCAACCAAACACCCCGATTGGAAATACGAGGACGAATACCGAATTACTATGCGAGATGACGGCTGCACCAGAAACTTAGAACTTAAAACAGGCGAAACGATTCATCTGAGCAACAAAATTACACGTTATGTTACAAAAATTATTCTCGGGCCTTGTTCTATCTTTACGCCTGAACAAATACTAGAAAAACTCAACGCGCATCGACCTATATCCAACTTATCAGAAAACGTTCGGGTTGTCAAAGCGGGATTCTCAGAACATTTGTTTGATTTAATCATACCCTAATCAACAAATCTCAGGAAACTGTAGAGAAGCAGCTAGCTTGCACGCGTAATCTATGCAATAAAACCATTCGAGTTCGGGCAAGGAGGCTAGCAGAGGGGAGAGAATTCGGAAATTCCGAATTTTCCGGGTTGGGGGTGATTTATTTAATGAATTATTTACAATTAATACGACATAATCATTTTTTCTTATTGATTTTTGGGAGAAAGGTAGTAAGATGTGAGTCATGCGAAATGCTTTACACACCGTCATGCTGACAGTAGCCTGTAGCTGCATAGTACAGGCGCAACAGCCTAACATGAGCCAACATGTTCAGGTAGAGGAAGTAACGATAGGAAAGGACCAGATATCGCGCCGGAGTATCGGGCACATGGAAGCCATCAACAGTGTGGACGTGAAGGCCGCGGTGGAGGGTTTTATACAGGAGCCGCACTTTAAGGAAGGCGACATTGTAAAAGCGGGTGATGTGCTGTTCACCATAGACGAGGTGCGCTACAAAGCCTTGGTGCAACAGGCTGAGGCTGAGGTGGAGCGCATAGAGGCGCAGATTATCTACGCGAAGAACCGCCATGCTCGCTTGGAGCGATTGGCAGCCAGTAAGGCGACCTCTGTAGAGGAGGCGGAGACCGCACTTGCCAAGTATGAGGAGCTGCAGGCCGCTAAGGCACAGGCGGAGGCCAACCTGGACAAAGCACGCAAAGATTTGGAGGACTGCACCATACGCGCCGAGATTACGGGGCGCGTGGGGCGCATTCAGTTCTCCCCCGGCAACTACGTGACACGCGGGGAAACGCTGGTGACCATCAAACAGATGGACCCCATCTACGTGCGTTTTCCCCTCAGCCAGTATGATGTGAACGGCATTTTCCGCGGGCCGCAGGAGATAGGCAGCGTGGCGGATGTGCGCCTGACGCTGGCGAACGGCCGCCGCTACCGCCATGCGGGTAAGGTGAGCATTGTGGACAATGTGCTGACGGGAGATTCCGACACGTACACGCTGTGGGCGGAGTTCCCGAACCCGGAGTTGAGCCTGACGCCCAAGGGCATCGGCGCGCTGCACGTGGGGCTTTCCGACACGCGCGAGGTGTGCATGGTACCGCTGACGGCGGTGCACTATGATGCCAACGGCGCTTTTGTGTACACGGTAGCCGCTCAAGATAAGAGCACAGCACCGGATGGCACGAGCAAAGCCACAGGCGCAGTAAGCCGAACGGATGTGACGGTGGGCAGCGTGCAGGGACGCTTGCAGGCCGTGTACACCGGGCTGGAGGAAGGGCAAATCGTCATCACAGACGGTGCGCACAAGGTACGCAGTGGGGATACGGTCATCGGCTTGTATGCCGTGCACCGCGATACGAAAGACCAGAGCGACACCAAGCAGCAGCCGGAGGTGGCCATACCCGTTACCTACCAAGCGGTGACAAGCATGCAGGACCCCACGGTGCTGACCTGCCACGGCGCACGCGTGGAGGCCATCAACCGCGTGTCTCTGCGCCCGCTGGTGCAAGGCGTGCTGCTGGAACAGAACTTCCATGACGGTGAGTTCATTGACAAAGCCACCAAGGAATACCTGTTCAAGATAGACCCGACGCGCTATGAGGCCACGGTGAAGGCGGTGGAGGCGCAAATAGCCCGCCTGAATGTAACCATTGCAGACGCACAGCGCAAGTATGACCGCCAGCTGGAACTCCAACAGCGCAACGCCACCAGCCTAGATGAGGTAGAGAGCGCCAAAGCCCAGCTGGATGAGCAGATTGCGCAGAAGAAGAGCGCGGAAGCTCAGCTGGTGCTGGCAAAAGATGACCTCTCCCGCTGCACCATCAAGGTGCCGATGAGCGGGCGCATCGGTCGCGTGCTTTTCTCGAAGGGTAACTACATTGCCGACATCAAAGCGCCGCTGGGCACGCTGGTGCAGCTGAGCCCCATCTACGTGCGTTTCTTCCTCAGCGAGAACGAGATATTGTCCGCCTACGGTTCGGATGAGAAGCTGAAGAAAGAGGCGGAGGTGACGCTCATCACCGCCAAGGGGTCCGAGCACCCGGAAAAGGGCAGCATCCACTTCTGCGACAACATCATCAAGACTGCCACGGACACGCAAAACCTCTGGGCTTCTTTTGATAATGCCAACAACGGCTTGCAGCCGGGCGGCGTGGTGACCATCAAGGTTCGCCGCAAGCCGGAGTTCAAGGTGCCGGCGGTGTGCTCCGACGCCATCCAGACGGACACGGGCGGCCGCTTTGTGTACGTCATCCGCCACAACCGCGCCGTGATGACCCGCGTGCTTTGCGGTACGCCGGATGTACAGAAGAAGCTCACGCCCATCTTTGCCGGCTTGCAGGAGGGTGACAAAGTCATCACCGGCCCGTTGGCGGAGATGGAGGACGGCATCCTGATACAAGAAAGCAACGGAGCAAACTAAAAGCCACTAACCCAGCAACAAGTTATGTTTTCACAATTCTTCATTCACCGCCCCAAGTTTGCATTCGTCGTTTCGATATTGATGATGCTGGCCGGCTTGCTGTGCCTGAGCAAGATGCCGGTATCCGAGTACCCGGAGGTATCGCCGCCCACTATCTCGGTGCGCATGAGCTACGCCGGCGCCAGTGCGGAAGAGCTGGCCCAGGTGGTGGCAGCGCCGGTGGAGGAGCAGCTCATCGGCATGGATGACCTGCTGTATTTCTCCTCCTCCTGCTCGAATGACGGCTCATACTCCCTGACGCTTATCTTCAACACGGGCACCAATGACGACATGGCCATGGTGAACGTGTCGAACGCGATTAAGGCGGTGGAGTCCAAGCTGCCGGATGATATCAAGAAGACCGGTTACCACGTGCGCAAGCGCTCCGGTGACATGCTGTGCTTCCTCGCCTTCACGGCGGATGAGAACAAGATGGACATCTTGCAGCTCACGAACTGGATCCGCATGAATGTGAAGGACCAGCTCTCGCAGGTGGAAGGCATCTCCGAGGCGGACGTCATGATGAGCCGCAACTACTCCATGCGCGTGTGGATGAACACCACCCGCATGAGTGCGCTGAACATTACCCCGCAGGATGTGAACGAGGCCATTGCCGCGCAGAACATACAGGCGGCGGCGGGTTCCGTGGGCTCACAGGACGAGCAATCCTACGCCACCTACAAGGTGACGGCCACGGGCCGACTCAGGACGGTGGAGGAGTTCAGCAACATCATCGTGAAGCGCGGTGAGGATGGTCACGTGACCAAGCTGAGCGATATTGCCACCATTGAGCTGGGCGCGGAAAATAACTCCGGCTACAGCCGTATGTCCTACCGCGATGAGAGCGGCAAGTGGCAGACCCGCAACTCCGTGGGTATGCGCGTGATGCGTAACAATGACGCCAACGCCATGGCTACGGTGGCAGCCATGCAAGCCAAGATGGACAGCATCGCCAAGAACTTCCCGGATGGCGTGGAGTGGACCATGGGCTATGACCCCACCCTGGCCATTGAAGCCACGATGGAGGAGATTGCCATCACGCTGGGTCTTGCCCTGCTGCTGGTGATTTTGGTGACATACCTGTTCTTGCAGGATTGGCGCGCCACGCTCATCCCGACGCTGGCTATTCCGATTTCTCTGCTGGGTGCATTCGTGATTATGTACGTGCTGGGCTACACGGTGAACGTGCTCACCATGTTCGGCTTGATTCTCGTGATTGGCTCACTGGTGGATGACGCCATCGTGGTGGTGGAGAACGTGATGCGACTCATCCAAGAAGAAGGGCTCAGCCCGAAAGAGGCTACCATTAAGAGCATGAAGCAGATTACCGGCGCGGTAATCGCCACCACGCTGGTGACGCTGGCGGTGTATGTGCCCATTGCCTTCTACGGCGGTATGGTGGGCGTGATTTACACGCAGTTCTCCGTGACGATGTGCGTGGCGCTCTGCATCTCCACCTTCAACGCGCTCACGCTCTCCCCTGCTCTGTGCGCGCTTATTCTCAAGCCCAAGGGCGCGAAGACCAGCAAGCTGGCGGAGTACATGTTCCGCCCCTTCAACTGGCTGCTGGATGGCTGCCGCGCCATATACCTGAAGGGCTCCGGCGTGCTGGTGCGCAATGCCTGGCTGACGGTACTACTGCTGCTGGGCGTGCTGTATGCGAACTATGCGTACTTTGCAGGTGCGCCGCAGTGGTGGAATGATTTTTGGAAAGAACCCGCGGTACAAGCGGCCATGCCCGGCAAGGGTGCCCCCGGCAAAAATGCCCCGCAGAGCAAGTTCGAGCCCATGAACTTGCTGGCGCCGAACATGCTGCGCAGCTCCTTCATCCCTACGGAGGATAAGGGCGCTATCTTCTGCATCGTGAACATGGAGGGTACTGCCACCGCCAAGCAGCGTACGGATAAGGTAATCCGCCAGATGGAGGAGCGCATCATCAAGATTCCCGGTGTGCGCATGGTTTCCGCGCAGAGTGGTTTCAGCTTCGCCTCCGGCTCCGGTGAGGGTAACGGTATGGTGATTGTGCAGCTCGACCCGTGGGACCAGCGCACCACGCCGGACCTGCAGGCTGCCGCCATTGCCGCGAAGATTAACGCCGCCTGTGCGGATATTCCGGAGGCGTCCATCATGGCAACCACGCCACCCGCCATTCAGGGCTTGGGCTTGTACGGCGGTGTATCCATGGTGCTGGAGGCTCGCGGCTCCGCAACGCCCAAGGATTTGGGTGACATGGTGAAGGAGGTGAGCAAGCGCTTGATGGCTCGCCCGGACCTCATCAGCATGGCGCGCTCCGAGTACAATGCGGAAACCCCGCAGATTCACCTCGAAATCGACCGCGCGAAGGCGCAATCCCTGAAGATTCCGGTACGCACCATCTTCAGCACGCTGCAGAGCGTGATGGCCTCCTCTTACGTGAATGACTTCACGCTGGACGGCTTCAACTTCAAGGTGAAGATTCAGGGTGACGCCCGCGACCGCCGCACGGCGGATGACATCCTCAACCAGTGGGTGCGCAATGAGAACGGCGTGATGGTACCGCTTTCCGCCGTCTGCAAGCTCTCCTACAAGATGGGGCCGTCCACCTACGGCCGATTCAACCAGTACATGTGTGCGGACATCAACGTGACGCCCGCCCCCGGCATTGGCTCCGGCCAGGTGATGAAGTTCATTGAGGACACCATCGCGGACATCAACAAGGAGGAGCGCGCAGCCGGCACCAACCGCCAGTGGGAGGTGGAGTGGAAAGACCTCTCCTACCAAGAGCGCCAGAACGAGGGGCAGATTGGTCTGCTGGTGGGCTTGGCCATGCTGTTCGCCTACTTCTTCTTGGTGGCACAGTATGAGAGCTGGACCACGCCGATACCGGTGATGCTCTCCGTATCCGTCGCAACGCTGGGTGCGTTCATGGGTGCGCAGCTGTGCAACCTGACGCTCTCCATTTACGTGCAGTTGGGTATTCTGATGCTCATCGGTCTCTCCTCCAAGAACGCCATTCTCATGGTGGAGTTCAGCAAGGATGACCACGAGAGCGGCACGCCCGTGCGTGAGGCAGCGTTGAACGGCGCCAACCTCCGTTTCCGCGCCGTGATGATGACGGCTATTTCCTTCATCTTCGGTGTATTCCCCATGGTGGTCGCCACGGGCTCCGGTGCTGCCAGCCGTCAGGAAATCGGCATCACCACCTTCGCGGGCATGGTGCTGGCTACGGTATTCGGTATCTTCATGGTGCCGGGGCTGTACTCCATTTTCGCCCGCATGCGCGACTGGACCGCCTCCAAGATGGGCATCAAGAACAAGAAAAAGGAGAAGGCGCAAGGCTAAGGCTCCACTCCACCCCTGATTTTCAGCGGCATCACCCCACACGGTGATGCCGTTTTTTTTGTGATTCGAGGTTAAACCGCAGGATAAATCGGAAGTTGAAGGGGGGGAGTTTGCGAGCGCCAGCGCCTGCCTCGGCGTAGCTGCGCAGCAGCGAAGACGGGAGCCTAAATTTGAGCCCCGGAGGGGCGCCATAAAATAGTCCGGCGGTGGCCTGCCACGGCGTAGCAAGCGAGCGAAGCGAGACGCGAAGACGGGAGCCCCGCAAGGGGCGGAACCCCGGGAACCGCCCAAAAAAATAAATGCGAACCCCGGTAGGGGTGGTATAAAGCGTGGCGCGAAATGTCGCATTATTTCAAAATGCCGCAAACACAAAAATCACGCGCCCACAACGGCTCGGAGCTCCGCTTCGCTACGGTCCTCGCCATTATATGTCACCACAGGTTCCCTGGGTTCCATT
>CAJGCY010000125.1 GCA_904501955.1 uncultured Akkermansia sp. | reverse complement strand
GCCCGGCGGTGGAGCGGCGAAGCCGCGGAACCCCGGGTAGCGTAAAAAAAAGAAAATTGAGCCCGGAGCGACGGAGCGAAGCGACGCAGCGTAGGCCGACATATAATGGCGAGGACCGTAGCGAAGCGGAGCTCCGAGCCGTTGTGGGCGCGTGTTTTTTGTGTTTGCGGCATTTTGAAACAATGCCGTATTTTGAGCCACGCTTTATACCACCCCTCCGGGGTTCGCATTTGTTTTTTTGGGGGCGATTCCCGGGGTTCCGCCCCTTACGGGGCTCCACCGCGGGCTATTATATGGCGCCCCTCCGGGGCTCCGAATTAGGCTCGCTGGCGCTCGCAAATTATCCAACAAACTCCTCGCCAACTAATCGCCAACTTCCGATTTATCGAGCAGGTTGCCATCAAAAACCTCGGCGGCATGCCGTGTAGCACACCGCCGAGGGTAAATACCGGGCACCGAGTGGTGCCGGGGGTTAATTTTTCACCTCACCCGCGGAGATGAAGCGGGCGAATATCTTGCAGGTGGCGGGCATGACCAGCAGGTTCAGGATGGTGGCGCTCACCAAACCGCCGAACTGCACAATGGCCAGCGGCGCCAGCAGCTCGCCACCGGGTTGATCTTTCGCCCAGATGAGGGGCAAGAGACCGAGAATGGTGGTGAGCGAGGTCATCATGATGGGAATCACGCGCTCTTTGGAACCGGAGCGAATGGCCTCATCCACACTCATGCCGCTGAGCTCCAGGGCGCGGTAGCGGTTGAGCAGAATAAGCCCCGAGCGGATGGCAAAGCCTATAACCGTCACAAAGCCCACGATGGAGCTCACGGAGAGAATGGGGTGCACGTAGCCCCCGCTGAGCACGGAGGACACCGTTTCCGGCGAGGCGAGGAAGATGGCCACAATGCCACCCACCAAGCAGAGCGGAATGTTGATGAGCGTGACCAAGGCACGGCGCACACTGCCCAGCGAGCTGGAGAGCAGCAGCACGATGAGCACGCACACCACCGCACCCATGATGTAGAGGCGGCGGCCGGCCTCCTCACGGCTCTTGATGGTGCCGGCATACTCCACGGTGCAGCCCATGGCATTCATGGCGGGGTCCAGCTGCTCGCGGCAAGCCTTCGCCAAGTCACCCAAGTTGGAATCCGGCGAGGGGTTGCAGGAAATCATGGCCTTGAGGCGCGAGTTGTCACGCAAGATGAGGTTGGTGGTCTCCGCGCGGTACACGTGCGCTACCTCACCGAGCGGCACTTTTTTGCCACCGGGGGCAACGAGCTGCAGGTTGCGCACGTCATCCATGCTGCGGCGCAGGTCTTCATCCAAACGCAGCACAATGTCCCAGTGGTCCAGGTTGCGTATCACCTCACCCACCTGCATGCCGTTGAGCGCGGCGGACACCTGCTCCGCAGCGTCCTGCATGGTGAGCCCGTAGGCCGCCATCACCTCGCGGTTGTAGTCCACGTGAATGGTGTCCACCATCACCTCACGGTTGGCGCGGGCATCTGCCACCTCGGGCATCTGCGCAAGGATTTCCGCCGCCTTTTTGGCAGCAGCGCGGATTTGCGGCAGGTTGTCACCGAAGATGTTGATGGCAATCTCCGAGTTGGAGTTGGAGAGCGCGGAGCTGATGCGGTGCGCCATGGGGTAACCCACCATACCGGACACGCCGGGAATGCCACGCATGGCCTCCTTGAACTGCTCACGCAGGCGGCGCTGGTCCTTGGAGAGGTCCACACGCACCACGAGCTCACTGGCGCTCACGGGCTCCGCGTGCTCGTCATTCTCCGCACGGCCGGTGCGCTGGGTGACGGTTTTCACGCCGTCAATCTGCTGAATGCGGGTCATGACTTGGCGTGAGATGCGCTCCGTCTCCTCCAGCGAGGTACCGGGCACGGCATTCACGAAAAGGGTGTAGCAGTCCTCATTGAAAGGCGGCAGGAAGCTCGTGCCGTACGTGCTGCCCAACCACAGCGAAGCACCCGTGATACCCAGCAGCACACCGAAAACGGTCTTCGGCCACGCCAGGCAGAAGTTGAGCACGGGGGTGTAGAGGCGCTTGATGAAGCGTACCGTGGCGGAGTCACCATCCTTCGCCTGCTGCTTACCGGCCTTGAACCAGATAATGCACAGGGTGGGGATGAGTGTGAGCGACACCAGCAAAGACGCCGCCAGAGCCAGCATGTATGAGATACCCAAGGGGCGGTAGAACTGCCCCTCAATACCGCTGAGGAAGAGCAGCGGTGCGAACACCAGCAGAATGATGAGCGAGGAGTAGCTGATGGAGCTGACAATCTCGTTCTTCGCATCCATGAGCACGCGGTAGCGGCTCTTTTGCTTCTCCTTGGGCTTGGCGGCATTGCGGCTGAGGTTGCGCCAGGCGATTTCCACGAAGATGATGGCGTTGTCCACCACATCACCCACGGCCACAGCCAGGCCACCGAGGGTCATGATATTCACCCCCAGCCCGCACATCGGGAACAGAGCCATGCCGAACAGCACGGAAAGCGGCATGCTGATGAGGGTGATGATGGCGGTGCGGAAGTTCAACAGCGTGAGCACAATAACCAGCACCACCACCAATGCGGCGATGAGGAGCGTCTCTTTACCGTTCTCCAGCGAGAGCTCAATGAAGTCCGCCTGGCGGTAGCCATCCGCATAAATGCGCATGTTTTTGGGCAGGCGGCTCTTTTCAAACTCCTTCACGGCGGCATCCACCGCGTAGGTGAGCTCCAGTGTGTTGGCGCCGGGCACCTTCTGTACGGAGAGCACCACAGCCTCGCCACCCGGGGCACCACCGGCAATGCCATAGCCCGCATTACCGCGGCGCGGGGCGCCATCTATCTTCACATCCGCCACATCCTCCAGGCGCACCACGCCATCCGTGGGGTGGTCCGTCACGATGGCGCGCTTGAGGTGCTCCGGGGTGAAGGCGCGGGTGTTTTGCTGCACGGGCAGCTCCACACCGGCTACATCCTCCAGATAACCGGCGGGGATGCTGCTTTGGGAGGCCTCCACCGTGTTCTTGAGGTCCGCAAAAGAGACACCGGCTTGGCGCATTTTCTCCGGGTCATACGCCACGCGGTACTCCGGCAAGCGCCCGCCGAGCACCGTCACCTGCCCCACACCGGGTATGGCCAGCAGGCGGTTGCGCAGCTCGAACTCCGCCACGCGGCGCACATCCAGCGGGTCCGCCGTGGCATCCCCCTGAATGGCGATGACCATAATCTCACCCGTAACGGAGACGATGGGCGCCATCTCCGTCTCCACCTGCTCGGGCAGAGACTCACGCACGGTAGCCAAGCGCTCCGACACGATTTGGCGTGCCAAGTAAATGTCCGTACCCCAGTCAAAGTCCACCCACACAAAGGAAAGGCCGCCACCGGAAGAGGAGCTCACCTGGCGCACACCGGGTGTGCCCTGCATGGCGGATTCCAGCGGGATGGAGACGTACTGCTCCACCTCCTCCGCGGAGAGGCCGCCGGCCTCCGTCTGGATGGTCACGCGGGGCTGTTTGAGCTCCGGGAACACGTCCACGGGCAGCGTAGCCACCATGAAAGCGCTCACTGCCGCCAGAATCAGGGTGATGAGCACCACCGTGATTCTGTTTTTGAGGCAGAAAGATATCAATTTATTCATATCTGCTTAAAATCAGTGGTCTTCACCTTCGTGGAACACGCCATCGGCATGGAAGTGACCGGCTTTTTTCTGGCTACCGTCACCGGGGATGAGGTATTTGAGCTCATAGCCGCCCTTCACCACAATCTTCTGCCCCGGGGTAAGGCCGGATACAGGGGTCATGCCGCGGCGACTGGTGCCGGCATGCACCTTCACCATGGCAAACTTGCCCGCCGCTATCTCCACGAACACGACGTCATCCACACCCACCTTCACCACGGCGGAATCCGGTATGGACACCATGCCGCCGCTCTTGCCCTCAGCGTAGAGGTCCAAGCGGCACAGCTGACCGGGCTGCACATTGGCGGGGATGAGCTCCGGGGTAAAGAACAGCTCGCGGGTGCGGGTGGTGGCATCCACCTCTTCCGCCAAGCGCCAAGCGCCATTCACGGCCACCTGCTCACGCCCGGCGGGTATGGTGGCGCGCACGGTACTGAACGCCGGCACATCGGAGCCGTAAATGGTGGTGGCGATTTCCATCTCCGCCACGTTGGTCATGGAAACGACGGGAGAGCCCTGCTCACCCCAGCTGCCTTGGGTGACGCCGACGTTTCGCACGGTACCATCCGCCTCAGCGCGAACCTCGAGCACAGTGAGTTTATCTTGCTGCACCAAGTTACCGCCGAGGGACAGCATGCTCAAACGCGCCTCCACCACGGAGAGCTCTTGCTGCTGCTGGGTGAGCTCCGCCTTTTTGTTGGCGAGCTCTACCTCCAAATCTTTGTTACGTGTGCCGGCGGTGGAGAGTGCTTCCATGCGTGACTCAAGCGTGGCGATTTCTGCACGGCAACGGGTGAGCGCCGCGTTGATGCGGATGACCTCCGCGCACTGCTCCATGATATCCGGGCTTTGCAGGGTGAAAAGGAGGTCTCCCTTCTTCACCTGCTGAGCGGACTTGACATGCAGGGTAATGCGACCGCCGCAGGGCAAGGCATAGGTCTGCATGGCGTGCTCCGGCGTGTTCAGGTAGCCGTAGAGGGAGTGCACCAGCACTTGCGAGGTGGCGGGCACGGTCTCAATGCGCATGTTCACCAAGTCGCGAGCGCGGGCATCGGCCTCCACAATGATGGCACTGCTGCCGCTGCAGGTCTCGCCGGGGGCGTGATTGTGCCCGGCATGGTCGTGGCCGTGCGAGCAACCGGGGCCATGCACATGCTCCGTGGCGGCGGGGGTGGCGTCCGCATGGTCATGCGAGCAGCCGGGGCCATGCACGTGCTCCGTGGTGGCGGGGGCGGCATCCGCATGGTCATGCGAGCAACCGGGGCCATGCACGTGCTCTGTAGCGGCGGGGGCGGCGTCCGCATGGTCATGCGAGCAGCCGGGGCCATGCACGTGCTCCGTGGCGGCGGGGGTGGCATCCGCATGGTCATGCGAGCAGCCGGGGCCGTGTACGTGCTCCGTGGTGGCGGGGGCGGCGTCCGCATGGTCATGCGAGCAGCCGGGGCCGTGCACGTGCTCCGTGGCGGCAGGGGCGGCGTCCGCATGGTCATGGCTGCAGCCGGGGCCGTGCACGTGCTCCGTGGCGGCGGGGGCGGCGTCCGCATGGTCATGCGAGCAGCCGGGGCCATGCACGTGCTCCTCCGCCTGCCCCAACAAGCAAGCGCTGCCAAGCCCTAATGTAAATGCAAAGTGGTGGGAAAGTTTCATTTTTGTTGATAAGCGGGGTTTAAGTATTGAAGTTTGCACTGGGTTTCCAGCAGTTTGCCGAGGCAATCCAAATAAGCCAAGCGGCGCTCGTAAGCCACGTGGCGGGATTCCGCCACCTCCAAGATGGAGGTCTCACCCAAGCCGAAAAGTTTTTCCTGCTGGGCAGCGGCGGCCTCCATGGTACCCAAGCGAGAATGCTCCGTCGCGCAGTGCTTGCGCAGCAGGGTTTGCTGAGCCCCCAGCGCGCCCGCCTGCTGCAGCAGCTTACGCCACTCCGCAATAAGCTCCGCCTGCTTGAGCGCGCGGTTGCCGCCGGCAGTCGCGATGGCCTCGCGGTTGCGGTTCCACAGCGGCAGCGAGAACTCCACCCCTACGGACACCTTGCTATTGCCCTCTTCACTGCCGTAAAGGGGTGAGATGCCCAGCTCCGGGTATTGCTTGCGAATCTCGGCACGCAGCTCTGTCTCAGACGCACCGTATGCCGCCTGCAGGGACTTGACGGAGGGTGAGGCCAGCAGCGCATTCGCCCCGGGCACACCCACGGCAGCCGGCACACCACCGGGCAGACTACCCGCCAGCTCGATATTGCCCAAGGCGGGGTGCAGCCCCAGCATGGCCACCAGTTCTTGGCGCTGCTCCAGGTGCAGGGCTTCCAGCTCCATTTGCTCCTTGCGGGTGTCATTCAAGCGCTGCGTGGCGACTTGGAATGCGCCGAAATCCAC
This sequence comes from uncultured Akkermansia sp., assembly GCA_904501955.1. GTDB lineage: Bacteria > Verrucomicrobiota > Verrucomicrobiia > Verrucomicrobiales > Akkermansiaceae > Akkermansia. The sequence goes on along the minus strand of CAJGCY010000125.1, from coordinate 1,406 downwards.
CTCACCCAGCTCATGCAGGCGGCTGATTTTTTGCTGTTCTTCCTCCATGACGTGCAGGCGCTTGCGGGTGATGGCCAGTTTTTCATGAGTCACCATGATGCGGTGGCGCAGGCACTCCAGCTCTGTCATGTACTTACGCTCCTTGTCGCGCATGTCCCAGTAATCCGCCTCCTTGTAGTGCTCCGCTATCTTCTTCGCCAAGGCAGGCAAGCCGGTAACAGGCAGCGTGAGCCCGGGGGAGATGGCCTTGTTGGTCAAATTCGCCTTAAACACGCGCTCCACCTCAACGGAAAGCGAGGGGTCATCCCACAGGCCCGCAAACTCCGCCACGGAAGTGGACTTCGCGTAGCTCAGGCGCGCTTTATTGAGCTCTGTGTTGAGCATGAGCCCGATTCTCAGCATGTCCGCGCGGTTCAGGTGACGATTCGCGGGGCACAACTGTGATGAAACCTGCAACCACTGCGCTGTATCGCGCGCCAAATCGGTGGGAGCAGACGTGTACGATACGCAACCGCTGAGCCCACAGGCAACAAGGGCTGCCACTAATGTAATTTTATGCATAAAAAGTGATGTTAATGAAAAAAATGGTATTCTGCCGGCAGAAAAGGCATCGACACGGCACCACACGCGCCCGCGCCGGCCTCTTCAGGCGTTACGGGTGGTGTCGTCACGGCATTTCATCAAATCAATAGGGGCGCATTCACCGCATCCGGTGGGTCCCACTGCCGCGCCCGCACCAGCGCCTGCGCCACACTGCTGTGCAGGCGCTCACGGGTGCACTGAAAATCCGGCACCGCCACCTCGGTCATGACGACCGCGGCAAACAGAGGCAAATCCACCTCGGCGGAGACGAATCGTAACTCATTTTCCACGTGAGCACAGCGGTGCTCATCACGCTCTGTCTCGCTCTCGTGACCGGGAGCTTGCTCCTGCGCATGCTCATGCCCGCATGAGCACCCACCGGCAAACACAATCTCGCGGTGGCAACTACACTGCGCCACCAAGCTGCCACCTGCCACTACCGGCATGACCAGTAGCGCCACCAATATACGCAGCCATGTAGCGAGGTATGTCATTTACGATTCCTCACGGATTATACAGCGTTGCGCATCCCCTGTCAAGACTCTGGGAAAAAAACACCGAGGCAAAAGCATGTCAATGCCGGCATTTCTTATTGGGGACGTCTGATAAGCCTACCGAGGACGATAAATCGGAAGTTGAAGAACAGTTTGCGAGCGTCAGCGAGCGGAATTCAAAGCCCCGCAAAGGGGCGACGGACGTTAGGCAGGGGTGGAGCGGCGAAGCCGCGGAACCCCTGTTAGGGTAAGAAATTTAATGGAACCCAGGGAACCTGTGGTGACAGAATGCGTGGCTTAAATTGCCGTATCGACCACAAAACAAATGCT
>CAJGCY010000124.1 GCA_904501955.1 uncultured Akkermansia sp. | reverse complement strand
GATAGGGGCGAAAGACAGTAGCCGGTGGTGGAGTCGCGAAGCGACGAAACCACCGGTAGGCTCCCCCCTAATATTCGAGCCCGGAGCGCCGGAGCGTTAGCGACAGAGCGGAGGCCGACAGAATGCGATGCTTTGTGTATATGGTGTTTTTGTGGCGATTTGGAATACCCGCAACTCATTAACAACAAAAAGACACGCGCCCGTCCCGGCTCGGAGCGTCGCTTCGCTCCGTCGCTCCGGGCTCCATTTTCTTTTTGTGTTGTACCGGTGGTTGCGCGGCTACGCCGCTCCACCACCGGCTACTGTCTTTCGCCCCTTACGGGTCTCCAATTTAGGCTCGCTAACGCTCGCAAACCACCCCTTCAACTTCCGATTTATCTGGCTGTTTGTCGGTGGATGAGCAATTTTCCTTGCGGACGGGGCTCGAACCCGCGGCCCGCCCTCCAAGCCGCTTGCTGCGCAAGCGGTACCCGCCCGGAGGTGTCCGGTCGGCTTGTCGGAAGGAAGCCCACCGGGCTTCCTTACCCGCAGGCCTCGGCGTAGCCCTGCACGGGGCGCTGCTTGGGGGTGTGTTTTTTTTTTGTTTGGTTGCGGGGGATGAGATAGGCGTATTGGGGCGAAGACGGGCTCATCCGTGACTGCCACCCCATAAATGGTGTGGCAAGGTCCCTTTCGAGGTTGTGGGTTGTGATACCCCTGAACCGATGCAACAAAAAAAGGACACCTTGAAAGGTGTCCTTCTTTTGTTGAACGAAGCGGACGGGGCTCGAACCCGCGACCTCAGCCGTGACAGGGCTGCGCTCTAACCAAACTGAGCTACCGCTCCTTGCCGTTCTTTGTTGCTTCCCTCTGTTGGAGGGGTGCGAGGTGATTTTACATAAATTCGGGGAGTATTGCAAGCTTTTTTTTGTAAAAAAAGCAAAAAAAGTGCAAAAAAGTATAAAAAACGGGCGGATTTCCGGGGAAATCCGCCTGTGGAGGGGTGGGAAAGGGGTGTTTTAGTGATGATGGCAGAGCTCGTGGGGCTCTTTTTCGGTCAATTTTTGGCGATTTTCGGCGCGGGCCTTTTGAATTTGCTCTTCGGTGGCGCCGAGTTTGCGCAGGAGCATGGAGCTGAGGGTGAGAGCCACCTCTTCCTCGCCGGAGACGACGATTTGGGCGCCCTGCTTGCGCATGGTGCGGGCGTTGCGCATGTAGGTGGTGTGTGCGAGCACGTCGATGTTCGGGTTCACATCTCGCGCGGTGGCGGAGATTTCCGCAGCGGGGGCACCGGCGGCGGTGATGATGATGGCCTTGGCATGCTCCGCTCCCGCAAGGCGGAGGATGGTGTGCAGGCGGGCGTCGCCGTGCATGGCGTGCACGCCCTTGGCGGTGAGCTTGGTGACGGTGTCCACGTTCATCTCCAGCACAATCACCTCCAGGTTGTGTTCATCCAGAATCTTGGTGATAATCTTGCCGCAGGGGCCGTAACCCACCACAATGACGCGGTCTTTTTCTTCCGTGGGCTCGGGCACGGCGGAGGCATCCGCCGGCGCCATGCCGATGCCACGGTCCTCCATCTTGCGGATGAGGGCGGGCACAAAGCGGAAGATGGCGACATTCGCGGTGATGGTGATGATGGCCACACCGGTGATGACGTTGACCGCCTCTTTCGGCAGCAAGCCAAAGCGCTCACTTGCAACGAGTGCTGCCAAAATGAAGGAGAATTCACCGATTTGCGAGAGCGAGGTGCCCACCACCACGCCCAAGCTGCCGGGGCGGCGCAGCAGGCGGATGACGCCATACGCGCTCAGCGGCTTGAAGAGCAGGGTAAGCCCCAGCGTACCCAGTGCCAGCGGCCAGTGCTCCAGCAGCATGGCGGCATCGAATCCCATGCCCACGGACACGAAGAAGAGCACGGCGAAGGCATCGCGCATGGGCAGAGCATCACTCGCCGCGCGGCTGGCGAACTTGCTTTGCCCCACCACCATGCCGGACAGGAAGGCGCCGAACACCATGCTGGCGTTGAACACCTCCGCCGAGAGCACGGCCACGCCCAAGGCGCAGGTGAGCACCGCGAGGGTGAAGAGCTCATTCGAGTTGCTGCGTGCCACAAAGGTGAGCACCTTGGAGATGACGTATTTGCCGAGGAATGCCACGCAGAACACCATGAGCGTGAGCTTCCACGCCATGCCCCACAGGGCGCTCCACAGGTCATCCGCGCAGAATATGGCCTTGCCACCGCCCTCCGGTACGATGAATACCGCCGGCAGCAGCACCAGCAGCACAATGGTGAAGATGTCCTCCATCACCAGCCAGCCCACCGCCGTGTGGCCGCTGGGGGTGTGCAGTAACTTGTTGTCCTCCAACACTCGGGTGAGCACCACCGTGCTGGACACACACACGCACATGCCGAACAACAGCGCCGCCACCCAGTCCGCACCGGGTACCAAGCAGTGGTACACCAGCGCTCCGCTGCCCGTCCACATTGTCATGCACATCAATGAGCCGGGGACGGCCACCTTGCGCACCGCCAGCAGGTCCTTGAAGTGGAAGTGTAAGCCCACGCCGAAGAGCAGCAGCACCTCGCCTATGCCCGCGAACTCGTGCATCACCTTGTGTGGGTCTTCCGTGAGCCCCCACCAGGGCTGTGCTGCCAGCATGCCGGCCAGCAAGTAGCCTACCAAGGGGGAGAGCTTGATGCGCTGTGCCAGCATGCCCAGCGCCAGTGCCAGTATCAATCCGAGTGCGAGTGTGCCTATCATTTCAGTGGGGAAAGCCTTTGTTTATCAGTGTAGTGTGGGGAGAAAGTGAGGTGGTGGTGTGTGGGGGGGCAGGGGTGCTGTTATGCCAGCACCCGCGCCCAGAGAACCTTGAGGTAGCGCCCCTCCGGGTATGTGGAGAGGAAGGGGTGATCCCAACCGGGGCCGCTCATCTCCAGTATTTGCAGGCGGCGGCCAAGGCGCTGTGCTGCCTTGATGACGGTTTTCTCAAACTCGGAGGGTGACACCAGCCCGGAGCAGGAGCAGGTGACAAACAAGCCACCCTTGCGCACGCACTGCAGGCCGAGCATGTTGAGGTCGTTGTACTTCTTGAGGCCCTCTTCCTTCTCCTCATCACGGCCGAGCACGAACTTGGGCGGGTCCAGCAGCACCACGTCAAACAACTTGCCGTTGCGCACCATCTGGCGGGCGTACACAAAGGCGTCAGCATGCACAAAATCAATGCGCAGCGGGCCGTTGGCGGAGTTGATGTTGGCGTTGCGCTTCGCCATGGCAATGGCTTTTTCATCCAAATCCACCGCGGTCACCTCCTTCGCCTTGCCGTGCAGCTTGGCGTGTATGGAGAAGCCGCCGGAGTAGCAGCAGAGGTCCAGCATGGTCTTGCCCTCCACCAGTTTGGAGAGCTTCAAGCGGTTGTCGCGCTGGTCGCAGAAGAAGCCGGTCTTATGCCCCTGGGCAAAGTCCACCTCAAAGTTGACGCCGTTCTCCACGATGCGCACGCGGTGCACGGGCTCGCTGGCCGGTGCCGTGCTGCGGTCTATGCCCTCCATACGGGCTATGGCCTCATCCACCGTGATGACGTGGCGCGTGGTGCCGCACAGCTTGTGCAGCATGGGCAGCCAGCGCGGCAGGCGCTGCCACACACCCAGCGTGGTCACCTCTAGGCTCAGCACGTCCGCATAGCGGTCCGCAATCAAGCCGCCCAGTCCGTCCGAATCACCGTGAATAATGCGGTAGGCGGAGGTGGTGTCATCCAGCTTGCAGTCCTCGCGGCGCCACTGCACGGCGCGCACTAAGGCGGCTTCCAAGTCCTTCTCCGTCAGTTGCTCGGGGCCGTGGTAAAGCATGCGCAGCGGGGTGCGGCTCTGCGGGTTCCAGAACCCGCCGCCGAAGGGCTCGCCGTTCTTGTCGTACACGTTGATGAGCCCACCCGCCACGGCATCCGGGCTCACCGCCCCCAGCATGCGGGGGAACACGGCGGGGTTGTAGGTAAAGTACTTCAGCTGCACCCAGGGGCGTGCCCAATTCTCACTGCCCTCGGGAGCCTCAGCCGTCTTAAAGGCGCGCGGTGCTGCTGCCGGTCGCTTCGGCTGCGCGGCTTTCTTTGCATAACTCGGCTTACCTTCCGTTCGTTTACCCCATTTCCCATTCTGCTGCATGCCCTTAGTTTACACGCCCGCGCCCCCTCTGTCAACTAAATATGCGGGGCTAATCCATAAGAGGGAATGAAGTCCCTCGCGCCGATATTGACGCAATGCTCCCGGTCGCCGTCAAATAGAGATTTGGTGGCACGAAAACTCTGTTTGAGGTTTTAGTTGATTTCAATTTGCGCGATAAATCGGAAGTTGAAGAGGGGGATTTGTAACATTCATTCACTCGGAGCGAGGGACTTTAGTCCCTCTTATGGATAAGCCCCGCACGTATTTGTGGGACTAAAGTCCCACGCTCCGATAGATTTTGTTGCTCGCCAACTTCCGATTTATCGCTCAGAGCAACTAGTGGCATCAACTCATCACGAATGCCGGGGTGGAAAAAGGTTAATAGTACGCTTACTCCTTTGCCCCTGCTGCTTTGAGCAGCTTGACGATTTCCGGCTTGCCACTGCGCGCCGTCCTGTAGAGGGGAGTCCAGCCATACTTATCCGCCTTGTTGACCTCAATGCCCGGGGCAGCCAGCAGCAGCTTGACGCATTCCGTCTTGCCCCTGTCCGCCGCTTGGTAGAGGGGAGTTTTGCCATCCTTATCCGCCTTGTTGACCTCAATGCCCGGTGCAGCCAGCAGCAGCTTGACGCATTCCGTGTGGCCATCGCTCGCCGCCGCGTGGAGGGGAGTATCGCCATCCTTATCCGCCTTGTTGACATCAATGCCCGGGGCAGTCAGCAGCAGCTTGACGATTTCCGTGTGGCCACGATACGCCGCCGAGTAGAGGGGAGTTTCGCCACTATTATTCGCCTTGTTGACATCAATGCCCGGGGCCGCCAGCAGCAGCTTGACGCATGCCGTGTGGTCTTCCCACGCCGCCGAGTGGAGGGGAGTTTTGCCCCACTTATCCGCCTTGTTGACATCGATTCCCGGAGCAGCCAGCAGCAGCTTGACGCATTTCGTGTGACCATTGCTCGCCGCCCGGTAGAGGGGAGTATCGCCATCCTTATCCGCCTTGTTGACATCAATGCCCGGTGCAGCCAGCAGCAGCTTGACGCATTCCTTACTGGCCCAGTGGAGGGGAGTCTTGCCATCCTTATTCGCCTTGTTGACCTCAATGCCCGGTGCCGCCAGCAGCAGCTTGACGATTTCCGTGTGGTCATAGTACGCCGCCTGGTGGAGGGGAGTTGCGCCATCCTTATCCGCCTTGTTGACCTCAATGCCCGGTGCAGCCAGCAGCAGCTTGACGCATTCCGTCTTGCCATAGTCCGCCGCCCGGTAGAGGGGAGTTTTGTCATCCTTATCCGTCTTGTTGACATCAATGCCCGGTGCAGCCAGCAGCAGCATGACGCATTCCGTGTGGCGATATCTCGCCGCCCCGTAGAGGGGAGTTTCGCCATCATTAGTCGCCTTGTTGACCTCAATGCCCGGGGCTGCCAGCAGCAGCTTGACGATTTCCGTGTAGCCATCTACCGCCGCCCCGTAGAGGGGAGTCCAGCCACTATTAGACGCCTTGTTGACATCAATGCCCGGGGCAGCCAGCAGCAGCTTGACGATTTCCGTGTGGCCATTGAACGCCGCCGAGCGGAGGGAAGTCGAGCCATTCTTATTCGCCTTGACATCAATGCCCGGGGCCACCAGCAGCAGCTTGACGCATTCCGTGTGGCCTTTGATCGCCGCCCCGTAGAGGGGAGTTTCGCCATCCTTAGCCTTGTTGACATCGATGCCCGGGGCGGCCAGCAGCAGCTTGACGCATTCCGTGTGGCCATTGAACGCCGCCTGGTAGAGGGGAGTGTGGCCATACTTATCCGCCATGTTGACATCAATACCCGGTGCAGCCAGCAGCAGCTTGACGCATTCCGTGTGGCCATTGTACGCCGCCCGGTAGAGGGGAGTACAGTCATTCTTATCCGCATTGTTGACCTCAATGCCTGGTGCAGCCAGCAGCAGCTTGACGCATTCCGTCCTGCCATAGCACGCCGCCGAGCAGAGGGGAGTACAGTCATTCTTATCCGCATTGTTGACCTCAATGCCCGGTGCAGCCAGCAGCAGCTTGACGCATTCCGTGTGGCCATTGTACGCCACCCAGTAGAGGGGAGTCTCGCCACTCCTATTCGTCTTGTTGACATCAGCCCCTACGGTAATCAGCAACTTCAATTTTTCCGGATTATCGTAGTGTTCGAGAATGGCCTTATCGTAATCCGTGATTCCCATGGCCTTAAGCTTGGCTTGTGCTTCTTCTTTAGGATTGCGGTCAGCCTCTTCACGGGCAAGGCGTTCCGCTTCTTCCTTAGCCTTGCGGTCAGCCTCTTCACGGGCAAGGAGTTCCGCTTCTTCCTTAGCCTTGTGGTCAGCCTGTTCACGGGCAAGGCGTTCTGCTTCTTCCTTAGCCTTGCGGGCAGCCTGCTCACGGGCAAGGAGTTCCGCTTCTTCTTTAGCCTTGCGTTCAGCCTGTTCACGGGCAAGGAGTTCTGCTTCTTCTTTAGCCTTGCGGGCAGCCTGTTCACGGGCAAGGCGTTCCGCTTCTTCTTTAGCCTTGTGGTCAGCCTCTTCACGGGCAAGGCGTTCTACTTCTTCTTTAGCTCTGTGTGCAGTCTCTGCTTGGGGAAATTCCTCGCGAATTTGCTTCTCCATAGAGTTTTGAATGTAAGAATAGGCTCCATACGCTCCGGTGGCGAGAAGAAGTGCCAGTAAGCCAAAAAAGAGGAGCCGATGCTTAGCGGGTGCTGTAGGCTCGGTAGCAAGCGGTGTGACCGGTAGTGAGCGCGTGGAGGGCTCCGCCGTGGGCTGCGGGGTGGCGGTGGGGAGGTGCTGCAGCCAGTCCTTCGCGCACTGCCAGCGGTTTTTGACGCGGACGGCCAGCGCGGTGTCGATGCTTTGCAGCAACTCGGCAGAAAAGCGGCCTCGCAGCTCCGCGCGCTTGGCGAGGGGGCGGTAGGGGTCCTCATCCGCCGCGAGTCGTTCATTCGCCTCGGGCGGGAGCTCACCGGTAATGACTCGGTAGCAGGTAGCGCCGAGGGCGTAAAGATCCGTCCACGGACCGCGATTGCCGTGGATGGTGATTTGCTCGATGGGGGTATAGCCGGGCGTGCCCACCATGGTGGCGGAGCGGTTGCTTTGCAGGGCGCGGGCGGTGCCGAAGTCGATGATGATGGGCGTTCCGTCCTCTTGCAGCAAGATGTTGCCGGGCTTGATGTCGCGGTGCAGCAGGTTTTTGCCGTGCAGGTAATCCAGCGCACCGAGCAGGGTGCGGAGGATGGGCGCCAGCCAAGCCTCATCCACCACGGCGGGGGCGGCTTTGTGCAGCTCTTTGCCGGTGATGAGGGGCATCACATAATACGCCG